>JBDNHX010000027.1:0-37159 GCA_041688565.1 Planctomycetaceae bacterium
CCGACGCGAAAGTGGATTTTCAGCCAGTCCGATTCCTTTTCCAGAGGCAGCACGATTTTTTTTGTCCCCGCACAAACCTCCACCTGCTGGCGATCTTCCAAAATGCGGATTTTCAAAAGGCACTCATAATCGGCCGGAGTCTCTCCCGCAGGTTTGGGTGGCCCCGGCAGCAGGGCCTCAATCTTGTCGCCGGACTTGGTGACGTGAATCCGCAGACCACCGGTTGTCGCTCGGGCTTCTTCGATGTCAGAGGTGAACAGAGTGAAAGATCCCTGCGTCCCGCGGAGGTCGGGCGTACACATAGCCGACAACGAAAGCCCGAAAAATCGTTCGGGCGGAAACGTAATGGGAACTCGCAGAATCGTGCTGAAGACTCCATGATCGCCAAGAATCTTCCAGAACGGTTGACTCTTCCGCAGCATTCGGACGGTCGTGCCGCCGCCAAACCAGCGTCGCCAGCCTGTCGCAGCACCTTCCACAATGCGAGCCGAAGAGAGCTCGGGCAGATAATTTCGCAGATCGCGATTCAGAAAGTCGTAAATATTGTGTTTGCCAGGATTCACTCCGGTTTGAAATGACGACCAGGCGACCGGCGAAATCGGCGGCAGCGTTGTCGCCAGGTCTGACATGTGGCCGGTGTCAGCGAGTCGCCGGAAATTCGGCAGTTTGCCATCCGCCATCAGGCGCCGCACCTGGCCCGGGTCCAAACCGTCCAGTCCGATGACAATAACGCGACTGGCGAGCGGTTTCAGGTTCAGGCGAATGCGGCGGATAAAAAGGATCAGGACGCGTATCGGCCACGTCAGAATCGAAAGCAGCAGCAAGCCCAGCGCGGCGAACAAAATCAGAAACGAGCCGAGAAACGTGATCCCGGCGCCTGGACCGATGTAGGCCGGCAGAAAAACGGATTCGAACAGTGACACGCAACGCCTCTGGGATCGAGCAGATCGACAACGTCAAATGAAAAACCGGAGCGATTGCGTCTGATCGTAGTGCAAAGACTCCGCCATTGCATCCGCAGGCTTCTTGCGAAAGGCCGGCTGCCGGTCGTGTTCTCGCGCCTGTGACCGCGGCAGGAAGTAACGGGCACGAAAAAAATCGGCACGGATAAACACGAATGGCGGAGTGTAGTGGCAAGTGCGGGCGACCGAGGGAGCGACTGTTCGGGAGCGGCAGTCCCATGACAGTCGATTAGCCATCACTCTCCGAGCGATGAATGCCTGGGGCCGTGTTTTGCGGCCTTCGTCACTCGGAGAGTGGCGCCTACTTTGTCAAATCGAGTGGCACTGAGCTCCGGCCGCGGGTCGGTGGCGTGCGGGATTTATCGCTGACTCGAACGTGCCACTGCGGACAGGCGGTCTGTTGATTTAGTAGGACAGGCTTCCAGCCTGTCATTGCTTTGAAGCAACCAGTCGGTTTTCTGAAATGAATGTCAGGCTGGAAGCCTAACCTACGTAAAATGAGCAATCCCCAGGGAACTCAGCCGTCTGCTTCCTCCAGCGTCCATGCTGGTTAATGGAAGCAGACGGCTGTGGCCTTTGCAGGCCGTCCTGAGGCGATTCGCATCCATGCTATCGCGAAATTCCGCTAAGCCCGGTAAAGCGCGCGGCAGTTTCTCTGGTTGAGTGCTTTCGGCGGCTTATTGCCACGTCCAACACAACTCTCGCAAATTGCGAGTTTAAGAGTGACTCTTCCATGAGTCACGTTGTCGCAATCAGACCCTGACCACCTCACAAGAACCGTTTTCTAAGACAGAGGCAGGTCCAATGCTTCGGCCGTCAGTGCATCAAACTGCGACGCGTTCTGAGACAGGAATGAATCCCACCGTTCCTTGTCCCAAATTTCAACGTGATCATGAACTCCGATCAGAATCACATTGTGTTTCAGCTCAGCCATTTTTACCAGTCGATCGGGAATCCGAATTCGCGACTGCTTGTCTACCTGCACGCGTTCTGCCTGCGAGTAGTACAACCTGAGAAAGTTTCGAACTTGAACTCGCCCGGTGGATACACTGGCCATCTTCGATGCAAAGGCTTCAAACCCCGTTGTCGAATACATGGACAGACATCCTTCGTTTCCCGGTGCGAGAAAAAACTCTTCCGAATCGGCTTCCCGAAAACCGTCCCGCAATGGCCGAGGAATGGCGAGCCGAAGCTTGTCGTCCATCGTGCGTTCAAAGGTTCCTGTGAGTGCCATTGGAAGAACTCAAACTCTGGTCGTTCACAGGTTTTGGCAGAAGCCCACACGGCTTCCCACTTCTCCCCACAAACCACCACTGGCGGGCAATTTAGCTATCAGATTTTCCCCGTCAAGCGGAGGATGCGTCTGCTTATGCAGCGGTGTGCTGTGCATGTGACGCAGATCCATACAGGCGATTGGGATAAATGATTTTTGCCTTTTTTAAAATTCGTTTTTTTCGGACCGCAGTGCTGTCTGGCCGGCATCGTCGAACGATCGAAAGTCGCTCGTTTGCCTCGACTTCAGATTTTCCATAACATCAAATACAACCACAACTTATGAAGACTCTTAAATCTCCGAAGTGCGATGTTGGACACCTCTGGCAGACATCGCAGGGCTTAGAATCCCGAACTTCAGAACAGCAATTTGTGGTTGACACCGAGGCTCAACACAAAGGCTTGTGATGAACTCAGCGGGGGCTCATCGGCGTCTCAGCTTTGTCTTCCGGGGGGCCGCCAATCGGAGGTGCAGTTTTTATTCTCCACCGCCCGGGTATAGTCCCTCCGTGCCGCGCCAGAAAATGCCGGGGCGGGGACGGGGCAGTTTCAAGCGACCAGGACGAGTCGATGAATGACGATGCAGTAAGAGTCAGGCAAATTAATTGGAGGACCGCTGTTCCGTCACTTCGGCTGTTTGAAATTTTCCCACTGGCCCTCAGCGTGCAGTGCCTTCTTCCTGCCTTCATCGGAACCGTGGCACTTGCCGCCGTCACGCAGGGCAGCGCGGCCTGGCCCGGTCCACTGCAGGAACTTGCTGGGTCGATTGCTCTGCCGCTGCCTGTGGTCCGCATCGCGGATGATGCGAAGCAGTTGCTGATCCATGGCACTCGCGCGGGCATGGCGCCTTTGGCAAGATTACTGTTGTCGCTTCTGGTGCTTGGCGTATCAGGAATTGCTGTGAGCCGTGCGGCTGGGATCCGCTTTTGTCGTGACTCGCGGACCGGTGCCATTCGATCAGTTTGGCATTCGCTGAAATCCTGGAGCAGCATGCTGACTTCCACAGCAGGACTTCTCGGTCTGTGCCTGGCTGCTCTGGTTTTTTATCGCCTTCTGACAACGACGATGTTGGTCGTCTGCGGACCGAGCGGCTTATGCGCATGGCTGAGTGTCACGCTGTGGCTGACGACGATGGGAATTCTGCTGGCAATGGGCATCATCAGCGTCGGGTGGCTGCTTTCGCTGGCCTGCATTGGTGTCGATGCGTGTGATGGACCGGAGTCGCTCAGCAGAGGCATTTCTTATGTCCTCTCCCGCTTCTGGATGTCTGGCTGCTACGCTTTAATTCTGATGATTTTCCTCTGGCTGGCCGGGCAGATCATGTCATCGGTTGTGAGCCATGCGATCGAGTTGGCTCAGCAAGCCGCAGCAACCCGCAGCCCAAGCTCGGACGACTCCGCAACGTTGATCGGCTGGTTTCGAGCCCTCCTGGTCGAAACCGTGAAGCTCAGCATATTTTTCAGCGGTGTCACGATTGCTTATGTGTTGTTGCGCCACTTTGAAGACAACGTGGATTTCAGCGAAGCGAACGCCGGCAAAAAGATCGGTTAAACGCAATACCGTTCAAAAAGTCAATGGCCCGCTTAGGCACTGGGTTTGAGGATACGGGCTTCCAATAGATTCAGGAGTGTTATTCTTTTTTTTCAATGCACCGCGTAATTACTGGTTTTGCTCGCAGCACAGTTAGGTTTACCCCGTGGCAGACAGTGGCGTCGCGTTGGGCCGACATACCATGATCTTTCAGGCCGGGACACAAACAACGTTGGCGCTTCGGGCGGGAAACATTGCGCTGACCCCCGTCAGCAACGGGTTAAACAGTTTTTCATTGATTCATCCAGAACGGAATTCCAGCAATCCCTTCAGTAAAGCGGGGCATTGTTTCGAATGACTCTTCAACCGTTCCGCGCTCTAAAGTCCGATTACAGCAGATCGACGATCTCAGTGTTCAGCAAATCGGTGATAACATCATCGACCGCTCGAAAGTACCAATCGTTCCCGGTGCTGCCGGTGATCGTATCGACTTCGTTGGAGTCATTCAGAACACTGACGCCGGCCTTGAGTGAAGCATTAGAAGGTCCGACGCCGGCGCGTAGATTCTGGATTCGCTGCGCATAGGTTCGTACGGATGTCCATTCCGTTCGAAACGCGTTAAGACCGCCGAGCAGCGCGTCTGTCTGGAGCTGGCCGCCTATAACAATGTCGTCATCAGTTCCTCCGAGCAGTATATCCAGCCCATTACCGCCGATCAGAAGATCGCGTCCTGCGACACCTTCAAGTCGATCGTTGCCATCAAATCCGACGAGGATATCATGCCCGGAATTACCCACAATGCGGTTCGAAAGGCTGTTTCCAAGCAGCGTATCTCCGAGTGATCCGCCGAACACATTTTCAATCGTGTTTCCCGCGCCGAGTGTCAACGACAGGCCAGCGTTGATGACCTGAAGTTCTGCAATCGCCAGATTGATCACGATGGCCCGTGTCGTCGTGGAACTGAAATTCAGCCCATCAATTCCTCCGCCCGATTCATCAACGGTATCGCTTCCCAGCGCAAGATCGGTGTCGAACAGGTACATGTCGGCTCCTGGGCCGCCGATCAGCAGATCATTGCCTTCACGACCCATCAACCGGTCAGCGCCCGGCCCACCGTTCAGAGTATTGTTTCTCGCGTTGCCCGTGAGCGTATCGTTCTTTGATCCGCCAATCACATTTTCAAGGACATTGCTGCCGGAAAGAGTGAGCGTCAGGCCTTCATTGATCACCTGAGCGCTGGTACTCGACAGATCAATCGCGATTGACCGTGTTGTGGTGAGTCGAAAGTTAAGCAGGTCTCTCAGGCCAGCGGTATCCGTGACCGTGTCACTTCCCAAAAACGTGTCAGCATCGAAAATATAAGTGTCGTTTCCACTTCCGCCGGAAAGCTGATCCGCACCACCTCCGCCGGTCAGCGTATCGTTTCCATCACCACCAAGAATCGTTGCCGGAATGGTAATCTGACTGTCGACGGTCAGGCGATCAGCTCCAGCGTATCCATCAATGGCCAGGGCTGCTACGGCGGAAAAGTTAAACGAGTAATTCACGCCGTTTCGTAACACATTCACCTTTTCCTCACCGAGCGACGTGACTTTTTTTGTGACAGAAATAACGACGGCGAGGTTCGTACCGCGGATATTCAGCGTCGTGCCGTTGAGCTGCACAGGCTGAGCTGTGGTCGCGTCGAAGTCCGCTTTGATATTCAAAGTGTTCACGGTCACTGTCTGAGTCAGCAGACTCGGAACACCACCGACCGTGAATGAGGCTTCCACCGAATAGCTGCCGGCCGGAACAATGATCCCGTAACCGCCGGAAATGCCGATGGTCTCTGTAAATGTGGCCCCGTCGCTCAGCCTGCGAGCAGTGACGGTCCCGGCTCGAACAGCTTCGCCGATGTCGTAGAAATTGGAATCGTTGGTATCCGAATAGACCACGCCCGTAATAAACGGATTCAGGTTTCGTTGTCCAAACAGTTCGGTCACCAGCGTGGCATTGCTGCCCGCGAGACCATAAGCACCGTCACGAATCCCGACGCCGACTTCTTCAACACTGTCTCGTAAAATGTTGACTCGATGCCCTGCGCTTTTGAAGAGCAGCTCATGCGCCTTCAGAGTCTGCGCCGTTGGGTTTGCGGTCCCAAAGTAACCGACATAAGCAATGTTTTCAGCGATCAAATTCCAGTTGTAACCGGCGGCCGTGGCACGTCCGCCGGCGGTGGTGCTATCCGGATTCGTGTGAGCAAAAAAGTTTCGACTGAGCATGTCAAGCGAGTGAGCGACGGCCACATTTTCAAGTGTCTGGTGAGCAGCCAGAGGTTGTTTGGGAACCGTCGAAATCGTATTCGCAGCCAGATTCTGATTGAGCGAAATTCCATACCGAGTCGCTTCTTCGGTCGGATTGGCTCGCGCCCGATTCATGAGTTCCAGCATCAACTGTTCGCTGTCGCTCATGTTGACCACCGTCAGCAGCAGTCGCGATTCCAGACCGTCAATCGCTCTGACCGCGGACGAGCGGAGTGAGCAACTGCTGCGATGGAACCGACGGCACGGGCGGCTGAGGAAGCGAAACGGCAAAGAAGTGAGTGATAGCATAGTTGGGATTACCGCGTTGCTGGTAAACATATTCGATTGAGCAGCCAGACCTGCTGCATTTCAGGCCCTGATCCACTTTAGTTCCCAAACCCAGTGTTGAAAGTCCTGGACGGCTCATTGCCAGGACAGCAGACGACCGGGAAGCGATTATTACAGGTTGTCGCTTTCTACCACGATTCCGAAAGTCCACAGGCTGGCAGAAAAGGAAAAGTCGGCCTGTTTTGCCGTCCCTGCCCGCATAAGCGGCATACCGGCAGCCAGAGGAGTTTATTGATCCGCAAACAAAACGATTGATGGAATCCAGTACGGCAAGGAAATGTCAGGCGTAAACGATAACCAGTGCTGTCCGCAGATCGAACAACGACTTTGGACCTCGCGTTGGGACTTCGCTGTCCGGCAATTTTTGCCATTGGCGTTGGTACGCGTGGGTTCCGTGAGAATACGTCTTCGCTCGACTGGCTGCACTTTGCCGACTGTGCCACATTTTCCGAAGATCTTTCACACGAACCGGCCGTGTGGCATCCGATAAGCAACCCAGGTCAAGTTTTCCGCGCCCAAAGGATCGGGGCTCTGCAATGACTGTTCGAATTTTTCACGCGCATCTTTTCCTTCTGGCACTTGCCGTCACAGGCGCTCTGCAGGGCGTAGCCTGCGGCAGCGAAATTCCCTGGTCGACGGACATTGAAGGGTCCTTGCAGCGCGCCTCTGCGACAGGAAAGCCGGTGCTGCTGGAATTCACTGCGTCGTGGTGCGTCTACTGCAAACGCATGGAGAAAACGACTTTCGTTGATCCGGCCGTCGTTAGTTTTGTCAATGAGCGATATGTGGCGGTCAGGGTTGATGCCGATCAGCACAAGCAGCTTGTGACGGATCTTGCCATCAAAGGCTTGCCGGCAGTTCTTGTCGTTTCACCTGACCTGAAGATCATTGAACGTATCTCCGGCTTTCAAACGCCCGAAGCTTTACTGACGAAACTCGGCCAACTCCCGGCAGGCAATAAATCAGCCAACGTAAGAGTGGCTGCCCGCAGGCAGCAGCCAGCCGCAACGGCCACCCCGTCCACTTCACCAAAAGCATATGTGAATCCTCGCACGAAGCCGGAAGAACTCGCCTTGGAACCGGTGGAACTTCCGCGCAAGCAAACTGTTTCCGCCAAAACAACCGTCCAGGCGGTTTCGCAGCCGACCGTGCCCAGCCAGCCAGCATTGCAGGATGCTGCGGCCGACGAAGATTTCTTTGCAACGATCAACTCCGAAGAGCCCGCGGAAGATTCCAGTGGCCGAGCTACGTTGTCTGACAGTCGTCCAACTACGGAAAATCCAGCCAGGGAAACGAAAAGTCAGCCTGCTTTTGACGGAACCTGCATCGTGAATGCAGTTGAAAACCGGGAAATCGCTGCGGGTTCGCCAGGCTATCAGCTGTTCTACCGCGACCGGTTGTTGTTTTTCAGCAGTGCCGAGAACAAACAGAAGTTCGAGGCTCAACCGGGGAACTACTGGCCGATGCTGGATGGATTTTGTCCCATCACGCTGCTGAATGAGGAGCAGGAAGTTCAGGGCGACCTGCAGTTTGCCGCCTTCTTCCGCAAACGTCTTTGGTTCTTTACGACCGAAGAACATCTGCGTCAGTTCCTTGATGATCCGGCGGAAATTGTTGAGGAAGTCGATGCGATGATGCAGTCAACCAGCGAACGTTGATCGGCGATTCCTCAACCGTCACCGAGCCAACGGACTTCGCCAACGGGTTAGGATCGCTCGATCAATAAGTGTCTGATCGTTGCCTTTCGCTCCGCGAATGAACGCTACTTTCGCGGAGCGAAAGGCGACAATTATTGATCGAACGAGGCTTACTCAACTTTCCTCAGGCTTGTCACAATGTGATTGAGAGCCGCGGGAGCCATCCGATTGAAGTAGTCCCACGAGTGGCCTCCGCCGGTCGTTTCCAAATCCCGCTCATGCAAAATGCCGGACGAAGAAAGCTTCATCCCCAGCCGCGCCGCGCCATCGAACCATTCCGTGTCCGCAGGATCGCAGCAGAAGAACTGGTGACGTGGCCAGGCCAGTGGATGCAGATTGAGCACCACGGACGCCTGCCGTGCTGATTCGGCGTCAGGAAACATGGTGTCCAGAGGAATGCCTGAGCCGTAGAGCTGAAAAAAATCCACTGCTGGAGAAATCGCGGCCACGACCGGGAACTTTGATGCGTATCGATAGGCCAGCTGCTGAACTCCCTGGCCGCCCATGCTGATGCCCAGCAACGCAATCCGTGGAGGCCCAATCGCAAATTTCTGTTCGATGAATGGCAGGCCAGAATCCAGCAACCACTGCTGCGGAGTCTGCTCCGAATCGAACTCTTCACAGACAACATCCAGCCACCAGCTTCGGCCTCCATCCGGACAGACGGCCGCAAGGTGATTGTCCTGAAGCAGTTTTGTAAAGACACGGTTTTCGTTCAGCAGAATACGGCCGTGACCATGCAGAAACAGGACGACCGCAACGGGCGGTGTTTCCCCGGCTGGCACAAAAGTGTCGATCCGACGTCCATCGAGGGACTCGGTGGTCCAGCGAGCCAGCAATGCTTCGTCCGCCTGGAGCTCGGCAACGCGCTGAGCCTCACGCTCGGCTTCTGTCGGAGACTCATCACCACCAAACATTCGTTTCAATTTATCGAACATGAGTCATCAAACTGTCTAAAAAAATCAGCAGCTTCACAGGACCGAGCAATCGAAAACGGATCTTCCCTTTTCTGTGCCTTTAAACACAATACCGTTCAAATATTCCTAGTAGCAGGCACATTCCATGTGCCGCAGCCCCAAGAAGAACAGTGTTTTCGCAGCCCGGCGGACGGCACACGGGGTGTGCCTGCTACTTTTTGAACGGTATTGCCTTTAAGCATGACCAGAACTTAAATGACCAGTTCTGCCAAGCGGCTCATTGGCATTTCATCACTTTGCCGGAAGAACTCACGCGATGACTGAATGCAATCCCGAAATTCCCACAGATTCCGTGCCTCTGACCGAGCCTGCTTCTGAAACATCCACCGGCGATCAACTGCTGACCAGACTTTTCTACGGGCTTTCTCTTCCCGAACGGTTTGTGCGAAGCGCTGTCGGGATAACGGCCGGCACGGCAAAAGAGATCGCTGAGTTTGTCGTTCCACAGGCGTTTCAGGATTCCAAAAGCTACGAAGTGGCCGTCCGGAACTCGCTGAATTTTCTGCTGGCCAACGTCGCGACCCTGGCGACTGACAGCCCAGCGAACCCAGCGGCTTCCCTCGCCAGCGCGGCAGCCACGGACGCGTCGGCGGTGAGTAAGGCAAACGCAGATCCAGCCGCGGGCAATCCCGGGCGATTTATCGCGCGGAAAGCCGTGGGCAGTTTTATTGATATCGCCGGACTCGCCACTTTGCATGTCTCGCCGCTGTGGATTCTGGCGATTGTCAGCGATGCGGCTTACGGAACGAAGACGTATCTGCATGAACTGGCTCAGGAACTTCAATCACAGGGCCTGATCGACGACAGTTCCACAATTCACCGCGTGGATGATTTGTTTGAAGCGGTCAAAAAGGCCAGCAGCAGCGCTGCGAACAATTTCGATACACCGCCCCTGTCACTGGACGAACTCCGGACGAGCTTCGAACAGACTCGAAAGGCGCTGAGCGAAGTTGATCCGGCGCTCCTGATTCCGGAAGCCGAAATCGGCCGCATCTGGATGGACATGAAGCAACTGGCCGCGTCAGAACAGATCAGCCTGCTGGGCGTGTCAGGCGCAGTTGCCATGCAGGCGGTGGAATCCATCCGAAAGGTTTCTCACGGCAGTCTCACCGGCCTTTTCGTGGCTGGGAAAATTGTGAACCGAAACATCTTTGGCCATTACGTGACCGCTCTGAGTCAAATTCGCCGACAGGGGCTGTGGGCTTCTGTCAGAGACACCTATAGACCCTACGTTGGCCTCGCCTGGGGCAACTTTACAGCGTCTCGCAAAACCTGGACGGAGAAGGTGTTGAACCCGGGGCTCTTTTCAAAACTCTGGGCCATGATCACTCGACCATTCCGAGCAGCCTCGTCCTCGTGAAGCTTTCCGCGACGTGTCGGACTGAGCCGGTCTTTATCAGGCCGGATTAAAACAGCAGTCCGCCGTCGTCATCTTCCGGATCGGGCTTTGCCGTCTTGCGAGACGTTCTTGCAGCATCGGCGGAGGCGCTTCGCTGGAATGTGGACGTCGCATCAAAATCCTCGGTCAAAACTTCACCCTCGGCAGAAAGCTGCGTCACCAGTTCAATTCGCTGCGCGGCGACATCGAGCTTTCGATGACAGGTGCGCAGCAATGACATGCCTCGCTCAAACTGAGCCAGTGACTCATCCAGCGTGACCTGTCCGGATTCCAGCCGCGAGACAATCTGGCTGAGTTCTGCCATCGCCTCTTCCAGTCCGATTTCCGATGCACTGTCAGCTTCCGCCTGAGATTTCCGCTTGGCCATTTGAACGTCAACTTCCTCAGGAGACCATAGGGCCTCTGACTTGGCTCTTCCTGTGACGGAAGACGATGATGAAACAGAATCCGACAATGATCGCAGTCGGATGTGATCGACCGCATTTCGAAATAAAGCCTTCACGGGCTGAATTTCAGAAGTTTAGCACGATCTTCCGCAACACACAAATTTGACGTCACTTGTACCTGTCTCCCCGGTTCAGGATAATCTCAACTCGGACGGCGGAAATGTCTAACCGCAACCTCCGTCTCCCCACCTGGTCGGCTTGGCCTTTCACGTTTCCCGCAACGTGCTGAGCCGTTCATCTGTCCCCCATTCTCGAGGCAAGAATCCATGAAACTGAACGCATTGATTTTTGGAGCATTCCTGATGACAGCTGTCGTGTCCGCCGCTGAACCGGTTCCTGAACCCTTTGGCAAAACCAAAGGTGGCGAAGCGGTCGAGATCTATACTCTGAAGAATAAGACCGGCCTGGTTGCCAAAGTGATGACTCGCGGAGCCACTCTGGTGCAGCTGCATGTCCCTGACCGCACTGGAAAATCGGCCGACGTTCTTCTGGGCTTTGACAACGTCACCGGCTACGAATCAGAAGATAACCAGTACTTCGGCTGCACAACCGGTCGAGTCTGCAATCGCATCGCCAAAGGCAAATTCACGCTCGAAGGCAAAGAATACACGTTGGCGATTAATAACGAGCCCAATCATCTGCACGGTGGTGTTGCCCGCAGCCTGGATAAAGTTATCTGGAAGGCCGCGCCATTTGCAGATGAGAAAGGGCAGGGCGTGACGTTCAGCTTCACCAGCCCCGATGGCGATGAAGGATATCCTGGAAACCTGAGCGTGACTGTCAGCTATTTTGTTCCGACGGATGCTAACTCCATCTCAATCTCTTACACGGCGACGACGGACAAGGCAACTCCTGTCAATCTGACAAACCACGCCTATTTCAATCTGGCAGGCGAAGGCAGTGCGACGGTTCTTGATCACAGTCTGCAGCTGAATGCGGACAAGTACACGCCTGGGGATGACACGATGATCCCGACCGGCGAAATTGCCAATGTCGAAGGCACGGATCTGGATTTCCGTCAAAGCACTAAAATCGGCGAGCGTATTGAATCCATCGGGAAGACTGCGGCGATTGGCTATGACCATAACTTTGTGCTGAATGAGAAGAAGGCCGCAGAATCCATGACGCTGGCGGCTGTCCTGGTCGAAGCTCAGTCCGGGCGTAACATGAAAGTGACAACGACCGAACCCGGCATTCAGTTTTATTCGGGCAACTTCCTCAAGGGTCAAACAGGAAAAGGCGGCACGGTTTACGCTCACCGCAGTGCTCTGTGCCTCGAGACTCAGCACTATCCGGATTCTGTGAACCATCCGGACTTCCCGACGACCATCCTGAAGCCGGGTGCAAAGTTTGAGTCAAAGACGGTATATTCGTTTGAGATCGAACAGACTGATGCAAAGAAGTAAGCCTCCGTCGAATGTGTATTTTAAGTCTGGCGTGAAGCCCGGCTTGTGTAAAAAGCCGAGCTTCGGGATTGTCGCTGGACGATGATCCTGAAAGTTCTGTCGAAACATCCTGGGCGTGGTTTCTCAGAGCAACTGAATGACCCAAAACTGAATGACTAAAGAGAGATCGGTATGTGGCCGGAAGGTGAATTAACTCAGGAACTTCTGAAAGGCGTGGCAGACGGTGATGCGTCGGCAATGAATCGTCTGATGGACCGGCATCGCGAAGCCGTTCGTCGGATGATCCAAATGCGACTGGACCACGCGGTGGCTCGACGCGTCGACGCGAGCGACGTTGTTCAGGACGTGATGATGGAGGCCTCCCAGCGTCTCACCGCCTACATGGCGAACCCAACCATGCCGTTTCATCTTTGGCTGCGGCAACTGGCCAAAGATCGCATTATCGACATGCACCGACGACATCGTGCAGCGCAACGAAGATCGGTGGATCGCGAACAAAATCTGAGCAGCCTTGGCTCCGACGAACAATCGGCCGCCGACCTTGCCGCGCTGCTGAAAGATGCCGAGCTGACTCCCGCCGCTGCTGCGCTGCGAAAAGAAATGGAAGAACGTTTTCTGGTGGCTCTGGATCAGCTCGAGGAAAATGACCGCGAGATTGTTATCATGCGTCACTTCGAACACCTAGGGAACAGCGAAGTCGCCGAAGCCCTGCAGCTCAGTGCCCCTGCGGCCGGAATGCGGTATCTGCGTGCGATCCGACGGCTGAAAGAGCTGCTCGGCGGCGACGCCTCTGAAAGCGGCGGATAGTGCTTTTCTTTCCGTCGAATCTCCGCCGGGGCAGTAAGCACCCACGCACAAGTTATTGGGAATAATTCGTTTAACGGCGAGCCGGAGGCGTAGGCAAATTAACAGAAGACTGACGCCTTCGGCTTGCCGTTAAACGAAGAAACTTTTGCACGGGTGCTTAGGTTCAGACTGCATTTGGCGACGCGGAGAGAGCACGCATTTAAGATTTAAGATTTAAGATTTAAGATTTCAAATCGCCAATCGCCAATCGAAAATCGCAGATCGAAAATCAACCCACAGCGGCTTTGTGATCGTCGTCGGTCGACTTTGCTTCAGCACGAGTCAACTTTTGGCGTAGTCGCTGCATTCCGCGAAGCCACCGATCGTAGTCTTCGGTCTTCAGTCGAAAGAAGTCGAGCACCTGAGGGTGCGGCAGAATGAGAAACAGTTCCTTTTGAATTCCTTCTATCACCGCCCCGGCGGCCTCATCGGCACTGATCGCATGCAGATGCAGATAACGATGGATGGGGTCCGAATCATCCAGCATGTCTGTTTCAACTCCCAGCGGACAGACGCAGGAGACTCGAATGCCGCTGCGGCCGTAACACACCGACAGCCATTCTGCCATTGCAACGTCCGCATGCTTGGTCACCGAATACGACGCGGAACCAATTTCGGTCATCACGCCGGCTGCTGATGCAGTGTGCACGAGGTAGCCTTCACCACGCTCCAGCATGTGAGGAATAACAGCTCGTGCCGCGAACAAACGCGACATTACATTCACATCCCACATCCGCTGCCAGTCTGAGTTGAGCGATTCCAGCCCGCCTTTGACGGTGATCCCGGCATTCGAACAGAAGATGTCGATCCGTCCGCCGCTGCTAATCGACTGTTCCACCAGATGCTGCACGTCCAGTTCATTGGCAACGTCGCATCGAACGGCCATCGCCCGAGAACCAACCGCCGCCGCAACCTCGACGGCCGCGCGTTCATCGCAGTCGGAAACAACCACCAGGTGAGCCCCTTCGTTCGCAAATCGATGACAAAGCGCCGCTCCGATTCCTCGGCCAGCACCCGTCACAACTACAACTCGATCTTTGACTTCCATGTGAGCAGCAGATCCCGGGCAGAAATTTCTGCCAGACAATTCGAAACACAAAATCCGTCTCAACCGCCGTCCGGTCAGAATCTCTTTGCCACCCAAGCGGCAGAATTCGCAATGAATGCTGTTGGGGGAGTCCAGATGTTGACAGATAAACTTTCGGACGGAAGGTTAGCGAAATCGCCTGCCGGCCGCGATTGCATTTTTCCTCCTGAAGCGCCCGTAACTGACACATTCTCAGACGCTTTTTGCGGGCACGTTTCTCTCTGGATTTGCCCGACGTTCCCCCAGAAAAACATCGCCGCATCCGAGCCCCTATGAACCCAATTGTTTATCACATCGTCAGCGGCATTCGTAAATCTGTCAGCGTCGAACAATCCAAAGACACATCTTTCTTCGGCAATAGCTGCCGAATGGACGATGTTCCCCATACAACAGTCACTTCATGGTGAAGAACATGTCCGTCTCTCTCTCCGGACTTTTGCTGAGCCGACTAATTGCCGAAAAATCAATGTGCAAGTCCGGGTGAGCAGCGCGGCAGGAGGCCAGGGCAGCAGGTTTAAGTATGGAGGCAGTGAAATTGTTGGCGGTGGATCTCACGTTCTCAGGCAGAACTGTGGCGGTCGGCAGGCTGTGGCCGGCTCTGCTGCTGACCGTTACCTTCGTTGGTTGCGCCTCGGGTCCAAACCCGTATCAGCATCTGACGGCCCGCGATGAACTGCGGGAATCTTCTGATGCAATCACCTTCAAATATGGCAAGCCCAACATCGTTCTGGACGGCATGCAGAAGGTCGTTGAGCTGCCTTCGCGCCTTCTGCTGGGCGGACGCCTGAGCGACAATCATACGCCATCCGAAGAGACTCGCGAGACCCTGACGGACTACATGCAGCAGAACAACATCGCAGACGTGCTGGTCATGGTGAATCAGTACGATCCGCTGGGCGAATGGAAGAGGCTTTACGAAAACGATGAGATTGCACCCGTCTGGAAATACACTGCCGGCACCTTCACCATGATCAACTACATGATCATGCCCGGCCGGGTCCTGAAAAGAGACGACTACAATCCGTTCACAAACAGTCTGTATGTCAATTCCGGTCGCCTGTCGGATTCCCTGCATGCGGCCGCGTATGCAAAGGACGTTCACAACCGCCAGGCATCGGGCGCCTACGCGGCGGTCAACACTCTTCCCCTTGTGACACTGTGGAAGACGACTCGCGCAGTCAACGACGTCGTCTGTTACGCTCAGGCTCAAGACAACTGGCAGTTGGAATCTGGAGTCTACCGCGATCAGTATCCCCAAGCCGTGGTCGAGACCATGGTGCCGGCTGGATTCTTTATGACTCCCGTCGCCAACATCGCACTGGCTGTCAGTGGAGGTGCCGTTGGATATGCTGTCGGACGGACTGTGGAACAGCAACGCCAAGCGGAACGCAAAGCGGCCGAGGAAGCCGAGTCTGGCGATGAAAAATCCGAAGAATCTCTGGTAAAAATGGCGGCCCACGAAAACGTGGTTGAAGAGGAATCCCGGGATCCGCGGCGGGAAAGACTGGATGACGATCGAAGCAGCCGACGGGAATGACCGCGCCGGCTGTCAGAAACCAATGAATTCCGAAGCCCGCGACTTCATCGCGTTTACTTTTCGGAGGCGTCGTCTTTCTTCAGCATCTCTTTGTAGCGCTTCTGGAACTTGCTTACCTTCGGGCCCACAACGGCCTGACAATAGGGGTTGCCTGGATTCTGAGCGAAATAGTCCTGGTGATAGTCCTCAGCCGGGTAAAATTTCTTCAACTCTTCGATCGTGGTGACAATCGGATCACTGAAGTCGCCCGATTTGTCCTGTTCCGCGATCACCTTCTTCGCGGCCTCTTTTTGTTCTTCATCATGGAAGAACACGGACGAACGATATTGAGTCCCCACGTCGGCGCCCTGGCGATTTTTTGTGGTGGGGTCGTGCGTATGAAAGAACACGTCCAGCAACTGTTCAAATTTGACCTGAGCGGGATCAAATTCAATCTGGATCACCTCGGCATGTCCGGTCAGACCGGTGCAGACTTCCTTGTAGGTGGGATTTGGCTTAGCGCCGCCAGTGTAGCCGCTGACGACTTTGCTGACGCCTTTGACCTTGAGGAAGACAGCTTCTGTGCACCAAAAGCAACCGCCGCCGAATGTGGCAAGTTGTGTTTCTGTCTTTTTCTTCGCCGTGTCTTCAGAAACTGGCATGGCTTTTTCCTTTCGTCCATCAGCATGCAGCTGACAAATACGTGACTCTGGCAGAACTCGGGCGGGACCAGCAGAATCGATTCCTTTGCAGAAAGAGACCCGCACGGTTTTCCCACTGACTGAGTTTTACGAAGATTCATCCGGCTTTTCAAAACGCTTTTGAAACTCGGCCCGGAATTCCTCGTCGACCGCCCTGTGACAGAGGCCACACTCCGACCGGCTGTTCACACCGAACGAGCTGCGTTTGCCTGTCAATTCGTCCGCTTGCTCCGTCACAATCAGAAGGACCATCAAGTTTGGCACACCCGGACGTCGATCAGTCCGATACACAGCATTCGTGCCCCACACAGAAACACACCAGGCAAGACAGGAAGACAGGGCACAATAAGGGTTCCTTTGCTCACTTTTCGCAGGAGCTCAGGGTTTTCGCATCGTCATCTACCAATCTGAGACTCAGTTACAGGGGCCGGGCAATGAAAGACGTATTTGGCAACGCCCTGCAGAAGATAATACCGCATCCCAGATCCAAAGCGGCGATCCCCACACCACACACCGCAACCGCGTTACAAGAATGCACAGACGACACTGACTCATCCGACGAAATTCCAGAGTACGCAACGGTTCCGATTTCGGCTGAGGTGTCGGCCGCGAACGCCCAACGATCAAAGCTTGAATTTCTGCTCGATCATCGTCGCCCGACGGCGGCTGTGGTTGTCCTGGTCTGCATGGCAATCGTCTGGTTTGACGACACTCAGGGAATTGGTCGGTCAGGGGTATCCGGCGAGTCAGCCGCGCAGACATCGGAATCGTCTGTAGACTCGCTGCTTTCCGAATTTGATGCTGTGGAAGTTCGCCCTCTTCGCGAGCCTGCAGACCCTGTTGAAACATCTCCGCAAGATCCGTTTCCGTTTTCAATTCCTCCAGCGGAGTCGGCAACCGCCGCGAACGACGACACAACCACGCCTGCCGTCTCGACCGCTACCGAAGCCGTCTCCGCGGCTCAGGATAACGGCGGCTCAGCAAAACACATCGGTTCGAACCATTCGACATTTGGACCGGCTTCATCTTCAGTCTCACGCAATGCAAGACTGACCGGTCAAATTCAACCACTGAAATAATTGCTCGTCTGACCTTTGCTCAACGCGCAAACGCCAGCAGAAAATCAGGACTCAGGGATTATGTACGAAGCCTTCTGGAAGTTAACTGGAAAACCATTCGCAAATCGCAGCGAGCTGGCTCATTTTTATCGCAGCAAGTCGCACCACGCAGCATTGTTACGTCTGAAATACGGTCTGGATAACTTCGCCGGTCCGGGCTTGATTATGGGCCTGACGGGAACCGGAAAGTCCACGCTTGTTCGCGTCTTCGCAGCGGAACATGCTGAGTTGCGGCCATTCGTACACATCGTTTTCCCCGCGCTGGGCTGCGATGAACTGCTGCGCCTGATCGCGTCGGAACTTTCTCAGTCGGCCAACACAGAACATACTGGAACGGATAACGTTCTGCGTGACATCCAGAAATCGCTCCGTGCATTCTCAGAACGCAATCAGCAGCCTTTGCTGTGCATTGATGACGCTCACCTGCTGTCGGAAGATGCCCTGCAGTTTGTTGTCCAGCCACTGCTGAATCTTGCGGAATCGGATCCTTCAATCCGTCTCTCAATTCTGCTGGCGGGCCTGCCAGTGCTGTCGTCACGGCTGCGAAAAATTGGCGAACTCAGCGAACGCATTGCAGTGGCCACACCGTTGTCAGGCTTTACGGCAAGCGAAACGGCTAACTACGTTTCGGAATGCCTAAAGCAGGTTTCAGGCCCGCCCAATATTTTTACTCCGGAAGCGCTTCAGCGATTGTTCGAGATCACAGCAGGCAACCCAAGGCGAATCAATCGCCTGTGCGACATGGCGTTGCTGGTTGGTTACGCCGAGCAGCTGACTCAAATCACTCCGGCACAGATTGACGCCGTCGGCGCAGAATTGCTCCCGGCTGCTGCCTGATTTTCATCGCGGCCGCTGTTAGGCGAGCGGCAGATAAAAATTTACCTGCTGTACGACGGACATCTTTGTCCGTCATTCGTTTCGACGGACTTGGAAGTCCGTCGTACGGTAAGGTCTTATCTGCCGCTCGCCTTACTTCACACCAGCAGATGGCGCGGCTTCGACTTCTTCGGAGCCAATGACTTCGGTGATGGTTTTGTCGCGCATCATCGCGATTCGGCCCGTACGAACCATTTCGAGAATTCCGAATTCGCGCATGCGATCGATGAATGCATCAATCTTGCTTTCACGACCAGAGATTTCGATCATCACGTGAGTCGCGCCGACGTCCACAATTCGACCGCGGAAGATGTCGACCAGTTCCCGGATTTCGCCACGTCGTCCGTTTTCTGTGCTGACCTTAATCAGCATCAGATCACGCTCCACGAAATCAGAGCCGGAGAAGTCCTGAACGCGAACAACGGTGACAATTTTCTCCAGCTGCTTGCGGACCTGATCCAGCTTCTTCTCGTCTTCATTCACCACAAAAGTGATGCGGGACAGCTCTGGATTTTCGGTCGCCCCGACGGCCAGACTGTCAATGTTGTACGCGCGCGAAGCCAGCATGCCGGAAATATGAGCCAGAACGCCAGGCTGATTCATGACCAAAGCAGAGAGAACGTGTTTCATGGGAATGTCTTGTCTAAAACGGTAAGTTGGACAGTTTTGTCCGCCGGCTTTTCTGGACGTTTTCTTCCGGAAGTTTATTTGCTTCGGCAGCACAGGTGCTGCCACCAAATTTGGCTGTAAAACCCACGACAAAGTGCATTGCGGGGCAAAAACGCCTCTCAACAATTTTTGTGGCGGATTCTACGGACGCAGCATGCTCTGAGCAACGCCGGAATGCCCCCAAGGTAGATTCCTTGAAGAAAGCGAGACCCCGGGCCTCAAAATTGGTTCGTCGCTGATTGTCGCCCAAGGGTACTCGATTTAAAAGGGAATTGTCGTAGCGGAAGCCGCCAAGGCTTTCGGAATACGTGCCTTTTAGCGGCAATCACCGCAACGCTTGACGCGTTCCGCTACAAAACGAGTGCCCATGGGCTGTCGCCTCCCATTGCAGGTACCGAAAATCACAGCAAATCGAGCAAACGGCTGATAACTCGCACTAAGGGTAGCAGCGTTCCCGACCCCGCGTTGGCGTTTTGCCATTTGACAGGCAATTTTTGCTGCTCAAAAGCCGTGTTGTCGCAAATCCGCCGGACAGATAGAGTTAATGGGCTCGAACCCATGGATGGGTTCGATTCCATCGCAATCCTGGACGATGTGCCATGACAACGGAATGTTCAAGCACGGCCAATTCGATCACCGAGGTCCTGCTGGCCGGGGACACCATTCTTAACCTGACGCAGCAGCCACTGAACACAATCGCGGGGACTCAGTTTCTTTGCGCAGAGGGTGATCAGTTGCGATGCAGCCACACACCATCAATGGTTCAGTGGAAATATCCGCTCGCCTTTTCATTGTCGACAGTTCTCAATAAGGGCATGGCCCGCATTGTCGTGGTCTCCGACGAAAACTGCAGCGACGCGGACTTCGTGGTCAGGGAACTGGCTGCAAGGCACGTGTCGCATCTGCACTGCACTCTGGTTTGCGCGTGTGATGCAGACGACTTTATGGATGAACAGGATACTGAAGCGGTCACTGAACGACTTCGTCGGCTAGGCTACATCTGACGGTGTTTGATCCACAAAGCCCTGTTGATTGCACAACATTGCAGGGCTGGCATCGCAGAACGACGGACGATGAATTTTGAAATCATGGCGGAAAGGAGGCCGAAGTGATGGACACATTCCTGCTGGGGATCGACGGCCTGCCGCGCTGGATGTGGCAGCAGTTTGCCGATTTGGGCGTCATGCCTTACAGCGCCCAATTGCTCAAGACCGGCACGCTTGTTCCCATGAAATCCGCCTTGCCCGAAGTATCATCGGCGGCGTGGGCCTCCATTGTGACGGGCGAAAACTCGGGCGGTCACAATGTGTTTGGGTTCACCGACTTGATGGATGGAAGTTACACGCTTGGCTTCACATCGTCGCGAACTTTCCGCGCTAAGCCATTCTGGGCCCGCGAAGGAGCTGGGCCAAGTTTGATCATGAATGTGCCGCAGACCTATCCGGCTCAGTCCATGCACGGGATGCTGGTTTCAGGATTTGTCGCGCTGGATCTGAAACGAGCCGTTCATCCGCCGGAACAGCTGCCGTGGCTGGAAAGCATTAAGTATTCCGTCGACGCTGACATGTCGCTGGTGGAAAAAGGCAAGCCGCGGTTTGTCGAAGAATTGCGAAGAGTCATGTCGGCTCGCTGCGAAGCTTTGCATCACCACTGGGATCGTGAAGCCTGGCGGAACATTATGTTCGTCTTCACTGGGACCGATCGACTGAATCATTATCTGTGGGAAGATTTTGAAGATCCCTCATCCCCGTTTTATCAGGCATTTCTGGACTATTACCACGAAGTCGATCGACAGATCGGATGCATCCTCGATCGTCTGGATGATCATACAACTCTGGCTGTCGTGTCTGATCATGGATTCGCTCGCCAGCGCATGAGCATCAATCTCAACTGCCTCCTGGCGGACGGTGGCTTTCTGCAGCTGAAAGAATCTCCTCGGCCTTCTTACATTGATATGCGGCCTGCGACAAAAGCGTTCGCCATGGATCCGGGTCGAATCTATCTGCATCGCCAGGGTCGTTATCCGGGCGGCCAGGTGGCTGCGGAAGAGGCCGAGTCACTGATGCAGGCTCTGACAGCATTTTTCCTGGATGCGAAAGTCAATGGTCAGCCGATTGCCAGCGAGGTTCATCGAGGCAAAGACATCTACAGCGGACCGTTTGCTCATCGTGCTCCGGACCTGGTTGTGATGCCGTGGAAAGACATTGCGTTGTCAGGGCGGGTCAACCTGACGGCTCTGATTGAACCCACCGCAATCAACGGGAAACATACCTATGAAGAATCCTCCTTCTTCATCCGCGGTAATGAGCTCGGTCAAATACCTCAGGATATGAAGGTGGAGAATGTTCTTGATGTGATCATGCCGACTCAACAGCAACAGTTGCGAACGGCAGCGTGAATTGGAAAGGTCAGCACAGAGAAAACAGTGTTAAATCGCAGAGGAGCATCATGATGGAACTGAATGATATCACGGCGACGATTGTCGATTCGGCAATAAGGGTCCATACCGAGCTTGGACCGGGACTGCTGGAATCTGCGTATGAGGCTTGCATCCTTCATGAACTTCGAAAGCGCGGTGTGAAGGTTCTGAATCAGGTGGAACAGCCAGTTCACTACGACGGAATTATCATTGATGTCGGATATCGGCTGGATCTCCTGGTTGAAGAGGCCGTCATTGTGGAGCTGAAGTCGGTGAAGGAAATTCTCCCGATCCACAAAGCTCAGCTTTTGTCGTATCTAAAGCTAAGTAAAAGGAAAGTTGGGCTTTTACTGAATTTTAATGTGGAACGAATGAAAGACGGGATCACCAGGCTCGCTAATTAGCCGAGAGGCTGGGGCCTCTGAAGTTGAATACGATCGGTCAAGGGTGACTGATGGTGGCGTTGGAGAGGTTAAGTCACATTGTGAACCACACAGAACTTGGAGAGCACAGAGGAACCACAGAGAGAAACGATTGTTCAGAGATCAGGTCATTGCGAAGTGTGCAAGACAAACGGTGACTGCCCTCTCTCGGCGATTCCCCTCTGTGCTCTCTGTGACCTCCGTGGTGAAAACACGAACTATCTAGAGTTATGACAGCTGAGTTAAGAAGAAATGAATTCGAATTGTGAACCACAGAGAACACGGAGAGCACAGAGGAACCACAGAGAGAAACGATTGTTCAGAGATCAGGTCATTGCGAAGTGTGCAAGACAAACGGTGACGGCCCTCTCTCGGCGATTCCCCTCTGTGCTCTCTGTGACCTCCGTGGTGAAAACTGCGATTCCAAACCCGGAAATGGATTTCCAAAAATGACCGAACAGTCCTGCCATAATGCCGGGCATACCTGCTGGAATTGTCCGGCCGTGGAGTTCAAGGGCCACGTGGATTTTCGCGCGTGTGGGCAGGCCGCATTTCGCAAGGCCGCTCAGGGGCAGCTGGTTGTCGAATGCAAACGACGTCCGGAGATCGGTTACTACGATCCGATGTCCATCACTTTCGAATCCTGTACCGAATGGAAGCAGACAGACAGCGGCTACATTCTGGACGGGATGCGAGTTCTGATTCTGGGGATAGACGGCTACCTCGGCTGGCCGCTGGCTCTGAAGCTGGCAAAGCTGGGCTGCAAAGTTTTCGGCATCGATAACATGCTGCGTCGCAAACTGGTGGCCGAACGCGGGGCTCAGTCGGTGACGCCGATTCAGTCCATGCAGGATCGCGTTCAGGCGGCGAACGATCATCTGGGGGTTGAGATCAACTTCCGCGAAATCGATCTGATGGATCGCGAGGCGCTGTTTGCTTACATCAAAGAAGTCCAGCCGGAATCGATTGTTCAGTTTGCCGAAATCCCGAGTGCTCCTTACAGCATGGCGGACGTCGACAAGGCGGTGAATACGATTCAAAACAATGTGGTTGGCACACTGGGGCTGCTGTTCGGCGTCCGCGATCACGCTCCGGATGCGTCAATTATCAAGCTTGGCACGATGGGCGAATACGGCAGTCCGCTGACCGGGCGGCCTTTGTTCGAAGGTCTCTTTCCCGGTGATGCCGTGTTGCAGTATCAGGGACAGGAATGGAGTCTTGGAGGCGAACTGACGCCGCGTGATCCTGTCAGCTTTTATCACGTCAGCAAAGTCCAGGGCACTTACAGCGTCTACGAAGCCTGCAAGTATTGGTGGCTGCGAAGTTACGATGTGATGCAAGGCGTGATCTATGGAAACTACTCCGAAGAATTGCTGGCTCATCCGGATCTGAACACTCGTTTTGATATCGACGAATGGTGGGGAACCGTTGTCAATCGTTTCGTCGCTCAGGCCGTCATCGGGATGCCGCTCACGATCTACGGCAGCGGAAATCAGATCCGAGGTTACATCACTCTGCGAGACGCCATGCAGTGCATCACGCGTCTTATCGCGGCACCGCCTGAGCCCGGTCAGTACGACGTCGTGAATCAGGTGACAGATGTCTTCAGCGTGTTGCAGATCGCCAAAATGGTGGCTTCAATAGGGCGGGAATTCGGGCTCGACGTAGAAGTGCAGCGAATCGAAAATCCGCGAGTTGAAGCGGAAGAGCATCCGTATGAAGTGATCCACGAGAAACTCAGCGAGCAGTTTGGATTTCAGTCAGAATCCGGCTTCGCTGAAGAAGTTCGCCACCTGTTTCGAGTCCTGATGCAACCCGAGTCCAAAGCACGCATTGAGGCTCAACGAGACACCTTGTTTCCGAAAACAAAATGGTCGGGCGAGCACGGAACGTTAGAAGTCCTGGAGACCTGGAGACCGGAAGGGGAATGACCAATGACTAATGAAAAATGACCAATGAAAACCAAAGTCTGAACACTGAACACTGCCAATTAAAGCTAAAACTCCCATGGAAATTCGTGATCCGGAATTTGATGAAATGGTTCTGCAGTCTGACCGGCCTGTGCTGGTGGATTTCTGGGCCTCGTGGTGTCCGCCTTGCAAAATGATGCAACCTATGGTTGATAAGCTGGCGGCGAAAGTCAGCGACTGGGCTGACGTATACTCCATCAATATTGACCGAAGTCCAGGTCTCGCGTCGCGATACGAAGTCAGCGGCGTCCCCACGTTTGTGACATTCGCCGGAGGTCAGCCGATCGATCGCAAAACCGGCGCACTGACTGAATCTCAAATGCTGGCGCTGCTGAGGAAAGCCGAAGACGTCATGCCGCCAGTGGCAGTGTCGGACGTGCTGAAAACGAACGATGAATTTTCTGACAACAAACGGCCTTACATTACGATCGTCTCCGGACTGCCACGTTCGGGCACGTCGCTGATGATGCGAATGCTCGAAGCTGGCGGAATTCCTGCGCTGACGGATTTTCGACGGACGCCCGACGAAGACAATCCAAACGGTTACTATGAATTCGAAGACGTGAAAAGCATCGAAGACGACACAACCTGGCTGGATGAAGCCGATGGCTGTTCGGTCAAGATGGTTTACAGCCTGCTGAAGCACCTGCCGCCGGACCGCGAATATCGCGTGCTCTTCATGCGCCGCAACGTTGACGAAATCCTGCAGTCTCAGAAGCAGATGCTCGAACGCAACGGAATCGAAACCGACGTCCCGAATGCAACAATGAAAACTCTGTTTGAACGCGAGTTGCGTCAATTTTACGAATGGCTGCCCTCTCAGACTCATTTGGATCTGATCAACATCAGTTACAATGATCTCATTGCCGCACCGGAATCGACTATCGCACAGATCAATCATCATTTCGATGAATCGCTGGATATGGCTGCCATGAAGGACGTCATCGATCCGGAGATGTATCGTCACCGCGCCGCCTAGACTCAAGTCACGCTTGTTGCCGCGTTTGCCGTTCGCCGATTTTGGCTGCAAGCGACCAGAGATTCTCTGAACACGGATGTTCCCTATGTCATTCTTCGCCAACAAAACTGTTCTTGTCACCGGTGGCTGCGGCACGGTCGGACGGGAAATCGTCCGGCAGTTGCTCGATCATGGGCCGAAAGAACTGCGAATTCTTGACACTAACGAATCGGAGATCTTTTTTCTGGAGCAGGAACTGCAGGAACATCGCCGTAAAAACACGGACTGCACTGTGTCCAGTCTCTGCCAGATCGGCGACATTCGTGATCCCGACAAACTGAACATGATGTGCAGTGGAGTCGACATCGTTCTGCACACGGCTGCGCTGAAGCACGTCATCCTGTGTGAACGAGCCCCGTTTGATGCCGTGCAGACCAACATCATCGGCGTCAAAAATGTGATTCAGGCAGCGCTGAACAATGACGTCGAACGCGTCATCTTTACAAGCTCCGACAAGGCCGTGAATCCGACCAATGTCATGGGCACCTCCAAGCTGATGGGCGAACGGCTGATTACCGCCGCGAACAGCCTGAAAATGGGTCGTCGCACGATCTTCAGTTCAACGCGATTTGGAAATGTGCTGGGTTCACGCGGTTCTGTGATCCCTATTTTTGCTCGTCAGATTGAAGCCGGAGGCCCGGTGACACTGACTGATCGGCAAATGACCCGATTTATCATGACGCTGGAAGAAAGCTGCCGTCTGGTTCTGTCGGCCGCGGAAAAGGCCCACGGGGGAGAAGTCTTCGTCACAAAAATGCCGATCATTCAGATCTCAGACCTCGCTCGAATTATGGTTGACGAAATCGCTCCGCAACACGGACACAACCCGGCCCGTATGCCGATTTCGGAAATCGGCGCCAAGCCCGGTGAGAAGCTTTACGAAGAACTGATGAGCGACGAGGAGACTCGACGAACGGTTGAGCTTTCCGAAATGTTTGCTGTCATGCCGGCGTTTCGCAGTGTGTACGAAGACATTGGCTATGACTACGACGACATCATCAACACGAACGTCACAGACCCCTACGTCAGTACTCCGGAGAAAGCCATGTCGCTGGGAGACCTGCGTAATTTTTGTTTTGAACACCGCCTGCTCGATCAATATATTCGAACCACGTTGCCGTTTAAGCCGGTCGTAAAACGGGCGGCATAAAACATATTAGCATACGGTGAACAGTCATCGAAAAGTGACAGCAGGCTTTGGCGGAAAGCATTGGCAACCTTAATGGCTCAATCATCACTCATCTCGGATGCACTGAGCGCACTTGTTGTGCGGGCGTTCGGGGTTGCGTTGATGTTTGCCTCCATGACTTTGACCGCCCGACTGCTGGAACCAACTGAATACGGGGCGTACACGTCAGCAATGTCTCTGGCAATCTTGCTGGCAACTCTGGCTCCCCTGGGCACAGACAGGATTCTTGTTCGCAATTTGTCCACGGCCAATACGCTCGACAGGTCGGGCGAGGAAACCGCTGTCACTCACGCTTGTACGTTGTTGGTGGTCGGACTGTTGCTGGGATGCGGGCTGTTGCTGGGATGCGGGCTGCTGGCCTGCGGCGGGACTTTGCATTTTCCGACCCGGCAGCCGTGGATCGAGACTTTTTTTCTGGCCGGAATCCTGTCGGTCCCGCTGACACTCACTTATCTGCGGCAATGGGTCGCCGTTCCTCTCGTGGGAACCGGCCGCGCGATGGTGCCCGAACAGACGCTTCTGCCGCTCAGCTTTATCGGAGCCATTGTTTTAGTTCTGTTACTGAAAGTGCGTCCGACGGCCCTGTTGCTGGCCACCACTTATGCGGCCTGCCTGACTCTTGTGCTGTGCATTTCAATTCGTCACGCCAAGCTGAAAGAAACCTACGCAGCAGCGATCCAGTCCATCGGTCGTATCACCCGCATGCAGCTCGTCGCACGGATGCTAGAGGGACTTCCTTTTCTGGTGGTCTCGATGGGCAGCGTGGCCTCACAAACATGCACTCCACTACTGATTGCGGCCAGTTGCGGATTAGAAAGCGCCGCCTGCTTTGCCCTGGCGGTTCCTTATGCGGCCTTGCCAGCCATACCGCTCGGCGTGTTCAACCTGAGCCTCCTTCCACGCTGTACGCGTCACTTTCAGAGGCGTGAATTCGAAGCAGCCGATCACGCAGTAAGAAGCGCGGCCACGATCACATTTCTTGCCGCAGTGGTAATCGCAATGGCGACCTGGCTGTGCTCGCCACTGTTGACTGTGCTTCTCGGCAGCCAGTATGCAACCGTGTGCGTCGTGCTGGTTCCTCTACTGCTTGCCTCGGTCATTGACTGCTCCACGGGCCCAACGGTTCCGGTCATGCAAACGATGGCGATGGAACGATTTTATACCCAGGCCGTTCTGGTATTTCTGCCAGTCCAGCTGAGCATCGTTTTTTTCAGCGGCCGGATGTTCGGGGCCAGCGGAGCTGCCTATGGTTATTTGCTGTCACGGGCACTCTGGAATCTGGCCATCACGCGTCAGATTCATCGTACGCTGGGCCTGAAAATGTGGCCATATCTCAATGTTCGGCTAGCGTTTGGGGACGCATCGCAAAGGGGACCAATAAAAATCCCGCGCCCATGGAAAACGTCTGACAACGCCGCCGGCAGTGCCTCACTGGCTCGAGCGGCCTGAGAGCAATCTTATCACCTTCGAGAAGAATTCGTTGCCCATTTTAAGAGCCCCCGAAACTTTCGATCCCTTGAATTCATGTCGACCACCATTGCCGCCATCATTGCCACGCTGATCACCACCGGAATGACATCCGCCGTGTCGCATACCGCTACTTTGATTGGCGGAAGTCTGGCCTGCCTGGTGCTCGCAGGTTGTACGTTGCTCAGCCGCAACGCGCGGATTTACCCAGTCTTTTTGTTCGGAACAATTGCACTCTGCGCGTTGTCTCTGGTGTCTGCCGAATCGAACACGTCCGAGTTTTCCAGCACAATGCATGTGTTGTCCAGCTACGCAGCATTGGCGGCTTTGGCGTTTGCGTCATCGGATGTCTCGTCATTCTGTCGGCAACTGATGCTGGGCACCAATTTGCTGCTGACATACTGGATTCTTTATCAGGCGTACCATTTAAGTGCGTTGGAAGCGTGGCTGATTTCCAATCCCTCGGGCGCCGGTAATCTGATGGCTGCTCAGATTAATATGACACTGCCGCTGGTGCTCGCCGGTACCGCGGACAGCAAAGGCATCCAGCGTCTGGCTTTTCTAATTCTGGTGCCCGTGAACTGCATGGCCGTGTTTCTTGTCATGTCACGAAACGGTATTGGATCTTTGGCGATTATTCTGACGCTTTACGTCCTGTTCAATCGCAAGCGACTGGCCGCTTTGGGCGTCACGGGGATTCTCAGCCTTTCGTACTTCATGGACAACATTCTGCAAACGCCGTTCGTTCATCAGATGCTAGTCAAGATGCGTCTGGTGGGGTTCGTTCCGGCGGCGCCACGTTCGTTGATCTGGCAAATTTCGTGGCACCATGTGTCTGCCAAACCCATGCTGGGAGTCGGCCCGGGGAACCCTCAAAAATTCCTGGCGGTGATGGATATCAATCACGCGCACAACAATTTCATGCAGGTGGCGCTTGAGGCAGGACTGCTGGCCGCGGCCATCTTCGCTGCCATGATGCTGCTGCTGCTTTGGCTTCCCATCAGCGCTGTGTTTCGCAAACGCGACTGCTTTGTACACACGCTTCCGCTTCTGGCTTACGTGATCTTTTCCTGGACCGGCGGACCGCTGGCGTTCCCTGGAGCCACATTGCTTCTGGCTGCCTGTGTGAATGAAGCTCGCACTGCGGTCAAGCGCGATCTGCCGGTGGCTGGTAAAAAGAAAACTCCACAGTTAGCAACCGCGGTCCCTCCTTTGGCCAAAGCCGCCTGAGAAAGGACTGCGGAGATGAATCGATTCAAAAACAATCCTGAATACATTCTCTGCCTGACAGGCTCACGTGGCATCAACAAGCGGATGACGCTCTTCGTGGAAGGCATCCTCGCCGGTGGTTTTGCGGCCCGAATTGTCTCGCTTCCGCGGGGAGTCTGGCGAACGGAAAAATCAGAGCGGCCTTTACCATGCCACACCAAACGCGTGTGCTCGATGGAGATCGGCGCGACAGACCAAGCCAGGCTGCGTGCAATCATGTGCTTTCACTGGCTGTTGTTGCCACTGGCCGTTTTGGTGGGAATGCTGCGCCATGTTCCAGTGCTGTATGACGAACATGATCATTATGAACTAAATACGCTGGAAAGTGGCGGATCGTGGTTCAGACAAAAATGCAGCGGTCTGATGGTTCGCTGGATTCATCGCGTGTGCTTGCGGTGGGTGTCTGTTGTCACGTGCATTCACATGAACGAGAGTGTGCTCAAGCGGCATCTTGAACAGTGGCAGTCTTCCGTGGTTGAGCTTCACAATTATCCTGTCACGACATGGCGAGATTCTTCTCGGCCCCAGGTGATGACGGGCAAACTTTGTTTCGTCTACATCGGTGGCGTCTTTGCAGAAAAAGGACCGGGGTTGGCGGCCGAAGCGTTTCAGTTGCTGTCGGCCGAAGAGCAGAGTCAGGCAGAGCTTCACATTTTCGGCGAGGGATGTCCGCAGTTGATCGCCACGCTGCGAAGGACCGCCGGAGTCACCGTTCATAATGGAGTAACGCCCGAACAATTTCGGCGGTTTGCTATCACGCATCGCTGCTGCGGACTGTCGCTGCTGGCGGCAACGGCACGCTATCAGCTTGTGGGAACCAATTGTACGAAGCTTTACGAATATCTGGCTCTGGGAATGCCTGTGATTGCAACGCGAGTGGGCGAGTTTCCGCAGTTCATCAGCCAGAATCAGATTGGCCTGTTGATTGATGGTCGTATGAATTCTGAGGAGCTCACGTCAGCCATGCGAACGTTGCTGAAGGATGAGCCCCTGTTCCGTCAGATGTCGCACAATGCCTCATCGCTGATGAAGCGGGATGAGATGACCTGGGAACGCGAATGGAGCAAAGTGGAACAGTCTGTAATCTTCACTGGCCGGCGTCGCGCCGCATGATTCGGATTGAGGTTCCATCATGAAGAAGCAGCCAGTTCCTCTGTTTGTTCTCGGCAGCGGTCGATCGGGCACCACGATCATGGCCACTCTTCTGAATCGCATGGACCAAGTTCATATTGCAAAGGAAACCGGATACATCGGCCACTGTCTTCCGTTGCTCCGCAAAATCAATGAAGACGGTTGTCTGCGACAACTCGTGGTAAATGTAAACTCGTGGCTGGCGACAGAACAGTGGGAGCAGCGGGCGACTGTCGACGGGTATCGGCGGTTTTGCGATCAGCATGAAGTCAGCGGAACTGCCGCGTTCATCCATTACATCTGGCAACTGGAATCTTCAACGCCCTGGAACGAACTGGAATACATTGGAGACAACACGCCGCTGTATGTCATGAGCATTCCTGGGATTCTGGAGTTGTTGCCCAACGCGCGTTTCATTCACATCGTCCGGGATCCGCGAGACGTCGTGTGTTCAGTCGCTAAAATGCGATTCGGCGCGGAAGATCGAATCGCTGCGGCCCTGGAATGGCATACGACGATCGGATGCTGGCTGATGAGCGAACGACTGATCGAGCCATCCCACAGTACGGAATGCCGGTACGAAGATTTATGCGCATCCCCTGAAGATGCCCTTGGGAAGCTGGCTGCATTTCTGGGCCGCAATCCGGATGAAGCGACTGCGGCCGTCATGGCCCATCTACAGGATGCGACGAATGACCGCGCGGCTCATACGAAAGTGGCCTCGCTCCCTCATCATCGTCGCCTGAGCGAGCCACTTAGTGCCAGTCGAGTGGGCCGGTTCAGGAACGAACTGACGGCCGAGCAGATCGAGCGCATCGAAGAAATTGTGCAGTACGGAATGCTGGCTTACGGTTACCCGCTCGCTGAATGGCGAACAAGCCCGCTGATGACAGGCGATCGATTCGCCATGCTGCGCATCCAGCTGCGAGATATCGCCCTGAAGTGCATGAAGCGGCTGAGGTTGAGGTGACAGCTTTCTTGAAGGTCGCTCTGGACTGTACGACTGGCGGATCGCCTGCGATAATTCTTTGGCTCCGCTTTTATTCGACCTCTGATACTTCGAGAACTTCGATGCTAAAAAATATCCTGTGGATTGCGGCTCTCATTTTTACAAGCGGCCAGACTCTCAACGCTGGAAACTGGGGCCACTTTCGTGGCCCGACTGGCAATGGAACAGCGCCGGATACCAGTCCGCCGACCGAATGGAGCAGCACAAAAAACGTCAAATGGAAAGTCGAAGTTCCGGGACGTGGCTCTTCATCACCCGTCGTCTGGGACGATCAGGTTTTCATCACGACGGCGGTCCCTGTCGCTGCGGCAAAATCCGGCGGCCTGCCCACTCTGGAATTTCAGGTGTTGTGCTTCGAACGAAACACCGGCAAACAATTGTGGAAGCAGACTGCGGTCGTTGCGCAGCCGCACCAGGAGACTCATTCCACCAACGGTTTTGCATCGGCATCGCCATGCACTGACGGTGAGTATGTTTACGCTCACTTTGGTTCGCGTGGTTTGTACTGCTACACCATGGACGGAAAGTTGACATGGAAACGCGATGACTTTGGAAAAATGGATACTCGCAACAGCTTCGGCGAAGGCAGTTCTCCAACACTCGCCGGTGAAAAGATTCTGGTGCCCTGGGACCATGAGGGACCATCTGCCTTGTTCGCTCTCGACAAGAAGACCGGCAAGACACTGTGGAAGACAGACCGTGATGAACCGACCTGTTGGTCCACTCCGCTGGTTGTCGATGCGAACGGAAGTCAGCAGGTGGTGATGAATGGCCAGACCTGTGCTCGCAGTTACGATCTGAAGACTGGAAAAGAACTGTGGCGTTGTGCAGGGCAGACGGAACGTCCGTGTTCATCACCGGTCGCTGAAAATGGATTGGTCTTCGTAGGAAGTGGTCACCGCGGTTCGTTTCTGGGAGCCTTTCGCCTCGACGGCAAGGGCGACATCAAGGGCACAAAAAGCGTTGTCTGGACCATCGATCGCGACACGCCGGATATTGCCTCGCTGGTGCTTTCCGCAGGTCGAATTTACTTCCACAAAGGCAAAACCGGGCAGCTTTCCTGTGTTGACGCGGGGACCGGAAAACCGTTCTACATGGCCAGCCGAATCCCGGGCCTGGACACAATCTACGCGTCTCCAATCGCTGCCGGAGACCATCTTTATCTCACAGCTCGGTCTGGAACCACCGTCGTGGTAAAAGAAGGCGAAACGCTTCAGATCGTCGCGACGAACAATGTGGACGAAACCGTTGATGCGACGCCGGCAGCCGTCGACAACCAGCTGTTTATTCGCGGCGAAAAGCATCTGTTCTGTATCGCGGAAAATTAGCACGCGGAGCGCCGCGGCCGGCGCGCAAAAGACGGAGGAATGAATCAACCCGATGTTCGTCCGGATTCGCTACTTTTGACTTCCTATTTCCGAAATTCATCTCAGGCAAATCGAGAATAAAACGTAGGTTTTGCGCAAATACGACGTTCGGACCTGGGGAATTCAGCGACATTCGTCTTTGCCTAAAACGCGAAAAATACCGAAGCGCAGGATTGTGGGGACGATGAGGCCGTGTTGACGAAAGGTGCGTTCACCAGGCAGGTCTGTCTGGATCGCATGTTCTGGAGGCCTGAACAATCGCGCAAAGTTAACAGAACGGGCACGAATTTCGTTTGTGAAACCCGTTTTTTATCTTAGAAGACTGCTAAAGACTGGTAAATTGGCAGAGAATTACGGACAGCGGGACAGAAACCGGAGTTTGACATCCAAAATCAGAGGACCCACGTCGCTCTGAGGATGATGTGCTGTAAGGGTCAGGAGACCCGCCCTGCGGAATGTCGGTAAACGCAATATGATGAACTACTTCCGCGAAAGCCTGACTCATGAATCTGGAAGATCTGAATCTCGAGACGCAGATATCTGAACTAACGCGTCTTCAGACTCGATGCATCGAAGCGCGGGAAAAGGTCCAGAAGATTCGCGCACAAATCGCCGCCCTGGATGTTCAGGCCGCGGAATCGACAGCCGAGATTCATACTCGGCTGGAGCAGGAGGCTCGGGCCGAGGTTGAACACGTCGATCAGGAGATCCGAAACCGCCTCGACCAGACGGAAGTCGATAAAGCCACTGAACGTGAAACCGCGAGTGAAGCTCGTGAGCGGCTGCTGGCCGAGTTGCATGCGCAACTCAAGGAAGACGTCGCCGAATGTCGCCAGAAGCTTCAGAATGAACTCTGGGTTCTGCAGTCCGTGTGTGATGAGTCCAACGAAGACACTCCGGTCAGCAACACCGAACGGGCTCAGGAAGTTTTCCAGACGCAGCAGACATTTCTCGAACAGCAACACAGTGATCTCGACGCCCGCGTTCAGGCGACTGCAAAATATCTGCAAAGCTGTCACGCCCCGACGGACGTTTCTTCGCCGCCAGTGACGGTGGAACTGAAGGCCTGCGAAGCCAGTCGAGTGACCGCTGTACAGCAGGTCGACATGGCTCTGGCGTCTGCCGGAAAACTGGATGACCTGCATCTTCCTCAGTGGATCATGGGCTGGAGACTCTACGGACTGGCCCTGTTGATTTTCGTGGTGGTTGCAATCGGTGTGACTGCCACACGGGCTGACTTGAGTAAGTTTTTGAATCCCGAGTTTTCCAAGCCGGACTGGGAATGGTTTGGCGTTTCGTGTCTCATCGGTCTCGGTGCCGCCGTTCTGATTGACACAGTTCTGCTGATGCTGGCACAGTCTCGCCTGCGCAACGGATTCGAAGAAGTCCTCCAGGCGACGTCCAATTCCAAAGCAGCCTCGAACCACTGGAAGCAAAAGAGCCGACAGGAACTAAAGAATTTGAATGAAAGCGCATCAGCCTGGAAGGCCGACATGCTGCGCCGTCGTGAACAGCACGCAGCAAAGCTGCAGACCGCGACCGACGAAAGGATGAATACCCTTATTCAATCCTATACCGAACAGGTGGCTCGTCAGTCGCGTCAGTCTGACGAACAGATTCTGGCGGGTGAGTCGGCCTGCTCCCACAATCAGACGGCCCTCGAAACCTGGCGATCTCAGGAACTGGCTCGCATCCAGGCTCATTATAAATCTGAGAGAGAACGTGCAGAGAACCACTTTCTGCAGGAAACCGCTGCTAAACGTGAACAGCTGAGTTCTGAAGAATCTGCGGCCGTTTCACGATGGCGTTCCAACGTCCTTGTCGCCTCGGAACTGGCACGGATCAGCAAGGCGAAAACTGACTGTATCCAGGGATGGTCCGAACTTCGCCGCGGCTGGAAACCACCAGCGGCTCTTCCATCCGCGCTGCCCGTGGGCGCACTGAAAGTGTCGTTCCCCGCTCCTCCCGAGAACCCATCGGCTGCACTGACCGAAGATGTGGCACTTGAACTGCCAGGCCTCCTGAATTTTCCTCGCGATACGTCGATCCTGGTTGAACACGATGCAGCCGGTCGCGATGCAGCCCTGGATTTTGTGCGAGCGATCCTGCTCCGTTTGTTGACTCACATCGCGCCGGGGCGAGTTCAGTTTACGTTGATCGATCCCATCGGGCTGGGCCAGAGTTTTTCCGCGTTGATGCATCTTGCCGATTTCGATGAGCTGCTGATCAGCAATCGCATCTGGACGGAATCGATTCAAATTCGTGACCGCCTGCAAAAAGTGACCGAACACATGGAGAGCGTCTTCCAGACGTATCTTCGCAGTGAATTTGAGACCATTGAAGAGTACAACGCTGCTGCAGGTGAAGTGGCTGAGCCCTATCATTTTGTTGTGGTCGCCGGATTTCCTCACAGCTTTACCGAAGAGGCCGCTCGGGCACTCACAAGCATTCTCACCAGTGGACCTCGCTGCGGCGTGCATGCGATCGTCACGTGGTCTCCCGATCAGCCTGCGCCTCGATCGTTTGATGTCAGCAATCTTCGAAACGGCTGCACTCAGTTTCATGTATCCTGCGGAAAAGTTCAGCCGGGTATTTTACCGGCATCTCGACCTGCAGAGAAAAACGCGGGCGTCGTGGCCGGAGAAGATTTCCTGTCTTCCCGGCCGACTGTGGCGGCTACGGCGAAATCTGCTTCCTCTGTTGAATTCCAGTCGCTCACGGCGCCGGATGCAGCCGACTATGTCAGTCTGGTGCGAGCGGTCGGTGAACAGTCACGAAATGCGCGGCGGGTTGAGGTCTCGTTCAGTCGAATCGCTCCAAAGGCGGATGTCGTATGGAGTCTCAGTTCGGCCGATGGTATTGATTTTCCAATCGGTCGCGCCGGTGCCGCGCGTCTTCAGTTTATGCGGCTTGGGCGAGGCACCAGTCAGCATGTTCTGGTGGCTGGCAAAACCGGCTCCGGCAAGTCAACGCTGCTGCACATTTTGATCACGAACCTGTCGCTTTATTACAGCCCGGACGAGATTCAATTTTATCTGGTCGACTTCAAGAAGGGCGTTGAGTTTCGCACTTATGCGGCCAACAAATTGCCTCACGCGCGAGTCGTTGCGATTGAAAGCGATCGCGAGTTCGGCCTGAGCGTTCTCGAACGGCTGGATGAAGTTCTGCAGGAACGCGGTGAGCTGTTCCGTCAGCGTGGCGTGCAGGACGTCCCTTCGTTTCGTCGCCAGTTTCCCGACGAAACAATGCCCCGTCTCCTGCTGTTGATTGACGAGTTCCAGGAATTCTTCACTTCCGAAGATCGGGTTTCGTCCAAAGCGGCACTGTTGATGGATCGCCTGATTCGTCAGGGGCGAGCGTTCGGGATTCACGTTCTGCTGGGTTCTCAAACTCTGGGCGGAGCTTATTCTTTGGCTCGCAGCACGATGGGCCAGGTGGCCGTCCGCATCGCGTTGCAGTGCAGTGAAAGCGACGCCCATCTGATTTTGAGTGAAGAGAACTCCGCCGCACGTCTGCTGACGCGGCCAGGCGAAGCGATCTATAACGACGCGAACGGCATGGTCGAAGGTAACCATCCGTTCCAGATCGCGTGGCTGGATGAAGCCAGCCGTGAGTCCATGATTCATGAACTTACGCAACGGCCCGATTACCACGACAGAGCTTCTGAGCGCATGATCGTCTTTGAAGGCAACGTGGCACCGACAGTTGAAGAGTGTGAGCCGCTGAATGAACGAATCTTCAGCACCGCCACCGAGTTGAATGAAAACAAAGGAAGCGTCTCCGCGTGGATTGGGGAGCCGGTTTCCATTGCCCAGCCCGTGTGCATCGAATTCAATCGCTCGGGCGGCCAGAACACGCTGATCGTTGGCCAGGAAGGGGATCTCGCCGATTCGATCCTTGCCTCAACAATTCTCAGCCTGTGTGCGGGCGGGATGACGACAGAAACATCCAGCTCCGCGCGGATGACGCTGCTGCATGATGGCCGCGATCCACAGTCGCTGGCAAACTTCAAAAAGACATTCAACGCTGAAATTGCACCACGTCTGACTGTGCGTGACGCGGCGGATGCGGATGCTGTGATGGCCGAGTTCTGGACGCTCCTGAATCAGCGGGAAGCGGGTGACGCTGGCAAGACTTCTCCGACACTGGTCCTTGCCGTTCGTAATCTTGGGCAGTTCCGTTCGCTGCGACGCGACGAAGATGATTTCGGAATGGGCGGATTTGGTGCGCCGAAAGCCACCTCACCGGCCTCACAGCTGGGCGATCTGATTCGCAAGGGCCCGCTCGTTGGAATTCACGTCATCATCTGGGCCGATACGTTCGGAAACGCAATGCGTTGGCTGTCGAACTCGCTGCTGCGGGAATTCGATTCACGTATCGCCTTCCGACTCAATCAGACAGATTCTTCAAGCCTGATCGACAACCCCGCCGCAGCATCACTGACGCCGGGCCGCGCGATTCTCTACCGGGATCAGACCGGTGCCGCCGATCGCTTTCGACCGTTCAGCTGGCCGTCATCACAGTGGCTCGCCACTGTGCCGCCGGCGGTGGTGATCGAAGATCAGCAGGATCAGAAACCAGCCACACTGCTGACCCCAGTCGCCGAACTTGCTCAGCAGATTCCCGCCGCTGCAGAACTCACACCTTCAGAAATCCTGCCTTCTGAAGCAGTGACGGTTTTGGAGTTTCCGGTGGATGAACTGACGGTGGATGAACCCACGTTAGATGAACCGACGTTAGATGAACCGACGTTAGATGAACCGACG
>JBDNHX010000003.1:0-6657 GCA_041688565.1 Planctomycetaceae bacterium
TCAGTTGCTACAGTCATTCGCGGCAAGGAGGAATGACCTTTGATTACGGTCAAAGGTGAATGGACTTTGTAAGCGGAAATGTATCATGCAACGCGAGACAGGATTCTCCGGACGACTGGTGGGTGCAGTGCGATCGCTCAGAAAACGCTGTTTTCCGAGCGGACGAGAATTGGTTGTTCGGCGATGGAAGGATGATAAGGGCGATCAGACGCTCCGACTGAAGTATCCTCTTGATGCACGGTCTGTCGTGATGGATATGGGCGGTTATCGGGGTGACTGGGCGCATGAGATTCACCAGCGGTATGGCTCGCAGGTTCATGTTTTTGAGCCCGTTCGATCATTTGCCGATGCAATCACCAATCGTTTTCAGGGCAATCCTGCGATTCATGTTCATGCATTTGGTCTTGGCAGTCGAACTCGCCAGGAAAGCATTGATCTGTCTGCAGACGCCAGCTCCATGTACTCCGCGGGCAGCCAGACCGAAACAATTGAACTCGTTGAAGCCTTCGAATGGATGAATGCTCAAAACATTAACTACGTTGAACTCATGAAGATCAATATCGAAGGCGGTGAGTACGAACTGCTCGAGCACATGCTCGACAAAGATCTCGTATCCCGCGTTGATAACATTCAGGTGCAGTTTCATGACATTGCTTCGGATTCAGAAGCTCGCATGGATTCGATTTTGCAACGCCTGTCAAAGACACATGGCCCTACTTATCAATATCGACTGGTGTGGGAAAACTGGCAAAAGAACGCTGCGTAGAGCGGTCGGCCCGTTTGTTGACGAGCCTTAGTCCCTGCTGATCACTGAGAGAATGGATTCCGGAGTTCCTGCACGATGAAACGCCCTGTTTCGGTGGTATGCATAAAATGGGGGTCTCCATATCCGCCTGAGTATGTCAACGTGCTGCAGCGCGCTGTGAAGGACCACCTTTCTTATCCGCACCGATTTGTCTGCATTACCGACTCGCCCGTGGGGCTGTCCTCGGATGTGGAAATTGTGCCGCTTCCAGAGATTCCGATCGAACGTCCCAAGTGGAACACCGGATATTGGCCCAAACTGGCCATCTTCAAAAAGGGTGTGTTTGCGGACAATGCAGTGGTTCTGTATCTCGACGTTGACATACTGATCGATCAGCCGCTTGATGCCTTTGTGGATCTGATTGACCGTGAAGGCGGATTAAGAATCATTCGCGAGTGGAACCCTGACATCTGGCGCCTTCTGCCGATGTCGATGAGGCCCGATCGTGGCGGGAATGGGTCGGTTTTGGGCTTCATTGCCTCCGAACAGACACATTTGTTCGACGATTTCGCCGCGGCCCCCGAAAAAACGGACACCGAGTTCCATATCGATCAGCTTTACATCACCCTCCAGGCGAAAAATCGCGGGTACTGGCCGGATGGGTGGTGTGCCAGCTTTCGCAGATCCTGTGTTCCTCACTGGCCATTGAACATTGTCTGGCCAACGATAAAAAAATCGGCCGGTGCTCGCATCTTTATCTTTCACGGCACCCCGAACCCCACGGACATGGTCGCCGACGGAGATTATCGCTGGGGCACCAAATGGCGATTTGGCTTTGGCCCGGTAAAGTGGGTGCAGGACTACTGGCGCAAGTACACTCGCAAAGCTTAGTCGGAATTTCTTCAGGCCCGCTGGCATCTGCGGGTCAGGATCGCATGGACGCTGCATTCATCAGTTGTGCAGAACGTTTTGAGCGGTCCCGAAGACTGCTGCTCTGACGAATGCTGCTGAACAGCGGTTAAAGGAACTCGCTGAGACTGCCAGGTGGATACGATTTGGGGCTGCGGATTGGTTCCAAAGGAACGAGTTTTTCCATCGGTAATCGGATTCTGTGAAGATCGCAGGTCTGATTTCCGAAAGCGAGATGATTGTTCCATCCTGTGACGTTGGGCTTGATTCAGTCAGCGAATCAGCGTATCCCACCGACTCTGGAGAGTCCGCAATTCGGCGGAGCCAGTGAAAATATGCTCAGAAGGGACTTGTTGTGGATCTTCCCGATCTTCCCAATCTTCCACCACTCTTCGTCTACGGGGCGATACTTGTCGGGTTTGTAATCACGAACCTGATTCTGGCTCACGTGCTGGGACCTCGGAAGCATACTCCGGTCAAGGATATGCCCTACGAATCGGGAATGGACCCGGTCGGAGATGCTCGTCAGCCCTTCGATGTTCGGTTCTACCTGGTGGCCGTTCTGTTTCTCGTTTTTGACGTGGAACTGCTGTTTTTGTATCCATGGGCTGTGAGCGCCTATACTGAGTTGGGGATTCCGTCTGAACTGCGGGACACAGTGTTTGGAGTCATGCTTGTCTTCATGACAACTCTTTCACTGGCATGGGTTTACGCGTGGCGAAAAGGGGTGTTTCGATGGCGGTAGGCCTTCCTGAAAATCTGTTCCTCACAAAGTTGGATGCGGCGGCCAGTTGGGCTCGATCCAACAGCCTTTGGCCGATGCCGTTTGCAACTGCGTGTTGCGGTATTGAGTTGATGGCAACCGCTGCTTCTCGCCATGACCTGGCTCGTTTCGGTGCCGAAGTCATGCGATTCAGTCCTCGCCAGTGCGATCTGCTGATCGTCGCTGGTCGAGTCGTCATGAAGATGCTTCCGGTTCTGCAGCGAATCTGGTTGCAGATGCCTGAGCCGAAGTGGTGCATCTCCATGGGGGCCTGTGCGTGCTCCGGCGGTGTGTTTGATACCTATGCTGTTGTTCAGGGAGTAGACCGTTTTATTCCTGTGGATATGTACGTTCCTGGTTGTCCTCCACGGCCTGAGCAGTTGCTCGCTGCGGTGATTGACATGCAGGCCAAAGTTCGACGCACGGGCACTGTGATGGGGACTGAGTTTATGGCCCGTGATACCCCGATGGGGCCGGAGCCGTTTGAAATGGATGAGCGATATCGTATTCAGGATGCCAATCTGGTTCAGCTGGGAGGCTTCTCAGCAGCAATGACGCCGGCGGGTATGAAGCGAGAGGCTGGTCAGCATGGTTGAGTTGTCTGTGCTGCAGGAAAAATTCGGCGCTGAGCTTGTTGAAAGCAATTTTCGGGATAATCGCCGCATTGATGTGCCGGCTGAAAAGCTGTTTGCATTGCTCAGCGGTCTCAAGGCCGATCATGGTTTCAATACTCTGATTGATCTGACGGCTGTGGATTATCTCGAATACGAGGGAGCCACAGACCGTTTTGGTGTCGTCTACATTCTGCTGGATGTGTTCGGCGGTGAGCGACTGATTGTGCGTACAGCCGTCAATCTTCCAGATCCGACGCTTCCTTCGGTCTATTCGCTTTGGCGTGCGAGTGACTGGCTGGAGCGAGAAGTGTTCGACATGTTCGGAATTGTCTTCGAGGGACATCCTGACATGCGGCGGCTGCTGATGCCGGAAGAATTTGTGGCGTTTCCGATGCGGAAAGATTATCCGTTGAAGGGCCGAGGTGAACGGCATAACTTTCCGGTCATTACGCGCGCTGGCAGCTAGCGTCACAGCAAGATTTCACACAGATTTCTAAGTGGAAGATTAAGATTCGGGTGAATCTCAATGTGAGAGCGAGCCTCGGAGGTCAGGCCAGGAAACTCGGTCTGCAGCTGAGGACTCGATCAACGATGGACTGATGGATGCAGGCCGGACCGAGCGGAGCGAGTTCCGGCATTAGACGAGGAAGCCGGAACTCACGTTGTTCGGTCCGGCCTGCTCAACACGATCCCTCAATTGACGGCTGACAGAGCCTTCGATTGCTCCTGTCAGACAGACTTTTTGTGAGTTGCAGCCGAGTAAGTTGGAATACTTCAGCATTCAAGTTACGGCCTTTTGACTGGGCGATAGAAGTCTCATGTTTCGCATCACCAGAGGTTTGGATTTACCCATCACAGGATCTGCGGATCCTCAGGTGGTGCTTGCCACCGCCATTAGCCGCGTTGCAATTCTTGCGGCTGACTACATCGGCATGAAGCCGACGATGCTGGTTCAGCAGGGTGATCGGGTGGCTCTTGGGCAACCCGTTTTTTCTGACAAGAAGTCCGCAGGTGTGGTGTTTACAGCACCTGCCGCCGGCCATGTTGTCGAAGTGAACCGTGGCGATCGTCGAGCATTTCAGTCGGTCGTCGTTGAGCTGGAAGGCGACGACGCAGTCTCGTTTGTTCCGCTGGTGCAGAGGGATTTTTTCAGTGGGACTCGTGAGCAGGTGACGGAGCTTCTGGGCACCAGTGGCCTGTGGACGTCGTTCAGGGCTCGGCCATACAGCAAGATTCCCGCAGTCGGCACAGTGCCTCGCTCGATTTTTGTTCAGGCGATGGATACGAATCCGCTGGCTGTGGATCCGATGCCTTTGATTGCCGCTCGTGAAGCAGAATTTCGTTTTGGCCTTCAGGCGTTGGCAAAGCTAACGGACGGCAAGGTTTTTGTTTGCCACGCTCCGGGGGCTGCTGTTCCTGAAGTAGGCGGTTCTGTTGAGAAAGCGGAATTTGCAGGGCCGCATCCGGCCGGCCTGCCTGGGACTCATATTCATTTTCTGGACCCTGTTGGTCCGGGCAAGGTCGTCTGGACGATCAATGCCCAGGACGTCATTGCCATTGGGCATCTTGTGTCAACAGGCCGATTGGATCCAACACGAGTGATCTCCATTGCCGGGCCATCGATTGCAAAGCCTCAGACGGTGAGAACTCGTCTTGGAGCCAGCATTGATCAGCTGCTGAATGGCATGCTGACAGCGGGTACGCATCGAGTTATCTCCGGGAGTGTTCTAAGCGGACGTAAGGCTGAAGCTCCGGTGAATTTTCTGGGCCGGTATCATCTGCAGATCTCCGCGATTCCGGAAGGCAATTCACGGGAGTTTCTGGGCTGGATGTCACCGGGCAGTGGTCGGTTTTCAGTCAAGCCGATTTTCATATCAGCACTGGATCGGGCGAAGCGGTTTGCATTCAGTACGACTACGGGTGGCAGTAAGCGTGCAATGGTGCCGATTGGGATGTATGAAAAAGTCGTCCCGCTGGACATTATCCCAACATTTTTACTGCGATCATTGATCACCAAAGACACGGAGCAGGCTCAGGCTCTGGGGTGTCTTGAGCTGGATGAAGAGGATCTTTCTTTGTGCACCTTCGTGTGCCCGGGTAAAACTGAATATGGTCCGCTGCTGCGAGAGAGCCTGAATCAAATTGAAAAAGAAGGGTAGGGGCAGGGCTGCAGTGGCAGACCTCAGTGTTTCAGGTGGAGTTCGCCTGCCCGTCTGCAAAAAACTCAATGGCCCGCTTAATCACTGGGGTTCGCCAAGCCTAATCGTAGTGGATCTTGTTAAAGATCCATGCGGCAAGGATCTTTAACAAGATCCACTACCCAAAAACGAAGCCTATTCCAGACATTAAGCGGGGCATTGAAAAAACTGCGTTGCGAGGTGGCGTGGCAGGTCCAAACATTTTTATTTGAACTTTGATTTCAACGCTGAGCGACACCGCATGAAGTTTCTGAGATCACTCCTCGATCGTGTTGAGCCAGCCTTTCATAAAGGCGGGAAGCTGGAAAAGCTTTATCCTGTCTACGAGGCAATTGACACTTTTCTATACACGCCGAGCGACGTCACCCGAGGGGCGTCGCACGTGCGCGATGGTATGGATCTGAAACGCATGATGATCTTCGTCGTCATCGCGCTTACGCCATGCATTTACATGGCCTGCTGGAACCCGGGATTTCAGGCCAATCAGGCTATGCAGTCCCTGATTGAAGCTGGCACCCCAGCAGCGGACGTGCTGGCTTCCAGTGGCTGGAGAGCGTCGGTCCTGACTTCGGCGGGATTTGATCCGTCAAAGTCGCCCTCCTGGTTCTTCAACATGCTCCATGGAGCGCTCTATTTTGTCCCCGTGTTTCTGGTGACAAATATTGTCGGTGGCACGTGGGAAATGATTTTTGGCATCGTCCGTCGACATGATATCAATGAAGGATTTCTTGTCACAGGAATGCTGTTTCCGTTGACGTTGCCGCCGACGATACCGCTGTGGCAGGTTGCTTTGGGAATCAGCTTCGGCGTTGTCTTCGGTAAAGAAGTCTTCGGTGGGACTGGAAAGAATTTTCTAAACCCAGCATTGACCGCTCGTGCGTTCCTGTACTTTGCTTATCCCAGCCAGATCATTGGCGACAAAGTCTGGGTTGCTGTTGATGGTTACACTGGCCCAACGCTGCTGACATCTATGGGTTCGGTTCGTAACGTTGCACCGGATTCTTTTGCGACCGTAGCCTCCAGTTTGAATATGACATGGTACGACGCGTTCATGGGCTGGATTCCGGGATCGATGGGTGAGACGTCAACGCTAGCTTGCATTTTTGGTGCGGCGTTCTTGATCCTCACAGGCGTTGGTTCCTGGCGAATCATGGCCGGTGTTTTTGTCGGCGCGTTTGGTCTGGCGGGATTGCTCAGCGGTGTTGCGAGCGACACGAACGCAGTGTTCCAGGTTCCCGCGCATTGGCATCTGGTGACCGGCGGCCTCGCGTTTGGACTGGTATTCATGGCGACTGATCCGGTGTCCGCCGCGATGACAGAAACCGGCAAGTGGTTCTATGGAATTCTGATCGGCATGATGACGATCCTGATTCGAGTGGTCAACCCGGCGTTCCCGGAAGGCATCATGTTGGCGATTCTGTTCGGCAA
>JBDNHX010000214.1:0-4219 GCA_041688565.1 Planctomycetaceae bacterium
TCAAACCCCAGCATCGTCAAGCGATTGTCCAGGACGAATTGACCCACACGGCTGGTATGCGGAATCCTCCGGTCGACTTCCAGATCCGGCAGACAAAGTGCCGCTGTGGCCTCGGTTCGCAATTCGTCAAGAGAACGCATTTTCGGCACTGGAATCTGCAGGGCGCTTTTTACAGCTCGCAATGCACCAAACCTCTGCCCCGCCTGCCGGCTGCGGTGTCTTGCGTTGGCCCCGTTCAGATACGCGATCCATAGCTTTTCCTGCACCTCGACGTTGGCTTCCAGGGCAGCGGATTCGGCGGCTGCGGTTTTGGTGAGTTCGGTTCGAAGTTGCCTCGCAGTGACACCAAGGACGGTTGTCGCCCCGATGATTGTGAGCAGAATCGAACATGCCGCCGTCGAAGCGATCCAATGTCGACGATACCAGCGTGCCAGCTTCATAATTCTGCCGACAGGTCGGGCAAGAATTGGGTCGCCACTGAGAAATCGGCTCAGCTCCTGCGCGACAACCATCGCAGACTCATATCGCCGCGAAATCGACTTCTCCAGACACTTCAAACCGATCGTTTCCAGATCACGAGGAATCGACGGATTCAGTAGCCTTGGGGCCAACGGAAGTTCTTCAACAACCAGTCGCAGTGTTTCGATCGAAGTGGCTGCCTGAAACGGTGGTCGTCCGGTGAGCGTTGCATACAAAACAGCTCCCAGAGAATAAACATCGGACGCTTTTCCAATATCGTCCAGTTTTCCCAAAGCCTGCTCGGGGGGCATGTACGATGGCGTACCAAGAATCTGGCCGGTCGTCGTCAGTTCATTGTCGCTGGTCACCTGCTTCGCAAGTCCAAAGTCACTGATACGCGGCTGCCCGGACTGATCGATCAGAATATTGCCAGGCTTGATGTCGCGATGGATGACACCTTTGTCATGAGCGTAAGCAACGGCTTCAGCCACGGTCTGCATCAGCTTCGCGGCAGCTCGCGCCGGCATCGGGCCACCGGCAAGTTTCGCAGACAGTGTTTCCCCGTCGACAAAGGCCATTGTGAAATAGTGCAGGCCCTCGTATTCCCCGACTTCGAACACCGGCACGATCGCCGGATGATCCAACTGAGCGGCCGCCTCCGCTTCAACGCGCAGTCTCTGAATCTCCGTGCCGCTCGAGAACTTGCCAGCACGGATCATCTTCAACGCGACCTGCCGATTCAGACGAACCTGACGAGCCCGATAGACCACTCCCATGCCTCCACGAGCGATCTCTTCGTGAAGCTCATAGTCACCAAAGTAACGAAGTTTCGTACCAGGTTCCGGGTACTCGTCGGGAAGATCGCTCGACGGATGAATGGCTGTGACCGAGTTGCCTGGCACATTTGTTCTGATTTGAAACTCGGCCCCAGAGGATGAAGATGATTTCTCGTTCATCTCGTCTCGGTTCGGCTCTTCCGGTACTGCCATCGCGGCCTGCAGAAGACAGGCTGGACAGAGTCCCGCAGGAGCGTTTTGAGGAAATGTCAGTCCGCAGTCCGGGCAAATTTTGCGACTCGATTTTGCGAGTTCAGTCATCAGTGAGTGCTTAAAAAAAGAATCGTGGCACTGCGAAGAACACGAAAAATGACAAAGCGCAACAGAAATTTCTAAGAGAAACCGATGAAAAGCGGATTCGCGGAAAGTTGGGGCAGTGTTGCAAGCTAATTTCTGCGGGGCTGACCGCTTACCTGGAGATTGAGCGAAACAAGTGTCGGATTTCGTCGTCCACATCCTGGATGCAGGCGACGGTTCGCTCGATTTCTTCTCGCACTAGTTCGCGGTATCTGGCTCTCAGACGACTGACGGCCATCCGAGCCGCCGATTCTGTCATTCCCAGCGTCCTGCTGACTTCGGCATAGCCCTCCTGTCGTTCCGCTCCCGTCAGATATTCTTTCAACGCTCCGAACAGCGATTTCTTCTGCAAGGAGACTAGTTCTGCTTCCAATCTTGTCATCGTCTGATTCAACAGCGTCAGAGCCCACTACCGATCAAACAACTCCCCTGCGCTCAGGCTTCCGCCGTCCGCAAGTTCGAAACTGCCGGAAGAAAAATCCAGCGGAAAAGTGTGCACGTCTCCGCCTCGCTTGATCGCTCGTCCTTCACGAAACTCATTGGCCAGATGCCATTCAAACGCCTTAATCAGGAACGATCGAAAACGTCCTCGAGCCGGGTCGGCCAGCCGCAAAGAGCGTCCCGAAATTAGTCGTTCAAAAAATGACTGGGTCAAATCCTGTGCAAGATGCGGGTCACGAACTTTGCGTCTTACATACGCATGCAGGGGTGGCCAATACAGGACACAGAGCTTTTCAAGTGAACGGCGATTGTCTGCATGCCGCGAATCACCAGCAGCCAGAACTTCACTCCATGGCGTCGAATCAAACAACCCCGGCCTCTCGATTCTACCTGCGGCGTCAGAATCGGACTCAGGCTGTTGATCGAATCTGGACATCTGCGGCTCTCACTCTTAAACCGAAACTTAGCTTCGCAGCCAGTATGTTTGAATCATTAACTTAGCAGATGCACGAACCACGAGCACGACCGAAGCATCGGTTTGAAAAAATGGATCGGTGAAAAGCAGCGGTGAGGACGGGAGGTTCATCACTAACGAATAGATGAGTTGTTCTCGCCAACCTGGTCTATTACTGGCTTCCTTAGGTAGTCGTCGCTGATTGAACCATCCCGGTGCGCAAGACGACAATTATTGATCGAACGAGACTAAGTCGATTTTTTTCAGAAACGGCGGGTTGGTACATTGCAGGTGCGAGCCGTAACCCGCTTCGTTCGCGGATCAAACAATGACCTGGAATGACTTTCCGCAAGATGGTTGGGTTCTCTGCGGAACTTATGAAATTGCCGCCAGGCGGTCCGATTTGGCCTGTCCACTTGCCGCAGGCCCGTTCAGTCGCCACCATGGTCTCTGAAAGTCGCTGACCGGGATACGTCAGGCCATCGCCGGCGCGGTCACGGTTCTGCTCCGCTTCTAAAAAATCCCACCAGAATATTTCATGAAGGACCTTGCCGCGATGCCTTCCGGTCTACGAATGCTTGTCAGTTTTTGCTGTGCCATTTTTTTCGTCCATTCCCAGATCGCTTTGGCTCAGGTGCGAGACCGAGCTGTCGTGAGTCTGACGTTTGATGATCTGGCGGAAAGCCCGGCGACCGCGGTTGACGGCGGCAAGGCGGGTAAGGTCGGAGACGCGGTTTCGCTCACGTCCACTCCATCAAGAATTCCATCAGCCTTCGTATCCGGCAGCCCGGGCTATTCGTTGCTTCTGGATCCCGCGCGTCAGCAGCAGATCGTGATCCCGAACAGCGAAGATGTCAGTCGTCCGGATGCCGTCACCATCAGCGGGCTGTTTGCCAGTCTGCATCCTCTGAACGACGGAACGTTTCGCGGATTGTTTGCCAAACGAAAGTCGGGCACAGGCGACATCACGAATTATGGCATCAACTTTCAGCCTTCCACCGATAACTTTCAGGTGTATGTGAATGACGGTGCGGCTTATAAGGTCGCCAACTTCAGCGTTAAGGGAGTTCTCGGTTTCCGTCGACGAGTTCATCTGACCGTGTCGCTTGATAACGCAGATGCGCCAGGCGCGGATGCGGATGCCGACGTAGATGATGTGCGAGTGCGTTTGTTTGTGAACGGGGCCGCGGCTGTTCCAACTCAAGCCACCGGCGGTTTCATCGAGGGCACTGTCGGCTGGTTGCAGGATGTCTCGCTGGCGAAATGTGTCAGTGATACTCCGCTGACGATTGGGTCCAGCTTCACCAACGGCGAGATGATGCGATTGCTCTGCGATGAAGTACACGTGTTCGCTCAGGCTTTGAGCGACGAAGACGTGAAAGCGTTGTTTGCTGAAGTCGCCGGGGCCTCCGCCGCTGAGATTTCTGCAGAAACAGGCGGGACAGTGGATGCGTCCCAGATGCAGCCGCAGATCAGTCTGATTGCACCCCATTCAGTGGAAGTTGGCAAGACGACGCGAATGGTTGTCACGGGGCAGAATCTCGTTGGTGCTCAGCTTCACACTGATATCAAGGGCCTGACAGCCGTGGTTGCTGACGGTGGCAATGCTGGGCAGGCATTGTTCGACGTCGCGGTTGATCTGACAGCTGTGTCCGGTCGATATCTGGCACGCTGCGTGACACCGGCAGGCGTCAGTAATCCGATGATCATTTCTGTTGATCGCGTGGCAACA
>JBDNHX010000028.1:0-2910 GCA_041688565.1 Planctomycetaceae bacterium
AATTTTGCCCACGGAGTTCAGTTCCAGAACTTCTTCAGGAGACAGTTCAATCCCGAACCGCTGTTCAATATCCAGAATGACATTGAAGTGCTGCAAAGAATCCCATTGGTCAACGGTTTCCATGGATGATTCAAGGCTCAGCGATTCCGGCGGAACTGAGAACAGGCCAGACATGATTTCGACAACACTGAGAAAAACAGCGTTTGACATAGACGGACCACAAATCACTTTGGAAAACTCAGCCTAGCCATGACGAACACGCCATTAAAGAAATTACTCAGATCAGCTTAATGGTGAGATGTCACTCTTTCCCACAAGCTCAATCAAGAATCCGTCAGGATCTCGAAAAAAAAGATCCGCTGGTTTCCCGCTTTGGCGATGCGAACGCTGAAAATAGTGGTTTCAGGAACAACCCCATGGTCACGAGTGCGAGCAATCACCTGATCCAGGTCCGAGACCAAGATTGAGATGCTGACGCGGTTGGTGTTCGTTTGTTCGGGAAAGTCGGCTGTCGCGTCAAGAAACTCCATCAGCTCCAGCATAGCCCCCATCGGAGCCAGCCGCAGCATGACCAATCGCATGCTCGAGCAGCGCCCAGCGGATAGGAATTTCGGCAGGGATCCAGAAACAATTGATTCATCATAAATCGAGAAATCTAAGAAACGACGCAGGAAATCTGCAGTCGACTGAATGGATCTCACAACCAAGTCTGCATGGATCAGGGCTTGCATTTGATTATTCGTAACCTGATTTTTGGGTCACTTTCTGCGAACCAGCAGGATGTCGTCCAGGTAACGCACGATTGGGACAAAGTCGGGAATAGCTGAAAGAAGTTGTCGCAGCGAAGGTTGTCCTTGATAGAGTTCTTGCACGGAATATTCGGTATACAAGAGTGACGTTCTTTTGAGTGACTCGCTCGCACCTGCGAAGACATCGAGTTCTGCACCTTGAACATCCATCCAGATGAAGTCAATTCGGTCGGGATTTCGCTCGAGCAACCAATCGTCCAGCCGGGTGGCCATGATTTCAATCGGATCGGCAAACTGAATTTCTGGATGCACGTTCAAGTGTCCTGAAGGCTCCCGAAGTGATCCAGAGGCATCCCAACTAGCGGCGCCGTTTTTATCGAGTCTGGAGACACTTGGATGGAACTGGACAAGCCCTTTCAGCTTTGCCACAGCGCATCGATGGAGAAAGACATTCGAGAGGGTCTGTGTGCGGGCAAGAAATCTGTCCTGCGCAGTCGCACATGGTTCGAAACAGTGAATTTCTGCACCTGGAAAGATGCTTTTGAACCAAGCGGTGTGGGTTCCGTCATTCGCTCCAATCTCAAGGATCAATGGATTTTTAGTGTGAATATGTTTGCGCAGAAGTTCCTCGGAAATCGCTCCAGGAGTTACAGGCAATTGGCCAGTGATCTGATAGTAAAAAGGACACAACATTCGCTTGAGAAAGGGAAGACGTTGTACGATTCGATTGGACGTCTTGGTTAGATTTTCGAACATTACTGGACCTCTTTTCAAGAATTGGACAATCGACGATTTTTGATTTGACGCACGGTGAGCCATCCTTCGGAAAAAACGCGGAGACAGCGGCACTGAATCAGAGTTCCAGACTCCATTTTCGAACTCGTGGATGAATCTGTCTAATCGCACGACAGTTCAGCGATATTCGCCCATGTTATCGTTGGCAATGAGACTCGCCGGATGCGAGGGATTGCACCTCGCAAAGCCTGTCGTGTGCGGTACAAAGTCCTTCAGATGCATGCCGGGCCACTGTCTGTTGTTCCAGGTATAATCATTCTTCAGATGAACGTATCGCGGGACGTTTCCGTAAAACGAAGCCCATTCGCTGAACGTGCTGGGAGGCCCCAGAATGTAGTCACATTTTGCAAGCGCATAGACGTCTGCGACGAAATGTCCGGGGGCCGGTGTGTATCGAAACTCACGAAATGGTTCTGCTGGCAATGGAACATTCGATGCGATCAGGAAGGTGACTCGTTTCTGCGGAAAGAGTTGATCGCGAACGGTCCGCATGAGATCGGCGTATTCCTCGAACGAATAGAACATGATGCCGTTGCAGAACGTCTCATAGTCACCATGTCGAAGATGGATGCCGATCAGTAAATCCCCCTGCCCTTTGGCTCGCTCAACGGACTTCTGAGCAGATTCCGCAGTGCCCTGAACCGGACGAAAATAGTCTTGAATCACCCCAGCATGTTTCATGGCGGCCTGATTGTGGCAAAAATACAGGCCGATACACTGAGTCGTTCGATTTCGTTCCAATTGTTTGTGAGTGTCCGGGCTGGACAAATCGCAAACATCATGATCGCCCAGCAGAATCCGTCGCTCGACTCCAGCCTTTGCTAACAGCCGCCGCATCAGGACATACGCGGAAGCAGGCAGGCATGTCCCCTTAAAGCCCACCGATCCAGACGCTCCCGAAAACCCCGGAATGCGGTGTTTGCAAGTGCCAACGAAGTGCTGCTGAAACTCGGCAAAGCCCGGATTCTGAATTTCCCAGCCATACTCCGCTGCCGATGCGATTAGGTGTGCAAAGGGGAACAGGCGATTACAGAGACCGTAATTGTCGCCAGTCTTAATGATGTTCACACGCGACACGGAAAATAATCACTCCATCCACGACTGTTTGAGCGTTGCATGACCAGGTCCACGCCGCATGAGACTACGAAGTCGCTCCGTGAATCTGGCAGCAAACTGCCATCCAGTAACGGCAGCAAGGACTCTGAACGCCTGAATGTCGAATCCCCGTTCTTTGCGGGACAAAGACCGGAGGGCAGTGTCAAGACAGTTCTTCGCGTCTTTGGTATCACCGACAGCCGCAGCCTGTCGAGCGAGGCTAAAAGACCAGCGTGCAAAGTGTTGCATCTCGCTGCTTTCCACGGAAACG
>JBDNHX010000215.1:0-10632 GCA_041688565.1 Planctomycetaceae bacterium
CCGGCAGTTTCCAGATGCTGGCCATGTTCAGAGCTTCATGGAATGCGCCGTTGTTGGAGGCTCCGTCGCCGAAAAACGCGACCGCCACATTTCCGGTCTTCATCAGCTTCGCACTATAACCGCCTCCGCAGGCCTGAAGCATGCAGGGTCCCACAATGCCGCTGGTTCCCATCATGCCGATTTCGGGTGAGAACAAATGCATCGAGCCCCCGCGGCCGCGGGAACAACCGGTCGACCGACCAAACAGCTCAGCCATTAATTCACGCGGCGGCATGCCTTTGGCCAGGGCGTGCCCGTGGCCTCGATGGGTGCTGAAAACGGTATCCGGAGCCTGCAGATGAGCGCAAACACCCGACGCAATCGCTTCCTGCCCAACGTAAGTGTGGCAGGCACCGTGGATCAGGCCGCGCTGATGACAGCGCGCCAGCTCCTCTTCGGTCTGACGAATGATCTGCATCGTGCGGTACAGCGCAAGCACTTGTTCGTTGGTCACAGCGTGGGAAGCCATAGCGTGAAGTCACTCGTCAGCAGGTGGGGAGGGGAAATGCGCGACGGAGAAAGCAATGGCTTTACAAAGTGAGCAACGTCGGGTCAATGGAGGACGCGGCTTTCGTCAATGCACGCTGGAATCTTTGCCATAGCTCTTCGACCGGTTCGACGCCGATGCTGATCCGAAGCAACCAGCGCGATACGCCGCACTGTTCCACAAAGTCCAGCTCTGTGTAATGCGCCAGAATCGTGTATGGACAACACAGTGTAAAATTCGTACCGAGGTTCGGGCCTTTGCAGACCTCCAGATGGTCGAACATCACGGGCGTGGTAAATTTGGGTCGCTTGAGCACAATCGACATTAATCCGCCGTGACCGCTCGCTGGGACCATGCTGGAAGAATATGCATTGAGGCTCGGATGGAAGACGCGATCGACAAGCTCATGCCGGCTCAGACGATCAGCCAGAATCTGAGCACTGAGATTGATGATTTCGACTCGCTCACGAACATCGCGAGAATTCATTTCCAGAACCTCCGCATCTGCGTCAATCATCAGCTCTTCAAAGTCGGCAGAAAGGCTGTTGCGAAGAACGGCCGCAAATGGACTTTGGGGATTCAGTGTCACGCAGCCGGCCAGAACATCTCCGTAACCGCTGAAGTACTTTGTCAGGCTCGTCACGACCATGTCGGCAAACGGCAAGACATTTTGATTGATGCAGGCGGCCAGCGTATCGTCGATCACCAGCACAAAACCATGTTGATCCGCAAGCGTGCGTAAGGCGGCCAGATCGGGCACCGTCAACAGCGGGTTCGTTGGTGATTCGCAAAACACGGCGCTCACTTTTTGAGACTTCAGCAGCCGCCGCAGCTCATCAAGATCGTGTTCATTGCCAACGGGGAAAAAGCGATATTCGGCCGGTTCAAATCGCTGCTGAATCTTGAGCGTATCGACATACGGAAAACCAAACTGAACACTTGGACTGCTGGCATCCTGAGCGCGAGTCGCGCGCCACGCAGCCGCAATGGCTGACATGCCGCAAGGGAACAGCCAGATGTCCCGCGTGTCGCCACGGCGAAGTTCGGCAAGCCGACGGCGGAGCTCCAGACGAGCCGGAGTTTCTGAAGAGACGACTCGCTCGCCTCGCAAAGCCGTCTCGGCTCCGCGTGAAGAAATCACTTCGCCCGCATGCTGCCAGTATTCCTTCAGTCGAGCAAAATCTTCCGCCGCGACGGAAACTCCGACGAACGGCTGACCGTCCACAGTAACCAGCTTGCCGCTGGTCACACCGCGCCATCGCAGATACTTGATCGCGCGATCTGCAACCTTTGAACTGGGGAAAATCAGGCCCGTCGCCGTGGCGCCGAACACCTTTACGCACAGCTGGCGAACAAAAGGATGCAGACAGAATCGAGGATAAGCGGCCTGAAGTCGGGAGACCACGGACGCATCGCCTTCCTCGTATTTGATATTGTGATCCCACAGCGGAAGACAGGCGGACACGGCGTGAACCGAATCGGGCATCGGCATTCCGAGATGCTCGGCCTGCCAGCGAGGAGACGTGAGAAGATCAACAGCCATCGTATGCACAGTGTTGGTTTTTAGAGAACTCGAAGCGTAGCGATCACGCGAGAAACAGGCGGCTTCCCGGCGATTTTGATGCGAGATGATAACAGTGTTCTGAAATTCAGCAGTGAACAGAAGCCGCTTTGAGAGCGAATTTTCTCCAGCCGATCCAAAACAGACAGATCGCTATACGTCGGGATAAAGTTCCTGTTGAAATCTGGATGAGGAGCAAATTCGCATGATGAGGCAGGAAACACGGGCGTTTCGAGGGTTCGTCGCCGCCAATTCGGCCTTCTGGATCGTTCTCGCTCTTGCGGAACACGATCTGGCTGGAAACAATGCTGGCTAAGAAGCTCTAACAAAAGTGGGACAGGCACCCGCCTTCCGTCATGTTTTTAAGCATTTTTCGCAAGACTACGGGATCCAGTGCCAGTTTTGTTAGGCGTTTTGAGGAAAAATCTCATCAGGAGTATTCGTGGGATGAAAAGCCGTCCGAGGATCCGCTACAGCCTGGCTCTGGCAATAGCTCTGTCCGCAGTCTCTGCGCCGATGTCGCTTTTGGCGGACGAACCGGTGCCTGCCGCAGCGGCACCGGCTGGCGGTCCGGCCACAGCGACAGTCGCGCAGCCGGAACTTGCGGCGAATGCATCAGCGGCTGCCGCACCTGCGCCGGTTGATCCGGCGGTGGCCCGGATGATCGCTGACCTGGCATCGCCCGAGTTCTCAAAACGCCAGGATGCTGTGGTTGGTCTGAAGGAAGCGACTGAAGACCAGATTACTCAAATGAGCGTTGCTCTGCAGACACAGACGGACAACGAAGTGATTCGTCGGCTGATTGAAATCTTTGAGAAGCGATACGAAGCAGCGTCGCTGGATTCGACAGAGGTACGCGTTGCTTCCGACGCCCTGGAATGGTCGGCCAAGGCCGATCGCTGGTTTGTTTCCGAGGCGGCTCGCGATGTTCTTGATCGGCATTGGCAGCGACGCACCGAGATTGCCGTCATTGAATTGAAGGCGATGAATGTTTCGCTGTCGCCCGCCGATCCTACTATTTTGTGGCAGCCGGACGCGAACGCCGATCAGGGCCCGTTTGGCCAGATGAATCCAACAAGTGCACAACATCTAAAGATTTTCGTCGACAAGGCATGGCCCAGCGATGCACGCGCATTTGATCTCCTGCGACGGCTCGATTCTCTAAGATCCGGTTCGTTCATGACGCAGCGGCGTATGGTTTCGATTTACCTGATTGACGGACATCCCCTGGCCCTGGAACAGATCGCGATTCTGAAAGGCATCTTCGGAGATACCGGAATTGCCGAACGTGGGCGTGTTTGTCTGGGTGTTATGAATGAGCCTCGATTTGGCGCGGGCGAAGGAATTCTGGTCGGCAATGTCCAGGCCGCGTCCTCAGCCGATGACGCGGGAATCGTGTCTGGCGATCTGATCATTGCGATGAACGGGGAAAAACTTTCGGACTTTGATCAGCTTGTAACAAAGCTGAAAAAATTCGACGTGGGCGATAAAATCAAACTCAGCGTCCGCAGCTTTCGCTTTCCCGGCAACGAAGGCGTTGAAGAAGTGGAAGTGACGCTGAAGGGATGGAATTAAAGTACGGAGATTTTTTCATTTCAGATCGACAGACTTCTGCAGCTCTCGTAAAGATTAATTCTGGTGGACAGACCGGCGTGGACCGTGCTGCGCTGGATGCGGCCATGGAACTGGGAATTGAGATCTGTGGCTGGTGTCCACGAGGCCGTCGGTCGGAAGATGGAACCATCCCGAATCGGTATCCGTTGAAGGAAACAGCTGCTCGATCGTATGCTGTTCGCACCGAATGGAACGTCCGAGACACTGACGGGACCCTGATTTTGGTGCTCGACGAAATCTCCAGTGGCACGCGTTTGACGGCAGATGCCGCCACAGCCCATGGAAAACCGCTGAAGATTGAGCATCTTGCGGTCTCTGCTGGTCGCGGCTTGCTGACGGCTGAGAATTCGCCTCAGGAACAAGCGGAGTCGGTTGTGGACTGGCTTCTGCGCCATAAAATCCGCACGCTGAATGTGGCAGGCCCCCGTGGCAGTTCGTCGAAGGAAATGTATCCGCGGGCAAAAGCGTTTATGACGCTTGTTCTAGAAACGCTTCAAAAGCATACCTCAGCGGAAGCCCCGGCGACCGCTTCCGTACGGCGACGAAAGCAAAAGTTCGGTTCGCCAAACGAAGCCACATAAATTGTTCGAACTCCAGCCATCGGCGAGGCTCTGCAGACGGCCTTACTCTTGACTTTTAGCATCCCGCTGAAATAGTGAAAAAACGTGCTCGTCGCAGAACGAGCTCTCGAAAAGCAATTAAGGAAATCTTCGCATGGCTCAGCAGTACATCATGACAATCGAAAATCTGACTCGCCTTTATGACGAGAAGGAGATCCTGTCAGACGTCTGGCTGTCGTTTTACCCGGGAGCCAAAATTGGCGTGCTGGGAAGCAATGGTTCCGGCAAAAGTACGCTGATGCGAATTATGGCCGGCGAAGACAAGGATTACATGGGCACCGTGCGCCCGGCCAAAGGGATTAAGATCGGCTATTTTCCCCAGGAGCCGCACCTCGATCCAACGAAGACCGTCGGCGAATGCATTGAAGAAGCCGTCGCCGAATCGCGGGCGATCCTTGAACAGTTCAATGCACTCAGCATGAAACTGTGCGAAGACCTGACTCCTGAAGAGATGGAAAAGACTCTGGACGAGCAGGCCAATGTTCAGGACAAAATCGATCACTTCAATCTGTGGGAACTGGACCGCACGCTGTCAATCGCGGCGGATGCGATGATGCTCCCACCCGCAGAAGCAAGCGTGGAGCATTTGTCGGGCGGAGAAAAACGTCGAGTCGCGTTGTGCCAACTGCTGCTCATGAACCCCGACATGATTATTCTCGACGAACCGACAAACCATCTGGACGCAAACTCCGTTCAGTGGCTTGAACAGTTCCTGAAGAACTTCCCGGGCACTGTTGTCGCGGTAACTCACGACCGGTATTTCCTGGACAATGTCGCGGGCTGGATTCTGGAAATGCACCGCGGCAAAGCAATGCCGTACGAAGGCAACTACACGTCGTGGCTTGAACAGAAACGCAAGCGTCTGGAAGTGGAAGAGCGGTCCGAAAGCCGACGTCAGAGGGAACTCAAACGCGAACTGGAATGGGTTCGCATGTCGCCCAAAGCCCAGGCCACCAAGAACAAGGCGCGCATGGATCGCTACAACGAACTTGTGGCGAAAGAATACGATGTGCGGGATGAGGCCGCTCAGATTCAGATCCCGACGTCTCGCAAGCTGGGCAAGCTGGTCGTCAAGGCTCAGAATCTGAAGAAGAGTTTCGGCGACAAGATGCTGTTCGAAAATCTGAGCTTCGACCTGCCGCCGGGCGGTATCGTTGGAATCGTTGGCCCCAACGGTGCCGGCAAGACTACGCTGTTCAAGATGATCATGGGCACAGAAAAACCTGATGAGGGAACTCTGCAGATTGGCGAAACGGTTCAGATTTCCTACGTCGATCAGTCGCGTGATGAACTGGATCCGAAGAAATCGGTCTACCAGGAAATTTCCGGCGGCTACGATCTGCTGGAAGTTGGAACCGCAAAAATTCACGCTCGCGCTTACTGCGGACGATTCAATTTTAAGGGCCCCGATCAGCAGAAGTTTGTGGGCGACCTTTCCGGGGGAGAACGTAATCGCGTGCATCTGGCCAAGCTGCTGCGTTCCGGCGGAAACCTGCTGCTGCTGGACGAACCAACAAACGACCTGGACGTGGAAACACTGCGAGCACTCGAAGAAGGCCTTTCCGATTTCGGCGGTTGTGCCGTTGTCGTCAGCCACGATCGATGGTTCCTCGACCGTATTGCCACGCACATCCTGGCATTCGAAGGCGACGGATCCGTGATTTGGTGCGAAGGCAATTACGGCACGTATGAACAACAGCGTCGCGAACGTCTGAACAGCGCTTCCGATCGCCCAACAACCAGCCGCTTTAAGCCGCTGAGCCGCTAAATTCGGGAGAACTCGCGGGAACCGTTTTCCGTTCGCCGCCGGTTCTCGGGTTCTCTGCGCCTCGGGGTCTCTAAGCCCATTGTGTCTCTGCGCCACGCGACTTTCACCAGACAACAGATTCCCTATGGACTTTCTGCAGCTCACGGGCAAAAACATTCTTGTTTTTGGTGTGGCCAATCGAAAAAGCGTCGCGTGGCACACGGCAAAAGTGCTGCAGGAAGCGGGCGCTAACCTGCTGTTTTCCGTCCGCAGTGAAGCGCGGGCCGAATCCGTGAAAAAGCTGTTCCCCGATTCAAAGGTGTTTGTCTGCGACGTCGAACATCAAGAGCAAATCGACAAGCTGAGGCAGGACGTTGAATCTACGGTCGACGTGTTGCACGGGATTGTGCATTCGGTTGCGTTTGCCGATTTCTCCGCCGGATGGTTGCCGTTCCATCAGACACCCCGCGCTGCATTTTTGCAGTCCATTAATATTTCATGCTACTCCCTGATTGCTCTGTCTGAAGCGTTTCGGTCTCTGCTCGATCCGAACTCGGGCAGCGTTGTCACGATCTCCATCTCGACGACTCGCATGGCCGCCGAGAACTACGGATACATGGCACCGGTCAAAGCAGCTCTGGATTCGTCGCTCTGCTTTCTTGCCAAGTCGTTCTCCCAGTTTTCAAAAATTCGCTTCAATGCGGTTTGCCCTGGTCTGCTGAAAACCTCAGCCTCCGCTGGCATCCCCGGCTACGTTGACAGTTACCTTTTCGCCGAAAAAGCGACTCTGCGGAAGCAAGCCGTGCAAACCGAGGAAGTCGCATCCACCGTTGCATTTTTGCTCAGCCCCCGTTCTTCGGGAATCAATTCACAGGGAATTGTGATCGATGCGGGCATGGGAGTGAACTATTTTGATCAGTCACTCGTCAGCCCTCAGGATTCCTGAAGAATGGCCTCGACGTAATTCCAAGGCGCGATGCGTCTGGTTGTTCGGGCATGGGGCAAAGTCGTGTTCGCTCCGCAAACAATAACGAGTGATGGACAACAGACCGGCCAGCACAACGCTCAATGTCCGTCACATAGTCGTTGAATCACTCTGTAGCGGAACGCGCCAAGCGTTTCGGTGATTGCTCAAAGTGACTGCCATTGGCAAAAAACTGGCCGGTACCTGCGACTATTTCGTTGGTTTTTCCACCGTCAGTTTTCGCGAGTAAATCTTTGTTCCATGTGCGATGTACAAAGTGCTGCGATCGGGGCCGGCCAGGATACAGGTCGTCAGCGGCTGACCGGCGTCGACTTTCGGAAGAACTCCGCACGGACGTCCGGTGGGATCAAAAATCTGCACGCCACTGTCGCTTGTCACGTAATAGCGGCCGACTTTGTCGACAGCCATCCCGTCCCCCTGCGACGTCGCCAGATAAGGCGGCGAAGCGTTGAATCGGAATTCTCCATTGGGATCAATTCGCAGACACATTGGCATCGTCGGCATCTTTGCGTCAAGAACGCCGGCAGCGTTCACTCGGAATGTCCACGTGTGAGACCCGCCGTAATCAGACACGGCCAGAGTTCCGCCATCGTTTGAAAGTGCAATCCCATTAGGTTTGTTGATGCCCGTATCTACGATTCTCACTTCGCCGGTGCGAGTGTTAATCGCAGTGACCTGCTGAGCACCGGTGTCGGTAATCAGGACGAAACCGTCATCGGTCACAGCCAGATCGTTGGGTTTGACACCTTCCGCCACCGTCTTCACTTCGCCCGTGGTGATGTCGATGGAAATCACGCGGCTTTGTGAGCCCTGGCAGGCGTACAGTAAACCGTCAGGGCCGAATTCAAGACCGCTGACCGATTCCTTCGCAATCTCCGTGCGAGATCCATCAACAACATTGATTCGATAGACGGCCGGCGTCTTCATATCACAGAAATAGACATTGCCATCCTTGTCGGTACACAGAGCATCTGCAAACCCAAGATTGTCAGCTACCAGTTCCCACGACTGTCCGAGAATCAGCAGATTCAGCAGCGTCAGATCACCGCCCAGATCGCCACTCGTGTCCAGCACGGGCGTATGGACTTCCTTGCGCCACAGCCACTTCATTGCGTCCGGAAACAGGGCGCCGCCAAAGTCCGCATTGTGTGCGTAGCCTTCGGCCCAGTCGAAACGAACATCGTAGCCCATGTAAGTCAGAGCCGACGCCATCTGTTTATTGGCCCACGGCCAGCTGCCGGCGATGTTGTCCACGTCGCCACCTGTGTCGGCCATGTACACGCGAATCGGCTTTGATTCCGTCTTGCGAACCAGGGACGGATAAACATTTCCACCGCGCAGATTGGTAAAACTGCCGACGCTCGAATACACGCGGCGGAAGAAGTCAGTACGTTCCCAGGCCGCCGTGAACGCGCAGATCGCACCCGAGCTGGAACCGCCGATCGCATGCATTTCCGGATCGTCAGAAATGGTGTACCGGCCGCGAACTTCAGGAATAATTTCTTCCAGAAGAAAACGCACATAACGATCACCGAGACTATCGTATTCCAAACTGCGATTCGAACTCTTTCCGTCCTGACGCGACGTCGATTTATGGTGACCCGGGTTCAGGAACACGGCGATCGTGACGGGCATATCGCCGCGAGCAATCAGGTTGTCAAACACCACGGGAACTCGCCATCGTCCCTTCACGTTCGCCATTCCTTCGCCGTCCTGGAAGACCATCAACGCGGCAGGCTCATCCGCTTTGTATTGAGCCGGAACGTAGATCGACCAGTCGCGAACCATTCCTGGAAACACTTTGGATTCCCATGGCTCCATCTTTTCGAGCGTGCCCTTCGGAACTCCCTCCTGAACCACCGCGTCGGCATGTGGCGTCCATTCCGGTTTTGTTTCAACAATCGGGATCTGAGTCGATTCTGCATTCTCGTCCCACAGCCAGCGGAGAGCGTCCGGCAGCGCTTCGCCACCCCATTTGCCACTGTGCCCACCGTCGGTCATCTCCAGCTTGTATTTATAGCCAGCGAACTGCAGTGCAGCGGCGAGATCCTGATTGCTGAGCGGCCAGTTGCCGTGCAGGTTGTTGAGATCTTCTTTGCCTTCCTGCAGATAAACCTTGATGGCTTTTGGCTTGTCCTTTGAACTGCGGACCAGGCCTGGATAAGCCCATCCGCCGCGAATGTTCGTGAAACTGCCGATGTGGCTCAGTACCTTGCCAAACTGATCCGGACGTTCCCATGCGGCGGTGAATGCGCAAATGCCGCTGGACGAAATCCCGCAGAGGGCGCGGTTGGCCGGGTCCGTTGAGACGTTCAGGTCCTTCAAGGCTACGGGGAGAAATTCTTCAATCAGAAACCGAGTGTGACGATCGCCCATCGAATCATACTCAAACGAACGATTGCCGCGTTCGCTGGCACCCTGTTTGGTCGGCGCGATGGTTCCGGGATTCACAAACACAGCGATGGTCACTGGCATCGCTTTTTGATGAATCAGATTGTCAAACACCACGGGGACTCGAAACGTACCGTCCACTTTGGCATATGCCGAACCGTCCATGAAAACCATCAGACTCGCTGGCTGGTCGGCAGAATATTGAGCCGGCACGTAGACGCTATAGTCGCGCTTTGTCCCAGGAAAAAGCTGGCTCTCGGTAAACTGGCCGGCGGTGATCTTTCCGTGTGGCACATCCGGATGAACAATCCGATCAGGATGTTCATCGGCGACAACCCGCGTTGCCAGCAGGGCCGGGACGATGCATAAAACGGTCAGCAGAGACGTACGCCATTTCATAGTCAGGTTCCGTGGTTTTGCTTGCCGGGGCAGCGGATGTGGGCCGCCGTATTGGGTGGGCCGAGCGGGAGTTTGAACTTTGCTCGCGATCCGGAACTGTGAAGGACGGACTTCGGTCTGTCAAAGCAGGGGCGACTTTTGCGGCTCAGACCTGTTTTTTGGAGGGCGACAAATTTGTCGCAAGGCGGGCAATCATCACAACCGGATGCGTCACTTTTGAAGTTGCGCGTTTCGAGACAGCGGTTGATCAAAGGTGCGAAAATACAGGGAGTTATCATAACCCGACGCGTTAGCGAGGGATTTTCGGAAACACTGGCGAAACGCAGAAACTCAATCCCTCAACTACGTTTCGGGTTAGCATGACGCTACTCGACACAGCCAGTGGCACTACTTCCGGAACGGGAACCAGGAGGTGCGTTTCTTCCTGGTCTCCGGCGGGGCAACGGTGTCGAAATCAGGTGCCGCGGAATCTGCTCGCAGAGCTTCCATAAATTTTCGGTCTTCATCAATGTTCTGCCCGGGCTCGTTTCGACCCGCAACGTCCTGACCGCTGGAAGAATTCGGAGACGGCTCTTCAAAGTAGCGAGCGTCGCCAATTGGACGAATGTTACTTCGTCCGTCCGGGGAGCCACTTTCTCGGAGAATGGACGCGTCTGCGATAGGCTCACTGTCGAAATCGGGTTCATCGCCGATTTCGCCAGACGTGCCTGGATCGTTTCTCATTCCGCTGAAACCTTCGTCCAGGGATTCCCCTGGAGGCACCAAAGCTGTCTTCTGTTCGGTATCACG
>JBDNHX010000216.1:0-85439 GCA_041688565.1 Planctomycetaceae bacterium
GAGGCTCGGGCATGAGGCTCGGGCATGAGGCTCGGGCATGAGAACATCGTTTCCAACAACTCAGCCTGCGTCGGGCCCGACTGGCCTTGTGCCAGTCGACCGCAGGTTTGGGTACTAGAACTATACCCCGAACTCGTTCCCTTTGCCCCCAACCGGCTTTACGCCGGTGGAGCAAGGGTTTGTCAACTCAACGCGTGTTGCTGTCTTCAAACCCGCGTTCCACCAACTTGAAGCTCAATGGCGTGGAGTTAAGGCGAGCGGGGGATGTTAATCCCCTGATTCGTTGCGGATGATGCGGAAATCAGGGCACTGACGTACCCCGCTCGCCGTTGGGACTCCTGATTCTGCCCTAAGTCCACGCCATTTGGCGTAAAGCCGGTGGCACCGCATGCCGAAAGTGGCCGTGGTCGTAGTTCCCAAACCTTAATTCCACCGGCATCAAGTCGGAGGGGTATTTTTTATACGGCACCTAGACGGAAAAAATGTCGACCCAATCAGTAATCGCAAGACCACCGCTTTTGCGCAACGGAGGACGGCAAGAAATCCGCCTCGAGCAGCAAAAATAGACCGAACTCATTCTACGCTGCGTGGCGTATTACGGGCCCTGCCTGATGTTTGGGCTCTGGCAATGTGATAAAACAGCCACCCTTCGGTTCATAAACCTTGTCCGGCTCAACCTTCACCGAGCTCGGGCATCGACTGACGACAGGCGTGAGCTGCTGCTCAAATTCGTTCCTTCATTCAATACCTGGGGAATCACGATGATTGCCGATCTTTTGACGCGAATGAACTGTAAAGACATAGCACTGGCATGGCTTGTTGCCTGCACCACGGCTTCGGCGTTCGCGGCCGAGGGCCCCGGTGTTGTCTCCCGGCAGTTCTTTTATGAACAGGCGTCGTATCCGGAATGCCATGCGTCGACCATCGTGGAAACTCCCAGCGGCCTCGTCGCCGCATGGTTTGGAGGCACCGGCGAAAAGTATCCGGATGTTGGCATTTGGGTGTCGCGGTTTGAGGACGGAAAATGGAGCGAATCCGTCGAGGTCGCGAATGGCGTGCAGTATGTTCAGACCGACGGGAAGGTGCATCGCCATCCGACATGGAATCCTGTCCTGTTTCAATATCCTGATGGACCTTTGATGCTGTTCTGGAAAGTCGGTCCTGCCCCCGATAGTTGGTGGGGCATGATGGCGCAGTCCGACGATCATGGAAAAATATGGACGGATGCAAGGCGACTTCCCGAGCACATTGATGGGCCTGTTCGGAATAAACCAATTCTTTTGAACGATGGAGTTCTGCTGTGCGGCAGCAGTACGGAACATGATGGCTGGCGAGTCCATTTTGAACTCACATCCGATCATGGCAAGACATGGCAGCGAACGCCGGCGATTCATGATGGAAAAACAGTTGGCGCGATTCAACCCACTCTGCTGACCCACAAGGATGGTTCGATTCAGGCACTTTGTCGCAACCAGAATGACGAAGGAAAAATTCTGTCGACCACGTCGACTGACGGCGGTCGGATATGGTCAGAACTGCTGCCCATCGATTTACCAAATCCCAACAGCGGAATTGACGGCGTCACGCTTGCCGATGGGCGTCATCTGCTTGTTTACAATCACACAAACCGCCGCTCAGGGACTCCGAAGGCTCGCGAAATGATCAATATTGCCCTTAGTGAGGACGGAATCCACTGGAGTCCGGCTCTGACGCTGGACAATGACGAAAAAGCCGAGTTTTCTTATCCCGCCGTGATTCAGACCCAAGATGGGCTGGTGCATGTCACCTACACCTGGAAGCGTGAAAAGATGACTCATGTGGTAGTGGATCCCGCCAAACTTCAGTCGAGGGATTTTAATCAAGGACAATGGCCAAAGGATTAAACAGCGGTGCTCGCTGATTCAGCGAACGTGATGGTACGCCTCTGAAAAGGCAGCAGCGGGGTGCAATAACCCAGCTGACAGTCTGAACACGCTGTCGCATCGGAACAAGGCAGCCCTGCACGGACGGAGGGCGACCGCTGGCAATGTTCACCGTCGCGATCTGTAACAACTGTTCATAGTTCTGCCAGAAACTGAGAAACATGGCTTTTGGCACACCCTCATTGCCTACAATTGGCTCGCTCTTTGCCTTAGAGCCTGCGGATACTCCATCACGCGATGGACTCTGCTTATAGCCAAAGGAATTGAGCCATGATCAGCTCGTTAATTGCGACTCCGTCGAAAACACGTTTCCTGAAGAAATACTGGTTTCAGCTTTCACTTTTGCTGATCGCCGCAGTGTCACTTTATGACACTTATCTGATTTATTATTTCGAATCAGTAATCGTCAGCATGGAAGAAAATCCCATCGGCTGCTGGCTGCTGGAAATTGGCGACGGGGAAATTGGAATCTTTGTACGAACCAAGCTGGCTGGCACCATTTGTGTCATCACGACTTTAGTGGCCATGTGGTTGTCCCGCAGCCGAATGGTGTTTCCGGTGACAACCTCCGTCGCTTCCTATCAGGTCGGGCTGTTCTTGTATCTGACTATCGTGTAAGCATTGTGCGGCTTTTTAGAGTCGCCTCTAGTTCCCCGAAAGCAGCGTATCCGCAACTTTCGCAGAGCGAAAGGCGACACTTATTTTCCGCTCGAGGCTATGATTCTCCTTCCGACGCTCGCGAACCCAATGGGCATGCCAAACTACCCAGAATCCGCAGCGGCAAAGGTCCCTTACGGGCGAATTTCGAGCTGCAGGAGCTGTGCGGGACGCTGAAGAATTCCGATTTGGACGAACGAACTCTTGCCAGCGGTGCGAATCCGACGCCCCGGGGCTCGACCAAACCGGCTGTTTTGCGCTACCATACGTAGCTCGCCGGGAGACTGCGACGTCGAAACGTCTGGAAAATTTGCTCACCAGTGTTCGAATTAGTCGCCGCATTTCGTCTTCTCAGCGAACGTCTCATCGCACACCGCGATGCTCCGGACCTTTCAGCCGGGCAGGACCTTGACCGGTTTTGCTCCTACCCTATGAACTCGTGTTTGTGCACTTATGGACCCAAAGTTCATCCGCAATTTCAGCATCATCGCTCACATTGACCACGGCAAGAGCACCCTCGCGGACCAGCTGCTTCTAAAAAGCGGCACCATCACGCAGCGCGAATTTCGGGCTCAGATTCTGGATGATCTCGACATAGAGCGGGAACGTGGAATCACTGTCAAGGCTCGCTCGGTCACCATCAATTGGAAGCAGGATGGTGACATGTATGAGCTGAATCTGATCGATACTCCGGGCCACGTGGACTTTCACTACGAAGTGAGTCGAAGTCTGGCGGCCTGCGAAGGCGCGTTGCTGCTGATTGATGCGTTTCAGGGCGTTCAGGCTCAGACCGTGGCCAACGCCCTGGCGGCAATCGCCGTGAATCTGGAAATCATCCCGGTCGTGAACAAAATCGACCTGCCGGTGACCCGCGTGGATGAAGTTCTGGAAGAAGTAGAAACCGTTCTTGGCCTGGACGCCACGGATGCGCTGCGAGTCAGTGCGAAGGTCGGTTTGAACATCGAAAGCGTGTTTGAAGCGATCATCAAAAAGATTCCACCGCCAAAAGGAACTGCCGACAAGCCGATGAAGGCGCTGGTGTTTGACAGCAAGTACGACAACTATCGAGGCGTGATCACGTACGTTCGAATTTTCGAAGGCGTTGTGAAGAAGGGCGACAAAGTTCGCTTCATGCGTGAAGGGGTCGTGAACGAAGTTCTTGAGATTGGTCAGTTCCGTCCGAGCATGACCGTCTGCGACGAACTGGGTCCAGGTCAGGTGGGTTATCTTTTAACCGGGCTGAAGGAACTGAGCAAAGTCACTGTGGGTGATACGGTCACACAGTTTCACAATCCTGCGGCAGAACCGCTGCCCGGGTATCAGAAACCGAAGCAGATGGTTTTCTGCGGGATGTTTCCAATTGATGCGACGGACTTTGAAGCACTCCGGGAAGAACTGCAGAAGCTGTCGATGAACGACTCCAGCTTTTCGTTCACTCCGGAAACCAGCGATGCTTTGGGATTCGGTTTCCGCTGCGGATTTCTGGGCATGCTGCATATGGAAATTGTGCAGCAGCGTCTGGAAAAAGAGCAGGACATGGATCTGATCCAGACTGCTCCGAACGTGACGTATCAGATCGTGAAGCGTGACGGCGAAGTCATCACGATCGATAATCCGCAGGACGTCCCCGACGCCGGGATCATCGAAGAATTCCGCGAACCGATCGCCAAGGTCAGCTACATCGTTCCGTCTCAGCACGTCGGCACGATCATGCAGCTTTGCCAGGAGCGTCGCGGCATCTACAGGAGCACCGAATACCTGGGGCCTCAGCGAGCCCAGATTGTGTACGAACTGCCGCTCAGCGAAATTGTGTACGACATGTACGACAAGCTGAAAAGTGTGACGTCCGGTTACGGCACGATGGATTATGAAATCATCGGCTTCACAGCGGCCGATCTGGTGAAAATGGACATTCTCGTCAAAGGTGTGAAAGTCGACGCGCTGTCAACAATCGTGCATCGATCAAATTCCGATCGCCGTGGCCGGGCTCTTGTGAAGCGTCTGAAGGAAGAGATCACCAAGCATCAGTTTGAAATCGCAATTCAGGCGGCCATTGGGTCCCGCGTGATCGCTCGCGAAACCATTTCCGCTCTCAGCAAGAACGTAACGGCCAAGTGTTACGGCGGTGACGTGTCGCGTAAGCGCAAGCTGCTGCAGAAGCAGAAAGAGGGCAAGAAGCGAATGAAGCAGTTCGGCGAAGTGGAAATCCCGCAGAAGGCGTTCCTCGCCGTATTGGAATCGCAGATGGACGAGTGATTTTTGATTTTAAAATTCTGCGGCGGCTATTACCGTGGCATCTTCGATGCCAGCAGCTTTTCGGCATTCTGATGAGCAATCTGTTCGATGATCGGCGCTGGCAGTGCGGATTCTGTGAGCTTGAATTCTGCGGACTCGAACACAAAGAATGGCGAATGCGAGCCGAACAGAAGTCGTTCTGCGGGAAGGTTCGTTAGCTGGCGTTCAAGGCCGGCGAGGCCTTCCAAGGTCGATAGATCAAAGTAGATTCGGCCGGCCAACGGCCAGCTGTGTGTGCAGTTCCGCATTGCTGCTGCTGAGAGCGTTCAACAAGAGGATCGGCACTTGCGAATGCTCGGCGATCAGCGTCAGCAGCGGCTTCAGATCCACATCTTTGACACTTAACAATCGGTGCTGAGTTCTTGGGTCTTCCAGGCGGACTGCGATCTGGACCAGCATGCGATAATCGTCGACAAGCTCCAGCAACTGACGAAGCCGTTCGTCGTCCAGAGCGTACCCGTGATATCCTGGCAACAGCCGGATCCCGCGCATCCCATGAATTTCATGGCAGCGTTTCAGATCCTCTTCCCATCGCGGAAGGCCCACATGAATCGCTCCGATCGGCATCAGCAGGTTGTTGGCACCGGCACTGCGACATTCGTCCGCAAGCCGCTGATTGGCTGAGGCCAGATCGTTGTGCAGAATGGCCTCAAACGTGCCCGCCCACGCCTGAGTCACTCCACCACAATTCCGGCCGTCGGATCACCGCCGCCAAGATCGACGCTGATATTCGTCTGATCCCGCACGGTGCGAATTCCAAGCTCCCAGTTTCCGCCAGTGTGACCGCAGATGATGGATGCGTCCGGATGTCGGCGAGCCAGCGCCACAAGATCAGCCGGCTCACTTTCGCCGTCGAGATTCCCGGTGGTCTTTAACCACGTATGCTGGTAGACGACAGCCTTCAGTTCCACGGCCCGCCGTAGAATCGCATCCAGATTTTCGGTGTTGCAGCGTTTGGCAACCCACAGTTTTATCCCAACCATCGGGCCATCTAAAACGCAGCGATCCAGTTCGGCCCGACCTCCCGGCAGAGAGGACGGAGTAAAGGCTGCCAGAAGGGCTACGATGCCAGACGGGTTGTCAGCATTTTGCTTATATGACCGGTCGTTTTAACAAAAACGCCGACAAAGCAAAGCGGGCCGGGATTCAGTCAAGAACGGACTCTTCAGAATAAGGCGAATCACTTTCCTCAAAGATTGATCGACCGGCGGTCATATCAAGTTCCCAGATGGAATCCATTCGCGAGCCGTCGGCATCATCATCGGGCAAATTGGCGCCACGAAAGATCGCCGAATCCTGTTTTTGCAGTTTCACCTTTTTCGTCGTCGCCGCTTGTGTTTCGCGGATCAGCAGCACTCCAGCGCAGGAAATCCCGTGGCCTTTGACCTGGACTTTCAGTTCCGGCCAGACCGCTGAACGAGTCATCACCTCGCAGCCGCCGGGCATGACCAGTGCTGTGTCACCAGGCGTTGCGGCTCCGGCGCCGGGATGCCAGAAGACAGCAGTGGGAGCCTGCAGTTCAAAGTCGGAGGAAGGCGTCAGCTGATGTTCGCTGGCTCGATATCCAATAACATCCGCCTGATCACAAAGTTGCCATTCAGAAGACAGACCGGTTTTTTCATAAATGCGTTTCACCTTGGGCCAGATCTCCTTCAGCGACTGGCCGTGTCGTGAAAAATAAATGCCGGTTGCATGCAGCAGCACGGCTTTTTGGTGAGCTGCCCAGAGCTCATCGGGAACCGAATCAATACACACCGTCCGTGAAACACCGACATGCAGCCCCCAGCGCCGCGCGATACACGACACAGTCGCATAGGACGCGATCGGATCTTCACCATAGCTCCAGTGACGATATCGCAGGTTCCGCCCATCCGCGCACACCTGAATTCGGACAGGCGTGATGGTGCGACGCAAAAGGCGATTACTTAACTCTCCAGCCACTGCAGCTTCTGTGACGCCATGCCGGATGTGGCCAGCGGTGACTTCCACAGCATGCACCAGGACCTTGCTCAACCGTCGCATCCGGTCCACTTCAAGATCGGTCATCGGAAGACGCAGCTGATCGATGCGTCGGGCAACATTTCGAGTTCCCTCGAAGCCAGAATCACTGATGACTTTCCGCCCGCGGCACAGGTCTTCCACCAGAGCACTGTGGGGCTGAAACCATTCGCGCTGCTTTAGCTGAAAGCCCAGCCCGAAAGCTTCGCGTTCGAACAGCTGGGAGGAATCCACAGCGTTCGTTGCAAACAGCCGCGCATCTTCCGTCACAAAGATGCTGGTCTGACAACTCTCCGAGCCGCAGCGATTTAAATCTGCTCCGGCGGTAAACCAGGCGGCGTTTACCGGATCCTGCAACAGCAGTGCATCACCTCCGGTTGACTGCAGAAGCAGACGCACACGTTCGTGCTTCTGCTCGACATCAGCAAGTCGCCGCTTATCCTGAACCAGACAACGACGGCGCGATGCATCATCCATGCTGCCAGCGTTCATTCTGAAAAATCCCCCGTGAAACGTAGAGCCTCGATGCAGGCCGCTGCTCTCCTGATCGATTATTCACCGGCCAACACAGTCCGGACAATAGCCGAACATCCAGGATTGCGGAATAATCCCCATGCGTTTTTCTAGTCGGAAAGCCGCCCGACAACAATCGTAGCAGGGACTCCCCTGTTCAAATATAGTGTGCATCCTCATCCACGCGGGATCCAATTTCAACAATCTGGCGATCAGAAGACCATCGTTAACGATTCTTCTGCCCCATCTCCGCTCAAGACGGCATAGGATTTGTTTCGGAATTTTCAGATGCAAACAGAACTGACTCAGGACCGTCTTTTTCTTTTGTGTGAGCTGGCCACAATTCTGGCTATGATGGCATCTGCGCCGCTCGCCTCCGCTGGACCGGGGACTCAGGATGCCCCTCCTGGGGAAAACAATCAGCAGCAAACTCTCACCTACAAAGAAGTCCACGGCGCGAAACGACTTTCGTTGGGCGGTTTCCCCTCCAGTCGGATTCATTGGCTGGACGACGACCGTTATCTGATGCGGGAGACCGCCGGTTGGAAAGTGATTTCCGCTGACAACGGTGACAAATCGGACTGGTATGATAGCGACGCTTTGGCTAACGCTCTGCAAACGATTGAAGGCGTGTCCGCGGCCGATGCGAAGCTGATGGCCGACGGTGGCTGGATTGAAGTGCTGCACGCAGAACGGATCGTTGTCTTTCGGCAGGGAGAGCAATTGATTCGGACGACTCTGGAAGGGACGGACACGGCGATCGTTGATGGCGTCCCAGCCGAACTGGACCTGAGCACTTTAAGTCCCACCGGATCAGGCATGGCGTTCGTTCGCAACAATGAACTTTGGGTCGCCGATTTTTCGACCGGCACTGTAAGGCAGCTGACTTACGATGCCGAGGCTCACGTTCGCAACGCAAAAGCGGACTGGGTTTATTTTGAGGAAATTTACAACCGCAAATGGCAGGCGTATCGCTGGAGCCCCGATGGACAGAAGCTCGCCTATCAACAGTTTGATGACTCGGAAGTGCCGACGTTTCAAATGAGCGATCACACGACTGTCGCGCAGTCGTTTGAACAGGAGCATTATCCAAAGGCGGGGGAGAAGAATCCCCTGGTTCGTCTTGGAGTCGTTTCGATCGGCGGCGGCGCAACTCAATGGATTGACACCTCGGCCTTCCCACCTGACGATTTTATTCTGACGCATTTTAACTGGATGGCGGACAGTGCAACGCTGTACTGGTACGCTCAGAATAGGATTCAGACTTGGCTGGATGTGCAAATGGCTTCAGTACACGATGGTAAAAGTCAGCGGCTGATGCGAGATCAGACGGAGGCGTGGGTCGAGAGTCCCGGGGATCTGACGTTTTTGTCCGACGGCAGTTTTTTTATCTTCAGTGAACGTTCCGGGTGGCGGCACTTGTATCGAGTTTCCGCGGACGGAAAGCACATCATTCCTGTCACATCGGGTGACTGGGAAGTACGCAGCCTGCAGGCTGTCAGTGCCGACGAATCGTTCCTCGTTGTGGCCGGAACGAAGGATTCACATATCGCCGAAAACATCTATCGCGTACCACTTTCTCCGCTTTATGACTCCAACGTGCCGAACAATTTCGTCCCGGCGGCTGAGGTTGTGCGGCTGACAAAGGAAGAGGGAACTCATGCGGCGACAGCCAGCCGCCACGGTCGATATTTTATGGACACGTGGAGTCATCTCAATCAGCCACCAACGATGGTTTTGCGAGACTTCAGCGGTGTCGATGTGCGTGTGCTTGAAGAGCCGATTGATATTCCGCGGAACAGGTATAGCTTTGGTAAGGTGGAATTGAAAGAGGTTCCGATGGCGGATGGGTCGACGACATCCGCGATTTTTGTGTATCCCCCGGATTTTCCCTGCAAACACATTCCAAAACATTCGCACGCCGGGCTTCAAAAATGAAGGCCGTCGGTGCGCGCCCAACAGTCGTGTTCCAAAGAAAGGCATTGACTTCCGAAATACTTGCGAGCTGAACAACAACCGCCAAACGCAAGATTCGGTATCCGAATTCTTGCCTGATGCAAATCGAGACTGAACACGGGGCTCAGTTCCACATCGCCGGCGTCAGCAGTTTCTCGGGAAGATCGATTCGGGTCCGGCCAATGGCATTCAGCACATCTTCGGTGAGCGGACCTTTTGCAAACATCGCCAGGTTTTCATGGACCTGCTGAATCGTTTCCACGCCCGTCAAAATCGATGTCACCCCTGCCTGCGACAGCATGTATCGCAACGCGAGTTCCGCCAGCGACATCCCACCGGAAGCGGCGACGGCCTGCAGGGCGCGCCGAGCGGGAATAATCAGGCTGAGCTTTTCCGGAATCTGATCTTCCGGCATCACGAGCAGCCCTTGCAGGTAAGCGCTGCGAACGAAGACGGCGACGTCTTTTGCAAGAGCCTGCTCAAACACGCCGCTGCTAAGATGACGATGATCGAGCACGTTTGCGGGAAGTTGCAGGGCTGCCGCGATGCCGTTTGCGATGAACTCACCTGCTGGCCCCGGACGATTGTCGCACGAAACTCCGCAGTGCTTCAGCCAGCCGCGGTCTTTCAGGGACAGCAGCGTTTCCATGAAGGCCGCGTCCGCTTCCCGATGAAACAGCACGATCGGAATACAGTCCAGGTCAAGACGCCGACGAGATTCCTCGACCGATTCAATGATGGCCCGTTCAGCCAGCTTGGGACTGGCCAGTTCCTCCGGCGTTAACGCACGCACTTTGGTCACAACGATGACTCGTTCGCGAAGCCTCAGTTCCCGCAGCACACGGCCCAGCACTTCTTCGCTGGCCCCATACGCCGCCGCAGTATCAAGGCACGTGACTCCACCTTCAACGGCCGCCTCGACGATGGATACAACGTCGCGAAATTCCGGCTGCCCGATTCGATTGGCGATACCATAAGGCATGCCAAACTGCACGGTTCCCAGCATCAGCCGCGACAGTTGAAAGCCATTCCATTCAGAGTAAATCACAGGGCCTCAGCTTCCGGACGTTCGTCACTCCCAGGTATTTCGGATGACATCGTTCAGCTATCTTATCAGCTTCCGAACCGATCCTGTCAATGGAATGGGATTCGTGGCTTGCTTTCCCGGGCGCACTTTTCTGTAATTGCGTTCACGCAATCGCTTTTGTCCAGAAGTACTGGACGTAAGTTGTCCTCCCACATTTGCAGGCCGCGGTTGACAATGACGGAAAACGCCGAACCTTCCTTAGTCCCGTCAATCGATTCTCCCGGATCTGTGGACCAGATCCCGGCTGCGATGCCCCGGACGCCCGCCAGTATTCCGGCGTGGGGCACCGCCGATCTGCCGGAACCCGTTCGGCTTGGTCTAAGAAATCTTGGCGGACTGATTGGCCCTGGCATTGTGATGTGCGGGATTCAGATTGGTGGCGGCGAGTGGCTGTTCGGACCTGACGTGACCGCGCGCTACGGTGGGGGATTGATGTGGATTGCGACAATCGCCATCATCAGTCAGGCGTTCTACAACATCGAAGCGGGACGATACGCCTTGTACTGCGGTGAGCCCGTCTTTACGGGTTTCATGCGAACCGCGCCCGGGCCAGCCTTCTGGATGGCGATGACGCTGCTGATGAGCCTCTCATTTTTCATCCCGGGCCTGTCAACAAATGCGGCGGTGCTGATCGCAACGCTCTGGCTGGACCGACCGCCGTCCGCAGATGACAGCCTGCTTGTGAATACGATCGCTTATGTGTGCCTTGGTGCAGTCACTTTTCCGATTCTGGTCGGAGGCAAGGTCTACAACACGTTGCAACTGATCATGACCATCAAAGTCTTCACCGTACTGGGGTTCTGCTTGTTTTTGGGGATCTTCTTTGTGGGTGCAGACGGTTGGTACGACGTTTTCAGTGGCTTCCTGAAGTTTGGCAACGTGCCGACGACGGATGCGGCCGGCCGTGACACTGTTACGAACCTCTTCCAGCAGCTGGCTTCCGACGGAACCCTGCCGGTGCTTGCGCTGGGAAATATTGCGATGCTCGGTGCGTTCGCCGGTTACGCCGGAGGTGGCGGTCTGAGCAATTCCACATATTCCAACTTTGTTCGCGATAAAGGCTGGGGCATGGGCAGGGAAGTGGGTGCCATCCCAAGCGCCGTCGGCGGTCGGCATGTGACGCTCAGCCACGTTGGCAAAGTGTTCCCAATCAACGCCGAAAATCTGCGGCGCTGGCGAGGCTGGTGGAAATACATTCTGGCCGACCAGTGCCTTGTCTGGGTGCCCGGCTGTTTTATGGGGATGGCACTGCCCGCATTGATGTCGATTCAGTTTGCACGCAACTCACCTTTGTATGGTCAAAAAATCGTTTACTCACAGCCCCTGATTACTGCTGATGGAATTCGTCAAACCGAGGCACTTGGAAGCTGGGCCCCGCTGCTTTGGACTGCGTCTCTCATCGTCGGGCTGCTGGTGTTTTTGCCAAGCCAGATGTCCATCGTGGACGACTTCGCTCGTCGCTGGACCGACATTCTCTGGTCTGGCAGTCGCCGCGTTCGAAGCCGCCTGCAAAGCAATCAGGTGCATTACCTGTACTACATGATTCTGGCATTCTACATCGTCTGGTCCTTTGTGGTCGCGACCCTGTTTCTGATGGTCGGCAATGCACCGGAAGTGATGGTGACCGTGATTGCCAACCTGAACAATGTTGCTTTGGCCTTCACCGCTTTTCATATTCTCTGGATCAACTGCCGCCTGCTGCCTGAACCGCTGCGGCCTCGCTGGTTTCAGAGACTCGGTATCGCCTCCTGCGGCCTTTTTTATGCGGCCATCGCCGCCCTGGTGTTCTGGACAAAGCTGTTGCCCCTGCTTTCCAGGTGAGCCGCCATCATCGAGCACTCTCGTTGATCCGGTGAGCCTCGGATTCGGACTCACGCTCGGGCAAAATCTCAAACGCCACGATCCTCATAAACCGCGTACATCTACGGAAGCTCTCCCCGGGGGACATAAACTGAAGGTAAATTGAAAACGAGAGCGCCGAAATCCTCGAAATGCCCGAGGTTATGACGGTTAGGAAGATCAGGGCAAACAGGGCTGTTTATAGGCCCGACCTCGGGGCCGCAAATCCTGCGTAGTCCACCCGGATCAAACCTGAAAAAATCGCCGCAAGCGCCGGATTTAGCTCATGAAAACGGAGGACGTTGACACCCTCGGAAGGCCCTTGTAGAGTCGTGGGCGAACACTTTTGTGGACCCGAATTTCGGGCGGGCAGGGGTTTTCCGAAGACTCCAGTTGCTACGAATATTCGGGCCATTATTTCCTGAGAGTTCAGTCAAAGGCAGGTTGGGACTTTGGCCAGAAAAACTTATCGCAGAATCCGGACACGGTTCTGTTTCTGGCAGGTTTCGACAGTCGTACTTGGTGTGGTACTTCCGGCGGTGATGGCCGTTGTTCTGGCGGGATTCCGTACGACTCAGGCAGATGATCGCCAGCGATGGATGATTTCAGGAAAAGCGGTCGCCGGATTATCGGTGAATCGCCATAAACCTGCGGGTAGCTCGGCTGATACGGGATGGAACGCGAATGTGCCAGAAACGTCCTGGCAGTTCATCGTCATTCATCATTCAGCCAGCGAATCTGGAAGTGTGAAGGGGATTCATGAAGAGCATCGCCAGCGAAAGGATGCTTCGGGAAATCCGTGGCTGGGTATTGGTTATCACTTTGTGATCGGCAATGGCCAGGGAATGAAGGATGGGGCGGTTGAGCCCACCTTTCGCTGGAATGAGCAGCTTCACGGGGCTCATTCCGGGGATCCAATGTTTAATGCTCGTGGAATTGGTATTTGCCTGATCGGGAATTTCGAGAAGACTCCACCTACGAAGGCGCAGATGGAGTCCGTTAAAAAACTGGTCAACGTTCTGGCGGTCCGTCACCGGATTACACAGAGCAATCTGATGGGGCATGCAGCCGTAAAAGCGACCGCGTGTCCCGGGAAACACTTTCCTCTGAAGGAACTCAGAACGGTGATTCCCGAACCTCAGTCGTGATGCTGGCGTGAGCGTCAGACTGAATTAACGTTGAGACAAGGACTGCTCTCGACAAGTGTTTTTTCGTTCTCCTCAACAAATAATGTCCCTCATGGAAGTTATACAAATGTTTAATCGCGTTCGAAGCCTGTCGTTCTCGTCTGGTGAACTGGACTCACTGATGCCGGACATGGACGTGGAGATGCTTCCCACCGAACTCCGTGAGCTGTTTCAAAGCTGGTCTCAGTCTCCTGATTCGCCTTCCCGTTATTCCGGAAGTGTGGCCGAATCAGACTGGCCTGTTTCGATCTATGTGCCCGAGCGATACGAAGAGCGATACGCCTATCCGCTGGTCATCTGGTTCCACAGTGACGCCAATGATGAAGACCAGTTGGAACAGGTCATGAGCTCCGTAAGTTCCCAGAACTACGTTGGGCTGGCCTTGCGAGGCAATACCATGCACGAAACAGCCGGCGGGTTCCGCTGGGACGGTTCTTCCCTGCTGTTCGGCAGTGTGCCGCTTCAGGATCTGCTGCATGTGACGACCTGTCGGCTGCGACGCGCCTTTCATATCCACAGCGAACGCATTTTCCTGGCCGGGTCAGGCCACGGTGCCGATGTGGCTCTGCAGACCATGATCCAGCGGCCGGAATGGTTTGCAGGTGCAATTCTGCTGGACCCGACCTGCAAATCAGACGCATTGAAATCTGATCGCCTGACGGGTCTGCGCGGCAAGCCAATGATGCTGTCTGTTTCTCGCAGCTGTCCTCATGACGCGATGGCTCGCACGGTAGAATCTGTCCGCCTGCTGCGTTCTGCCGGGGCAAAAATGGATGTGGAGATCACGGATCTGCCGATCGACCCAACCAGCAATGAAGCGAGAATCATTGATCACTGGATCATGGGCTGCATTAATCGTGAGGCTCTTGTCTAGCAACCGTCACGCTGCAGAGGGCAACGCCGTTAAAGTTTCTATGGGCGAGATTCAAAACGCCGGGCCCGCCGCCAAAGGGCATGGCGTTTCGATCCGAAAGGATGGCGGTGAAGACTTTCTGTATCTCGCTCTTGCCGATTCAGGCATGGCGTTTACAACGATGACGTCGTCCGGGGAAGTCGTCTGGAAGAAAGATCGCCAGACGATTAATCAGGAAAGCGACGGAATTCTGGCGGATCCAAAGACTGGGTTCCGTTCTACGAACATCAGTTTTCGTCCGGATGGCGGTTATTAGCTCGGCGACGATTACGGCAGCCATGTTGTTTTTGGTACGATCGCAACGACAAATTCGTGCGAGCCATTGGTGGCAGCGGTTCCGATACCGGGAAGTTCAGCGCGCCTCACGGACAGTGGCTGGACAACCGTGACGGAACGCCAAAACTGGTAGTGGCTGACCGAGCGAACAAGCGGCTGCAATGGTTCAGCATGGACGGGCAGCATATCATCGCAATGGACGGATTTCTGTTTCCCGCGGACATTGATGTACAGGGCGAGTTCATGCTTGTGCCCGATCTGCATGCCCGGATGACAATCAGGAACGGCAAGAAAAGTCAATAACGAAAGTCAATAGCGGGACATTCTGCTTTTACCAATAAGTCAATGTCCCCTTTGCCTTCTCACCATCTCCTCACTCGTCCCCTCAATTCCCAATCCGAAAACTCTCGTTCGCTGCGACCGCCATTCGTCGCCTCGGACCGCAAACCGGCCTCACGGATCAGGCTTGCTGCTGCGTCAATCTGTCCGGGGCTTGGCGCAGCTTTCTCGCCGCCACTTAAACGCCAGTTTTCCCAGCGTTCCTGTTCGGACATAGATAGGCCCCTCGGTTCAATCTTGAGCGCTGGGTCCGACAGCACTTCCGCCAGATCCGACTGAATCACCTCAATCAACATCGACACCTCCCTGGCAGACGCGCACTGCGTTCTGTCACCGATAATAAAACATCTCAGCACCGCATCAGGCGGCCAATTGTCATGGAAGAAACTTCAATTTCGAACCACCGCACGTCGCCGGAGTTCGGCTTCAATTGCCGTTGCACTTTGGATATTCACCAGTGCCGCGACCGTGGCCTTAAGAAGACGTCGCATCAATTCTGGATCTGTGGCTGCAAGCTGCAAAAATGCGTCGTGAATGTCGTCGGACTTGATCAGGCGGCTGACCGCATCTTCAAGTTCCGGCTTTTGAGTCACCACTTCCACAGTTGAAGTCAGAGCTTCACGGGAATGCAGCAGAAGAATTCTCAAGCGTTCCGAATGCAATGCGGTCAGGTCCATCATGGTTTTGCGTCCCTCCTAAGATCTGCATCGGTTAATCCAAGCGATGTCACAATTAAAGCAGCCATGAAACGACGGTTGGCCGAACCCTCAAAGAGTTTTAAGGATACAAAACCTGCGAAGCAAATTCAGTTCCAGAAAATGCAAATAAAAAAACGTTCTGGCCCGGCTGAATGGCGCCGATTTAAGAACCAGTCGCTGACGTTGGCGGCAGGGAGTTGGCCAGACTGGTCGATCAGCATCCGAATGGCCGTGCATCGGCAAATGGGAGGGTCGATTTTGATTCAGCGGCCACTGCAATGCTGCGCATTGAATTGCCAATCGACCAACAATCGCACGCACGTGGGAATCACCGTTGATGCGTGCAGACTGGTGTTTCAGGCGATTCCTGATAACTTCTCACTCTGCGCCCGAAATTTTCGGTCTCGGGCGGTTCCTTATGCCTTTCTTACCGCACTGGCGAAACGCGGCGGAGTTCAAGTGTGACGATTTTTCTGAAGATTATTCAGCGAGAAATTCCAGCTGACATTGTCTACGAAGACGATCAATGTCTGGCCTTTCGGGATGTCAATCCGCAAGCTCCTGTGCATGTATTGTTGATTCCAAAGAAGCCCGTAGCGTCACTGAACGAACTGTCATCGGACGATGCGGCCTTGTGCGGGCATCTGCTGCAGACCGTTCCCAAAGTGGCCGCTCAACTGGGTCTGAGCGGCGGATATCGGACGGTGATCAACACCGGGGCCCATGGTGGCCAGACCGTCTTCCATTTGCACTTCCACATTCTTGGAGGACGTGATTTGGCATGGCCGCCCGGTTAGGGGCTTGTGGACCTCTGATTTTCCGGTTTGACAAATGACTAGACTCTATTCCTGAAACCAACTAACAACATTCTCCTCAATCCCACCTTAGAACTTTCACGGAAACCTGCCCATGATGCTGCGAGTTCAAACGTTTGCTGTTGCCCTTTTGCTGGCTCTGTTCATCGGAATGTCTCCCGCGGCTGTTGCTGACGATGGCAGTGATAAGCCGGGGCTGAGCATGGCCACGGCGGCCCTGAAGCTGGCTGAAGTGTTGCCGGCCGATCAGAAGCCGAAGCTGATGTACAAGTACGATGATCCGGAACGTCTGAACTGGCACTTCATTCCCAAGGATCGCAACGGCATCGTTCTGTGGGATCTGTACGGTGAGCCTCGACAGGCCGCTGAGAACCTGGTCAAAGTCGGGCTGTCTGCAGCCGGACATGCCAAAGTGCTGCAAATCCGAAGTCTGGAAGAGGTGCTCTATCTTTTCGAGGGCGGAGAAGAAGACTATCGCCGAAATCGTCGTCATCCGCATAAGTACCACATCACCATCTTCGGAACACCGGCCGCAACGGGACTGTGGGGCTGGCGATTTGAAGGACATCACCTGTCACTGAATTTTAGTATCCAGGACGGCATGGTTGTCAGCAGCACTCCCGAAATGTACGGAGCGAATCCGGCGTTGATCGATGCGGGTCCGGGGCGAAGTCTGAGAATTCTGGCGGCTCGCGAAGATCTGGCTCGCCAGATTCTGAAAGCATGTAACGACGACCAGAAGAAGCAGATGTGGATTTCCGAAACAGCTCCGGACGACATTCGCGGTGGTGGGGCGGCTCAGCCAGTGATCGATGCGGCGGTCGGGCTGCGTTATGGGGACATGTCTCCGGAACAGCAGAAGCTGATGAAAAGCCTGCTGGGCGAATATCTGTCGGGAATGCCAGCTCAGGTTGTCAAGGATCGCCTGAAAGCCATTGAAAAATCGGGAATGGATGAAGTGCGGATGGCCTGGTGGGGCGACTCTGAGCTCAATAAACGTCATCATTACGTGATTCAGGGATCGTCGTTCATCATTGAGTACAACAATACTCAGAACGACGCCAACCACATTCACGCTCTGTGGCGAAACGTCGGCGGAGACTTCAATCTGCCCGCAGCTCAGTAACATTCTCTCACTTGGTTTCACAGTCGTCCGTCAGAAACTGAACGACGACTGTGAAACGTTTGTTTCGGCGATGATGTCCTGAACAAAGAGCATATTCGAATACAGTCGTCATTTTTTCTACTCATCACTTCAGTCTGCAGCACTTGATGTCTCACCCCATAAACAGTTTTCGTCTTTCCAACGGTTTGCTTGTGATTGTGGAGCCCATGCAGGATGTGCAGTCTGCTGCTCTCACGCTATTGGTTCCTGCCGGTGGAGTTCGTGATGCCATCGGAAAATGCGGGACCGCCGCCATTCTCACGGAAATGTTTACTCGTGGAGCGGGCGGTCTGGGGGCCAGAGAATTGTGCGCGGCCATGGACAATCTTGGTCTGCAGCGCGGTGTTCATGTCGGCAGCGGTCATGTGACATTTTCGGCAGCGACGACTGCAGATCGACTGTGTGACGCATTGCCATACATCGGCCGGATGATCACATCGCCGCACCTGGCGGAAGACGATTTTGAGCCGGCTCGGGATCTGGTCGAACAGGGTCTGATGTCGATGGAAGATGAGCCCCGCCAGCGGCTGGGCAAGGTTCTGCGTGAATACAGCTATGCCGCGCCCTGGGGCAGTTCAGCCGAAGGGGAACTTTCTGATCTGCCGCAGATTACTCCGGAAGACATTCGGCAGCACTACGCTACTTTTGTTCGGCCCGACCAAGCGATTCTGGGAATTGCCGGGAACATCGATCCCGACCAGATTCGTGCGGCGACGGAAGCTGCCTTTGGTGAATGGAAGCCGGGCTCGGTGCCCGATCTTGTGACCGGTCCGCTGGCTCAGTCACCTCGGCACATCGAGCACGATTCCGCCCAGACTCACATCGGTCTCGCATGGGACACGGTGCCTTATTGCGACGAACTTTATTACGAAGCCTGGGCGGCTGTCAGTCTTCTGAGCGGCGGGATGAGTTCCCGATTGTTCACGGAGGTTCGTGAGAAGCGGGGTTTGTGCTATGCCATTTCCGCTTCGCTCAGCACTCTGCGAGACGAAGGGCGAGTGTTTGCCTACGCCGGCACAACGCCCGAACGGGCTCAGGAAACACTGGATGTGACGGTCGCTGAAATTCTGCGTCTGCATGAAGGCATCACGGACGACGAACTGCAGCGCTGCAAAGCTCGCGCAAAAAGCTCACTCATTATGCAGCAGGAGTCCACGACTTCTCGTGCCTCATCACTGGCCCGTGATATGTACCATCTGGGACGCGTCGTAACACTGGATGAGATCAATGCCCGAATTAACGCTCTGACGGTTCCGCAAGTGACCGATTTTGTGGTGGAACATGCTCCAAAATCGATGGTGCTGATCACTCTGGGGCCACAGTCGCTGGACCCGGCGTGTGTGACTTCGCTGAAATCATAAGCTGGCTGCTGGCGTTCATTTTTAATTCTATGCCTATTGTCTGTTCTTTGCTTGCGGATCATGCTCTATGAAGTTTCAGCACTGCACTTTGTCCAACGGTCTGACATTGATTGCGGAAATGAACCCGGCCGTCTACAGCGTGGCCGCCGGTTTCTTTGTTCGAACCGGCTCACGTGACGAAACCAGTGAAGTGTCGGGGGTCAGCCATTTTCTGGAACACATGGCGTTTAAGGGCGATGAAAAATTCTCGGCCGACGACATCAATCGTGTGTTCGATGAAATCGGAGCCAAGTACAACGCATCGACAAGCGAAGAAGTGACCATGTACTACGCGGCAGTCCTGCCCGAGTATCTGGAACGGGCGATCGAGCTGCTGTCATCGCTGATGCAGCCGTCTCTGCGCGGAGAAGACTTCGACATGGAGAAGAATGTCATTCTGGAAGAAATCAGCATGTATGACGATCAGCCATCGTTCATCTGCTATGACCATATCATGGCGACGCACTTTGCCGGACATCCGCTGGGCCAGAGTATTCTCGGCACAAACGCCAGCATCACGGCATTGCAGGCCGATCAAATGCAGGCTTATCATCGAAGCTATTATCACACCGGCAACATCACTCTGGCCATTGCTGGTAACTGCCGGTTTGAAGACGCCGTGGCTCTCGCCGAAAATTACTGCAGCAGAATTCCGTTCGGTAAGCCCTCACGCATTCTGCCACAGGTTGAGTCCCGCCCATACACACGGATGATCGTTCGCGAAAGCAGCGTTCAGGAACACATCATGCAAATGGGTGTCGGCCCGGATTCGCTTGATGAACTTCGATTTGCCGCCGAACTGCTTTCGGTGGTTGTTGGAGATGATTCGGGCAGTCGTTTGTTCTGGGAGCTTGTTGATCCGGGGCACGCGGAATCTGCGGATCTCAGCTACAGCGAATATGACGGGACCGGAGCCTGGATGAGCTACTTAGGCTGTTCGCCGGAGCACGTGGTCGAGAATCTGGAACGCTGTCAAAAGATTTTCAACGAAGTGAATGCCGATGGGATCACCGCCGAGGAGCTCGAACAAGCTCGCAACAAAGTGGCGTCCCGGATTGTGCTCCGCGGGGAACGGCCGATGGGACGACTCTCGTCACTGGGCGGAAACTGGATGTACCGCGGTGACTACCGATCCATTTCCGATGACCTGCAGTCGATTCGAAATATCACGCTCGCCGAAATCCGAGAAGTGCTGACACGCTACCCGATTTCCATGACCACGACAGTCGGTGTCGGGCCTCTGACGGAACTTAAGCCGGCCGATCAGCCCGCCTAAGTTGCCTGTTCCGTTTGTGACCGTTCGTAGCGGAAGCCGCCAGGGCTTTCGGTATGGGAGGAATTGGTTCTTGGTTCTTGAGGGCGTCTTGGCCGGAACGCTTGGCGCGTTCCGCTACGTTCGTAGCGGAAGCTGCCAAAGCTTTCGGCTGGAGCACACCCGAGCCTACGGTTTTCTTCCTGAAGGGGCCTGCTGGTCGATCTTCAGCTGATAATCTCGCTGAGCTTTGCGAGACATCACGGCACCCGGGGCTGCATTGGAATTCACGCCCTCCAGCCGTTTGAGCTGGTCGCGATTGGATTCTGCGAAATCCTCCAGCGATTTTGATTCCAGCAGAACAGAGTTCTCACTGAGGAACGCGGCGTTGCTCTTCAGTGCTTTTCGGCAGGCTTCGATGTCGCCCTGATCGAGCAAATCTGTAGCCAGCTTGTTCTGTTCACTGGCGACCAGAGCCACCACGTCGGCCATCACCGCATTGTCGCGGCTGGCTTTTACTTTTTCATCCGAACTGCTGAACGTAACCGCCACTTCTCCGGTCAGTGATTCTGATTTGTGGCTGAACATGTTGATGTATGATACCTCGACACTGGCCAGCCGCACGATTTTCTTTTCATCGTTGCTCTCCTGAGCCTCCGCCGCCACCGAGGCAGGAATCTCCACTTCAATCACCACATGTTTTTGCTGGTCGCTGTAAACCTGGGCCAGCCGAGTGATAACGGTCTGGCCGTTGATGTCGGCCGCATTGCCGAGAACTCGCACGGGGCGAACTTCTTCCGGGATATCGATTTTTACGTCGATTTGCTGAGCCACAACGGAAAGCGCTTCATCAAATTCACGTCGAAAAATGTCGGCCAGCTCCGACGCGTTTTCGATGAACTGATGATTGCCGCCGCTTTTCCCGGCCAGTTGCACCATCAGGTCCTCGTTGTAGCCAAGCCCAAGCCCGAGCGTTGAGACGCTGATGTTTTCCTTCTTAAGTGAGACTGCCAGAGAGCCCAGTTCGCCTGGTGAAGATGGCCCGACATTGGCCAGCCCGTCTGACAGGAGAATGATGCGGTTGACGTGTTTGTCGTCGAGGAATTTGCGAACTTCGGCCGCTCCTTTGCTGACGCCACCAAACAGGGCCGTATTCCCGTCGGCCTTGATATTGCGAATGACGCTGGCCACCTGTTCTTTGTCGGTCAGCCGGGTCGCCGGAACTAGAACGCTGACATCGGAGTCATAGGCGATCACGGAAACAATGTCGGTTGGTTTCAAAAGGTCGAGCGCACTGATCGCCGCCTCGCGAGCTTTCTCAATTTTCTCGCCCTGCATGGATCCTGATCGATCCATTACAATCGCCACATTGATCGCCGATCGTTTGCCTTCCGGTTTAAGATGAAAGCCGGTCAGGCCGACACGCATCCATGCCATTTGCTTTTCACCAGTTTTCAAAACGGTATAGGCAGGCCGAGCATTCAATGTCAGCTTCTGACCAGTATCCGAATCCGCTCGCTCAGAAGCCGGCAGCAGCGACTGGCCGCTGAGCAGACACAGGGCTCCGACAGGGATCAACCTGCACAACAAAAATGACGTGACAGAAAACATGAGATGACTCCTTCAACAGAGAATGTACCTGGCGTGGTATTCGATGTGACAGGCATTTGACGCTAAACAACGTTGCAGGTGGTGAGCCAACTGTCACAAGTTTGTCAGAAAATTGTGAGCAGCACGCCCCACTCGCCACAAGCGAGCTGTTGCTTACAATGTTCTTCAAAACCCGAAACGTCAGTGAGGGATGGAATTGCCCTGCGTTCTTCGCCACACATTCCTCGCTGACGCATCGGGTTAAACGATTAAATCAACACCCGCGGCTAGCGCATCGCGGCTCACAAACACTAAAGATGGCCTATTGATAAATCACCACCAGAAACACGAGTGCTTCGGACTTGGACATGTTCTTAATTTCGTGAGGGACGTCGGCGCGGTAGCTGGCGGAATCGCCTTTATTCAGTTCCGTTAATTCGGTGTCGGAGGTGACGCTGACCTTCCCCTTCTGGACGGTCAGGAATTCCCGCGTTCCTTCGAAATGCGCGGCCGAACGCAAAATGCCATCGGCATTCAGGAGGACTTCGTAAAACTCGACGTCCTTTTCCAGATGAAGGGGAGACAGGGTGCGGATCGAGCAATTGCTGTCGGCTCGAAAAATATGACTGCGATCCTCCGCGCGAATGATTTCAATGTTCTGAGCAGGAGCCACCTGTTCCAGCAATTCGGCCATCGACAACCCCAGCGCGCTGGCAATCTTTACTGTCACCGCCAAAGTCGGATTTGCCTGCTCACGTTCAATCTGACTCAGCATCGACCGACTGACGCCGGAAGCCCGAGACAGCACATCCAGCGACCAGCCTCGCACCTGCCGCAGCTCGTGAATTCGGCGGCAAACGTGGCGACTGACATCTTCTGCGGACTGGCTGCTGGCTTCTGCGGCGTTCGGCGTCTTCTTCATTCCTGATCACTCTTGTGAAAATATCCACTATAGCGGAAGTGCGTCTTGCAAGCTGGACGATGGTGTTCTCTAATATCCTGCACAACACATCCAGTATATTCAATAGCGAAGAAGGACGCCAACATGAAGGCTCTCGTCAAACGTCACACGGAAAAGGGGCTCTGGCTGGAAGATGTTCCGGAGCCACAGGTTGGCGTCAACGATGTCCTGATCAAAGTGGATCGCACAGGGATCTGCGGCACCGACGTACACATTTATGAATGGGACGCGTGGGCTCGCAAAACCATCCCGGTGCCAATGACTGTCGGTCATGAATTTGTGGGCGAAATCGTTTCTGTCGGCTCGAATGTTGTCGACTTCCATCCTGGCGAAATCGTCAGCGGCGAAGGCCATGTGGTCTGTGGACGTTGTCGAAACTGTCTTGCCGGCCGTCGTCATTTGTGTCCGAAGACGCAGGGGATTGGCGTGAATCGGCCAGGCGCGTTTGCCGAATATATCGCCCTGCCGATGACAAATGTGTGGCATCATCACGACAGCATTGATCGCGATATTGCTGCCATTTTTGATCCGTTTGGAAACGCAGTCCACACGGCACTGGCCTTTCCCGTGCTCGGTGAAGATGTGCTGATCACCGGCGCTGGTCCGATTGGCCTGATGGCGGCGGCTGTAGTGCGACATGCGGGAGCCCGCTTCGTAGTCGTGACCGACGTGAACCCGTGGCGGCTGGAGCTTGCCAGAAAATTGGGTGCCACGCGAGCTGTTGATGTTCGAACGGAATCGCTGGAAGACGTCCAGCGCGAGCTCGGGATGGCCGAAGGCTTTGACGTCGGGCTGGAGATGTCCGGCAATCCGTCAGCTTTCAGGAGCATGCTGAAGAATATGGCTCACGGCGGGAAGATCGCGATGCTCGGAATTCCGTCCGAAGACATTTCGATCGACTGGCATATTGTGGTGTTCAACATGCTGACGATTCAAGGAATTTACGGCCGTGAGATGTATGAAACGTGGTACAAAATGACGGTGATGCTGCAGAGCGGGCTGGATATCAGCCCCGTGATTACTCACCGCCTGCACTTTACGGAATTCGAAAAAGGTTTCGAGGCGATGAGATCCGGGCAGTCCGGGAAGGTGATTCTCAGCTGGCAATAGGCAGCAATTCGGGGCCACGGGTTTCATTCAAAAACCGCTGAGCGGCTCTTCCGAAAACGTGCTCTCGCTTGCGTCCTTCTTTATTCAGCCGATGGAGAATTTTCCATGTCCACTTTAACGGATCACGCTCTTCGCGAGCTGGAATCCATTCGTCAGCAGGGATTGTTCAAGTCCGAGCGAACGATTGATTCGCCGCAGCAGACGGATATCCGTCTGCAGGATCAACGCGAAGTTTTAAATCTATGTGCGAACAATTACCTGGGTCTGGCCGATCATCCGGCCATCATTCAGGCGGCGCATGAGGCTCTGGATCGCTGGGGTTACGGCATGGCGTCGGTCCGCTTTATTTGCGGAACGCAGACGATTCATCGGACTCTGGAAAAAAAACTGAGCGAGTTTCTGGGGACGGACGACACGATTCTTTACAGCTCGTGCTTCGATGCGAATGGAGGCCTGTTTGAAACGTTGCTGGGTGAGTCCGATGCGATCATTTCGGACTCCCTGAATCATGCCAGCATTATTGATGGAATCCGCCTCAGCAAGGCTCAGCGATTTCGTTATCGCAACAATGATATGGCCCATCTGGAAGAGCAACTGCAGGCGACTGAAGCGTGTCGGTTCCGCCTGATCGCCACCGACGGTGTGTTTTCCATGGACGGGTATCTCGCGAACCTGCCGGCCGTCTGTGAACTGGCTGACAAATACAACGCGAGTGTGATGGTGGATGATTCCCACGCCGTGGGTTTCATGGGTCCATCCGGCCGCGGCACGCCAGAACATTTTGGTATCGCGGATCGCATCGACATTCTCACTGGCACTTTGGGAAAGGCGCTCGGCGGCGCCAGTGGTGGCTACACGAGCGGTCGAAAGCCGATCATCGATCTGCTGCGTCAGCGATCACGCCCGTACCTGTTTTCGAATACGCTGGCACCGCCGATTGCCGCCGCGTCTGTCAGAGCGCTTGAACTGATCAGCGAATCGCAACAGTTGAGAGATCAGTTGCGTCACAACACTCAGTATTTTCGAACTGCAATGGTGAGTGCCGGGTTCCGTGTTCTTGACGGGGAGCATCCAATTATTCCCGTCATGATCGGTGACGCGTCGCTCGCCGCACAATTTGCGGAGGCCCTGCTGCAGGAAGGAATTTACGTCGTAAGCTTTTCGTTTCCTGTTGTGCCGAAGGGCGAAGCCCGCATCAGGACTCAAATGTCGGCCGCTCATTCGCACGATCAGCTGGAACGCGCTGTGTCTGCGTTTCGGAAAGTGGGCCAATCCCTGGGGATCATCAACTGAGTTCAGTCCGTTTGCTTCGAGGCTGTAGATTTATTGATTTCTAAATGAAATTCACAAGTTCTCCGCACCGAAAACACCGTAGGCCACATGGCCGCCAAAGCCAAGCGACAGCTTGGCTGCACACTGCAGCGAATTGTGTCGCACGGCTGTGCTGCTGAGCGGAATGTTGCAGCGCGGATCCTGCTGCGACAGATTTATTGTGCCTGGAATCTGGCGATGGTGCAGCGCCAGAATTGTGATAACCGTTTCCACGCTGCCAGCGGCGCCCAGCAGGTGGCCCAGCGCCCCCTTGACGCCAAAGCAATGCGGCGCAGCATCTCCGAAGGCATTGCTGATTCCGCGAGCCTCGGCCAGATCATTCGATTCCGTACCGGTGCCGTGCAGGCTGATGAAATTCGGACGCAGCGATCGACCAGCGTGAGTCCGTCGCAGCAGCTCTTCAACAACGGCGCCGGAAGCGTCGATCTGAGTCATCCCAGTGGGATCGCTCAACCAGCCACCGGCAACAACGCTTGCCAGACCGGCCTGGTTTCTTGCTGCCGCATGTTCACGCGATTCCAGAACCAAAACGGCTGCACCTTCACCAACAATGAAGCCATCGCGAGCTTCATCAAAGGGTCGGCAGGCTGTCGCCGCGTCGTGGTTTCGCGAGGTGACTCGCAGCCGGTGAAACGACGACAGTACGGAGGCTCTCAGACCTGCATCTGCGCTGCCGACAATGCAGACATCACAAAGCCCTGCATGAATCATCGCAGCGCCCTGCAACACGGAAATCAATCCGGTGGCGCACGCCGCAACCGGACAGCTGACACCCGCCTGCGCGCCAAGAACGGCAGCGATGGCTCGGGTGGCGCTGTCCGTCGAAAAAGTACTGGACCAGAGCAACGCAAACTGACGATCGCGTTCCGCCTCTGCCCGCGAATCGTCCGCAACCGAAGGTGGTCGACTGGCCTGATTGAAACTGGAAGTCAGCGGTGCCCCCAGCATCTCGGTCAGACGTTCGGCTGTTCGCAGACCACCTTTGCTGCTGCCGTAAGCCACCGCCAATCGATCGGCGCTTCGTTGCGGCTGCAGGTTCGCGTGGCCCAGCGCTTCGTGCAGGGCCAGCAGTGACATCGCCACAAGCGGTTCGGAACTCCACAAGGACTGAATTTCAGGGCTCTGCGGACTCATGATCGACGAAGCGTGCAGTCTGTGAACCACGTCCGCATGATCAACCGGCGCACCATTCAGACGCACCCCTGTGAGATCACTCAGTTGTTCGTAATGATCAATGTCGTCGGGCGTCAGGATGCGGCCGCCGCGTTCGTTGCGAATGAGCCGCCGCCATGTTTCGTTGGCCGAGCAACCGAGCGGCGTCACCATTCCCACGCCCGTCACCAGAACGTCGCGGCGGGAATGATTGGTGCGGAAAGAAAACACGGAACACCGGCGGCAGAAGATACGGAGGAAAACAAAACGGCAGTGTCCGGAATGCGCAACGGCCACGCAAGCTGTTTGATCGTCTGGGCTCCGGATTCGCAAACATGCAGGCAACCATCGCCGAATGTAGAAGAACCTTGCAGAACGCATCCGGTTTCCCTGCAGGATTCGCTGTTGGTGTCGCGGCAGACTGCGAAATCGATTTGAAAACTCGCCAGCCGGACGTCGCAGGCGCGCCTGTGCAGCAGGGCGGAATGTGGTACTCTGGCCAATTACTTGTGCGTGAGTGCTTATGGTCAGAAAATGGTAAAACAGAACGTCGATGAATTCAATCTCTCCTCAGCAGTTTTCTGTGACGTCCGAGACCGCCGGTGCGGTTCTTGCCGCGTTGCGAAGGCACGTTCCCAATCTGCCATGGTCGGCCGCAAAGAAGCACCTGATCAGTCGTTTGATTTCGGTGAACGGAATCTTGTGTATTGATGAGGGGCGGCGAGTTGTGGCGGGCGATACGATCGAACTTCGTGGTCAGCCGCTGCCACCACCGCCGCGCGACGATGATGTGAAAATCCTGTTCGTCGATCCGGATGTAGTCGTCGCCGAAAAGCCGGCCGGAATGTTGTCGTTGCGGCATCCGGGCGACGTCAACTGGAAGCAGGAGAAGAAAGATCGCCAGCCATCTCTCGAAGAGTGCCTGCAGCGGCTCATCAGCCGTCGCAAGGACCCGATCCTCCGCAACACTGGCAGTGAACTGCTGGCGGTGCATCGGATTGATCGTGAAACCAGCGGCATCCTGGTGTTCGCAAGGAACGAAGCCTCGCAGGCCGGCCTGATCGAACAATTTGCGGCTCACGATGCACTGCGTCGTTATTTTTGCGTCATCCCCGGCTTGTTACCTGAGCAGACAATTGAGAGTCGCCAAATCCGTGACCGCGGCGACGGCCTGCGCGGCAGTTCGCCCGACGGAAGCTGGGGCCGCCGAATGGTGACTCACATTAATCCCCTGAGGCGTCTTGGCGACTATTGTGAACTCGAATGTCGACTGGAAACGGGACGTACAAATCAGATTCGCATCCATCTGGCGGAACTTGGTCATCCGATCTGCGGAGATGTGAAGTATCGAGGCCCGGTTGGAGCGGCTCCGATTTCCGATCACAGCAAAGCGCCTCGTCTGGCGCTGCATGCCGCCGAGCTCGGTTTTGTGCATCCGGTGACGAAGGAACCGCACGACTACAAGTCGCCATGGCCGAAGGATATTCTGGCCATGATTCGTCGCCTGAAAGGCGCAGATCCGGAACCTGATCGCCGACATTAAAACAGTGCCCGACAAGTGTCGAAAATCAAGGTGCTGACTTGCTCAAAAGGAGGCATAAAAATTAAATTAACATTCCGTCGGCGATGGGCGGTTGCTTAGCCTTCGTTTAGCCAGCCGATGTGTTGATCCATGGAGCCGCAATCCGGCGGCACGCGTCGACATCCGTTTGAATCTGAGTAATCAGCTGTTCGATCGAAGCAAACGCATGCAGGGGTCGCACTTCGCCCAGAAGATCCACATCGAGTCGGCTTTCGTAAAGGTTGCCCGAATAGCCGTCGACATAGCATTCAATTTTTTCGCGGTGTTCGCCGAATGTGGGGTTCGGGCCAATACTGACCGCCACCGGATATTGGCGATCCTCCAACTGCGTCATTCCAGCATACACACCATGAGCCGGTAAGAGTGTTGGGATTTCGGACAGGTTCGCCGTGGGAAATCCAATCGTCCGGCCTCGCCTAGCCCCGCGTTGAACCATGCCCGAGATTCGATACGGATGTCCAAGCAGTTCCACCGCCTGAATCATTGCGCGGCTGCAGAGCAGTTCGCGAATACGGCTGGAAGAGATCATGACTTCTGATTCAAGCACAGGCTCCACAATGCGGCACTGCAGACCGCTGGTCTCACATAGGTTTTTTAGCAGACTCACGTCCCCGTGGCGGTCCTTGCCGAAGCGGAAGTTGGGCCCTTCGACAATGCCGCGAGCTTCGAACAGGCCGACGATGACATCCGCAAAGAACTGCTCACCGGTCATCTCCAACAGTTTTCGAGTCACGGGCAGAACGACAACTTCATCTACCCCCTGCTTTTTCAGGAGCGAGATCCGTTCGTGTACGGTGGTCAGAACGGGCGGAGTGAATTCGGGCCGCAGCAGGGTGATAGGGTGCGGATCAAAAGTGACAGCCACCGCTTTAGAATTCGTTTCGACTGCCAGGCGCTGCAAACATTGCAGCATCGCTGCGTGACCACTGTGCACTCCGTCGAAGTTGCCAATCGCAATGCTTCCACGGCGAGCAGTCAGAGGAACATGAAGATTTGCAATAGTCATTGATCAGCAGAGGCCCGAATTCATCACATCAAATCAGCGGTATTGAAAGGCTGGAATTCTCAGACCGGCAACCGTCCCGCAGGAAGCTGGTGCAGCAGAAGCCGATGGCTGATCATCGGCGTCTGCATAAACCGACAGATCAGAGGCGAAGTTATAGACAACAGCGGGCTCAGTGGCCAGAATCAGCCCATTGACTTCTGAAATAGAGACGAAAACGAAGCATCAGCCACATCGTCGCTCAGACAGCCGTCTTTCCGGCGGCCTCCACAACGGCCTTCATTTTTTCCAGCCCCGTCTTTGCGACTTCCATGGCATCCTGTTTCCAGTAATCGCGATTGAATAACTCCAGCGACAGAGTGATATGCCGCCCGTGGCCTCCAATGGAATTCAGGATCTTCGACATCGGAGCCACTCCGTCACCCGGGTAGACGCGATGCGAGTCGTTCATTTCTTCGCGTGCGGGCGTCGCCGGATAATCGTTCACATGAAACACCTGCAGCGGGGCGTCGCTGAAGAGATTTAAACCGGTGAAGTCCGAACCGCCTTTGAAAATGTGATAGATATCCAGCAGCAGACAGGCTTTGGGATGTCCGGTTTCCCCCGCCACAAACATCACTTCGCCCAGACGCGAAAGATTTCTTGAGAAGCCCCAGACTTCCAGCTGCGGCAGCACATCCATCTGGTCGCCCAGATTCTGCAGTGCCCTGAAACGTTCGGCCACGACAAACAGATCCAGCTTCGGGCTGTCAGCCTGATGAGCGCCCACTGGAGGAGCGGCGATACGAGTTCCGCCGATTTCACGCAGCATCTCCATATCGCGGCGAGCCTCTTCCAGAGCGGCTTTCCGTTTCTCTTCATCGTCGACGATCCACTGAGCAAATCCGATGGCGCTGTCGACGGTCAGACCGCTGTCGGAAATTCGCTTGCGTAGATCGGCCAGCTTGCCGCCTTTTTCCACAAACTGCCGCAAGGTGGGAATCCACGGTTCAATGCCGTCGTAACCTGCCCCCGCAGCAATGTCCACTTCCTTTTCAATCCCCAGTTCCTGGCCTCGAATCGTGCTTGTGTTCAGGCAGAAGCGAAACGCGTTGTCTCGCCTGGCGAAAGTCGGCCGATTGGTTCCTGCGGCGTGAACAGATCCAGGCTGCATTCCCGCAGCAGCCGCTCCAAGTCCAGACAGGGCCATAGCATTCAGAAAATTTCGTCGATCGCCAGACATTACAAAACCTTAAAAATCGGGGTACAGAATTGGGACGCGGTGAGGTTGAATCGCCGGGTAAGCAGTCACGCACAAGTAACTGAGGAGAATTCGTTTAACCGTTAGCCGACAGGCGTACGTTGATAACTCCCCGCGTACGCCTGTCGGCTAACGGTTGAACACAGAAACTTTTGCATGGGTGCTTGAAAGGACCGGGCGCATCATGAGTCCCCCCTCTTCGTCACACCTCACTTCTTCAAATTTGATTCAGCCGGATTGTGTGAACCTGTGCCGAAAGTAGCGGACAGCAGGAAAGAATGGAACCGAGAATTTTCTGCAACATGCTCCCGCCGACAACAAAAAATCGCCAAATCCGGTGACTTTGCCAGCATGGACGGTCGCATTTTTGAACCATGGCCGAAGGTTTTCGGTTTGCCACTTGAACCAGCCGCAGGGGCGGTTAACTTTGAAGGACTTTAGATTGTTCAGATTCTTCAATTGATACCAGTGCAGGCTTTTTAGTGAAACTCGCGTGGCATTTCAGTAAAGTGAATCCGCGGTTTAAAAACCGCGAAGCGACTCAGGGTGAGTTCTTTTCGAACGACACTGAATTGCGGGCGTTCATCCGTGAAGCCGTGCAAAATTCGCTGGACGCCAGGCGACCCGGTCTCAATGGGCCAGTCTCGATCCGTATCTTTATTTCCGGCCAGGAAAGCGCTCTCAGCCCGGCGGCGGCCAAACCGTATTTTCGGGGCGGCTGGGATCATTTTCATGCCACTGGCAGCGGCTTGCGAGACGCTCCGGGCAAAGACGATATTTGTCCGTTCATTACCTACGAAGACAGTGGCACAACGGGACTGACCGGCGACGTGGAACAGTACCACGAGATCCCGGGTGTCAGAAATCCGTTCTACTATTTTTTCCGCGCTGAAGGCCAGTCGAACAAACTGGAAACCGGGCGAGGCCGCTGGGGCCTGGGGAAATTTGTGTTTCCACGCAGCAGCGCCATTCGAAGTTTCTTTGGACTGACTGTTCGCCACGACGACGGAAAACGATTGCTCGTCGGTCAGTCCATTTTGCGTTCTCACCATATCGACGACAAGAGTTACACGCCCGACGGCTGGTTCGGAGAAAAACCCGACAAGGACGAAGCTGCCGCGCCTGTTGACGACGAAGATTTCATTAATCAGTTTGAATCGGATTTCTGCCTTGAACGCAAAAAGGATCCCGGGTTATCGATCGTCGTGCCATTCTGCGATCTCAGCTGGACTCCGGAAGCTGTGGTTGAATCCGTCGTGCAGGACTATTTCTATGTCATCCAGCGTGATGAGCTTATAGTAACCGTTGAAGGACATCAGTGTCAGACGGTGATTAATTCGCGAACGCTGCCCGGTATTGTGGATCTCGCCAGCGAACAGATTCAGCAGCAGATCGCGCCACTGCTTAGCCTGACTCAATGGGCGCTGTCCCACGAAACCGCTGCGGCTCAAATTCTGCTGCATTCGAATGTTCCTGGCAGTCTCGCCAAATGGAATCAAAAGTCGATTCCTCCGGAGATTTTTGCAGCTCTGCGGAAAGCATTTCATGATGCCGGGCGTTTAGCGCTGACAATCCCGCTGGACGTGCATCACCGCCATGGGGCCGTGCGGAACTCCTGGTTTAAGATTTATCTGGAACGAGCGCAAGGATCACTGCAGAAGCGGCCGATGTTCATCCGCGACGGAATCATCATCTCCGACGTTCGCAGCCGCCTGATTCGGGATGTGCATGGCATCGTCGCCATTGATGACGCCCCCTTGACGGAATTCCTCGGCGACGCGGAGAATCCGGCGCATACCGAATGGCATGAAGAGTCGTCGCATTTCAAAGGCAAGTACGTCAACGGCGCCGCGACTTTGCGGTTCGTTCGCAATTCTGTAGCTGATCTCTGCCAGATGCTGACGGAAGCGGCGGAAGACGAAGATCCCGAACTGCTGCTGGATGTGTTTTCGGTCGGCGGGGCTGGCGTTGGTGCCAACTGGGCCGTGGAGTTTTCGTCGATGACCAGTAAATCGCCAGAGGAGAGTGCGGCGAGCGATCAGCGTCTAAAGAGCCTGAAAGCCAAGCCTCGCGCGGTTCGTTCCTGGCGGCTTAATCGACGTGAAGGCGGGTTCCGAATTGCCGGCCGTCCAACGCAGGCGGAGTTGAATCGAGGCATTGAGATTCTGGTGGCCTATGATCGCCGTAGCGGCAGTGCGTTGCGAAAGTATTCGACCACCGACTTCCAGCTGGATCAGGCCCCCGTGCAGATTGATGCTCACGGGGCTCATATCGAAATTCCGGAACCCAACCGTCTGATCGTTTACCCGGACGCAGAAAGCTTTGACGTCACCGTCACCGGTTTCGACAAGAACAGAGACCTGTTCCTCCAGGCTCGCACGAGTAAAACACTCTCACGCATCCGCAATGTGCGTGAAGAGTTGGTTTTCGAATAACGAGCGCAAAAGCATCGTTCAAATCGGCCTCGCTTTCGGCGGTCGTTCGCGCCTTCAAATCGGTGCCAGTTCGTTCCGTCCCGGGGCCAGCAGAAACTTGCCAGCCACGTTGTGCTGAAGTGTCACTAAACATACTGGCACCATCATCTGCTGATCCACTGTCAGCATTGAGTGCCCCGCTCGGCAAAGCATGGCCCCACATGCCGAACATTGGCTAATTGGTGTGAACACACTGAACGCACGTGGCTTCTGCTCATTCCGGAACTACATAATTCAAATCCTCTCCTACCGCAGAAAACTCAGTCTCAAACCCACTGTTCAGTGCCATCGAATTGCCGGAAAAACTGAAAACTCCGAAAGGCACCCAACCCAACAACATGCACTTCGCCAGGCAACTACTTCAGATCAGATCAGATCAATCAATTCATTCGCAAACAAGTCGGTGATCGTGTCATCGACAGCCTTGAAGTACCAGTCTGCCCCACCACCTCCAGCGAGAGAGTCATCTGCTCCAGCGTCGTTGACAACGGTCGTCTTAGCCTTGAGTGACGCAGGGGGCGTACCCACACCAGCACGAATTCGGGTGATGCGTGTAGCGTAGTCGCGGGCCGAAACCCATTCTTTGCGAAGGTTTTTCAGCTTAACGATCAATGTATCACTCGTCGTAACTCCACCGATCAGAATGTCGTCACCGGTACCGCCGATGAGCGAATCGATGCCAGCACTGCCGATCAGAATGTCACGCCCGTCACCGCCGTTCAAGACATCATTTCCTCCACTCCCGACAAGCACATCGTCACCGGCGTTGCCTGTGAGCGTATTGGCAACTGCGTTGCCAATTAACAGATCATCGCTCTGTCCTCCGATTACGGATTCAAAGCTGCTGGAGGAATTCAGTTGCAGTCGGCGATTGGCGTGTACGGCCTGAAGCACCGTGGTTCCCAGTTGCAGGGTAACGCCGGTTTTCAGAGCCGCAAAATTCAAGGTATCGAAACCACCATTCGTAAGTTCAGTGACTTTGTCGATCTCAGCAATGTTTGCCGTTCCAAAAAAGTAGACGTCGTTCCCTGTTCCACCAAGCAAGGTATCGTTTCCAGCAGCTCCGTTCAGCGAGTCATTGCCGGCATTGCCAGTCAGAACATTGTTCAACGAATTGCCCGTCAACGTATCACCGGCCGAACCACCCGTAATATTTTCAAACGTTGTCGTAGCGTTCAACTTGAGTTGGCGCCTTGTATGCACCGTCTGAAGAGCCGAGGATCCCAAATTCATCGTGACAGCTGTCGTCAATGAAGAGAAATCCAGAGTGTCCACGCCGCCGTTAGTGGCCTCGGTGATTGTATCTGACTCAGCGGCTGAAGCCGCACCGAAGACGTACGTGTCATCACCCAGACCGCCGGTCAACAAATCAGAGCCATCTCCACCTGTCAGAGTATCGTTACCGGCGTCGCCGTTCAGTTTGTCGTTGCCGGCGTTGCCAATCAGAACATTGTTCAGCGAGTTGCCCGTCAGCGTATCTGCGGCAGAGCCGCCGATGACATTCTCGAATGTTGTCCCCAGATTTAGCTTCAGCTTACGATTGGTGTGAACATTCTGGACGGCTATCGATCCAAGATTGAACACGACCGCGGTCGTCAGGTCGGAGAAGTCCAGAGTGTCCCGGCCTCCGTTTGCGGCCTCGGTGACAGTGTCTGTTTGAATGCCAGAAGCCTGGCCAAAGATGTAGGTATCGTCACCCGAGCCACCGGTCAACAGATCATTGCCATCTCCACCTGTCAGAGTGTCATTGCCAGCGACCCCGATCAGGCGGTCGTTGCCTCCGTTCCCAAACAAGGCATTATCCAGCGCATTGCCGGTCAGGGTATCAGCCGCAGATCCACCAATTATATTCTCGAGTGTCGCACCGGAATTCAGTTGCAGCGTCCGATTGAGGTGTACGACCTGAGGAGTGGCCAATCCCAGATCCAGCGTCACTGAGGCTGCGAACGAGCCTGACAACAGGGAGAAGTCGAGAATATCAACACCCTCGTTGGCGGCCTCCGTGATCGTGTCTGTTTCCGCCAGGAATGCCCAGTCAAAGCTGTATGTATCATCGCCTGCGCCTCCGCTCATTGAATCATTGCCTGCTCCGCCCTGCAAAGTGTCATTGCCAGCATTGCCCTTCAGCAGATCGTTGCCAGCGTTGCCGACCAGCACGTTATTCAGCGCGTTCCCAGTCAGGATATCCCTCGCAACCCCTCCCTCAATGTTCTCAAACGTGGCAGCAGAGTTCAGTTGCAGCGTTCGATTGGTGTGGACATTCTGAATGGTCGTCAATCCCAGATTCAGCGTTACGGATGTCGTGAGTCCGGAGAACGACAACATATCCGTTCCTTCGTTCGGATTCTCGGTCACCCGATCGGCTTCGGCCGATATGGCACGGTTGAAGAGATAGAAATCATTGCCTTTGCCACCGAAGAGCGAATCATTGCCACTGTCTCCCGACAGAGTATCGTTGTACTGACTTCCGTAGATCGTGTCGTTGCCGTCACCCCCGAAAGCCGTTACCCAGACCGAAGAGAGCTTCGCATCAACGATGTCGTTACCGGCACCCGCGTTAATTAACAAAGAAGCTGACAACGCCGGAATCGAATTCGCGACGGTGACTCTGTCCGCTCCGCCTCCGGTATAAACTCCCACGAAGTTATTTGTATTCGCCTGCGTCAATCCCGCGACTCGAACAGAATCTTTCTGGTCACTCAGGAATACACGCACGTTCTCGACGTCACTATCATGAATGTGAATTCCGCCGGAGTTCAAACCGGTCACCGACAACACATTGAAAAAGTCCTTTTGCCGACTTATCGTTTTAATGGACGTCTTTGAGGGGCCATCTGCCAGGACCTCGCTGCTGCTGGTGATTCCGTTCTGATCGGTCACAACATAGGTATTCAGATAGTGCAGCTTGTCACCGGTCGTAGTCACCGCATTTCTGAAATCGATGGCCGCCTGTGCTCCGCGAGTCTGCCGGACCACATCAATGGTCGAACCACTGACATCCTTCAGCAGGCCAAACATGTTGTCGATATAGCTGTAGAAATCCTCGAAGCTTTCGAAGTACTGGGACAGTGTGGCACGCAGTCCGTCCAGAGCCGTGTCAAAGTCGTTGATCTGTGTTGAAAGATCTGTCAGCAGAGAACTTGCTGATGAACTCTTTGTTGTTGCATCATTCAGGGCCGCGAGGGCGCCCTGCTTATCGCTCACGGCCTGGATGTATCTGGCGTCGCAAGTGTAATCGAGCTGGAAGATGGCGCTGTAGCCGAAGAGCCAGCTCAAGTTGACGGTGTACTCACTGGTCAGTCGTGTTTGCGTCGTCGTGAGTCGCGCACTTGCGGCGTTGTGCTGCTGCTGGAAGAACTGCACGATGGCCTGGTTCGAATTATCCACGGACTGAAGTCGTTCCAGGTCATTCTGAAGTGACTTCAACATGGCGTCGTACATGGATTCGTCGGCCAGAAGTCCCAGTTGTGGTGCGACGGAACCACGAAGACTCAGAAGCTGCTGATACTGTGACTTAAAGAGCTCAAAATTGAAGCCGTCAACCAGGTACGGGCGAGAAGTCTGGAATGAATCGATGTTCTGCAGGACAGTGCGGAAACTGCGGAAATCCGAACTGGTTTTATAGTCGCTGAAACGCCCGACGATCTTGTGACTCTGTTCGTAAGCCTTTAGCGTTCTGGCCAGTTCCTGAGATTGGTTGTAGGCCGTCAACACTTTCACGAAACCCGGATCATTGAAGAGACTATCAGCGTCATTCCAGGTCGGGTTCGCCGCATTGCGGAAGTTCACGGCCTGAACGAACCCACCCGATGCCGTCGCTGCGTTGATACCATTCCAAAGCGTTTTCAATTGGTTCAATGCGGCCGCTTCTTCGGTCAACAATATTCGCGGCACCGCTTGTTGACGAATTCCGGGAAGAATCTGATCGAGCCCGTCGCCGGATGTCAGATAGATTCCGTCTGGTCCAGCCGCAATGCCGTTGGCCGTGAACGGCGTGTGGAAGGAACTCAGCTCACCACTCAGACTCAAATCGAAGGCAGTTACACCCTTACCAGACACGGTGGATCGGTAACTGGCATAGACCTTGTCTCCCTGAACGGAAAGTGAGCTGTAGACGAGATTGGAATCAGGATGAGTGTAGTCACTCAGGAAGTTGACAGATGCGTTGTAACTTTCAATCCTCCCACCAAAACTCACATAAAACGAACCGTTCGTGGCTACGGCAATACCGTCGGCTTCCACACCATTCGTGTTAAGTCCACCCAGCTGGGACAGGTTTGCATTAAGCCGATGAATTCCGGTATTTCCGGCTCCAGTTACATAGATTGCAAAGACAACGCCTGCATTCACACTCAGCTGTGTGTATTTTAAACTCGTGTCGCTATCAGTATAAGAACCCAGTTCCGTTCCGGAAGGACTGTATTTATAGATTCTGTTACCAGACGTCATATACAGGTTGCCGTCATCGCCGGCTGTGAATTCATCAACCCGAAATGCTGTGTTGAAGAAAAAGCTCTGATTGAAATTCAGGTCTCGAATAGTAAATCCGCTTCCCACAACGAACGAATTATAGGCCGTGTAAAGTGTACTTCCTCGAAGACTAATATTGCTGTAGATCAGGTTCGGGTCCGGAGTGTAGGTAAAGTTGTTTACCAACACGCCGCCGGTGTTGAATCTGTATAGACTGTTCCCCGTCTGGGCCTGAAATGTTAATTCCTGACGGAGAACATCGATTTTTCCCAGCAAGATATTGACTGCCCATGTAATCGCCGTATTGGCACCAGCAAGACGGTTGGCTGAGGCGACTGACGCTGCAAATCCCAGCCTGATATTCGCCGCCGCCGCATCGAACTGATCCTGCATCGACTGCAGGGAGGTCGCAACACTGAAATTTGTTGCGATCAGGGAGTCGGCTGCACTGCTGGTTCCAATCGTTGATGCTGACTGATAGTAAGCATTCAATTCCGCGGATGATACGCCGTATGAGTCACCGGTTGCGGCCGTGAAGAACGGAGACAGAAGAACGCCAGCATTGTTTTGAGCCTGATTGAACTGAGCGAGGTCTTTCTTCTTTTGCTGACTCGTGTCACGCAAACGCTTCATCTCATCAAGTGTCGGCTTCATATTGTAACCGCTGCCGACAGTCGGAACGTTGAAGTTCCGGTAATTGTAATTCCACGACCCATAGAATGGTATGCCGATGACATAGGTGACAGTGCGTACTCTTGAAAAGATACTGCTCAGATTGAGTGTCCTAGTATTCTGGTCGTAGGCATCGAGAAGCTGTTTTTCTGTCGGATAAGAGCCTGTGGGGACTTCGGAAGGCCTGACGATCTCAATCTCTTGACTGGATCCAAAGATAGCGTCCCATCCGCTGACGACCGTTTGCGTCACCCGCTGAACGAGCGATGCAATTTGCGAACTGTAGCCCGCTAATTGCGAGTTCAGTGAATTAATCTGAACCTGTGCATTCTCCGCTCCCGCCCTGGCGGCGAAGTACTTTGTCAGCGTGTCCTTCAGGAATGCCTTCAGCGCATTCTGCTTCGTGGTGACAATTTCCGCCACACCATTCTGAAATGCAGTCTGTGCGTCCCGCAGGATGTCGCCAACAATCGTTCCGAGTTCATTGGCCGCTCGCACTGCGACGTTCCGGAGATCAGCGGCGTTGGCCTGAGCTGCCGATTGAGCATCCGCAATGGCCTTCAGCTTTAGCAGATTACTAATCAACTGGTTTTCCGTTGGATCCGTGACTGAAAATCCTAAAGCGTCGGTGACTTGTCGCAATTCATCAGATTCGGTGGTGTGCTGAACGGTACTGTTCTTCAGGTCAACATTAGCGCCGGCGGTCAATGCTTCTCCATGGATCTGCACACTGTCGTAGCCGTCCTCGCCGAAGGTGAAGAGCTGGCTATTGACCTTATCGACCGTTCCTTCGCCGATTGAGAACGTATCGTCCCCGGGGCCGCCATGCAGAAACGTCTGCCCGCCAATTGCGAGGACATTAAACTGATCGTTCAGGTTTCCTCCCCGAACAACGGTTTTTCCCGCAAAGCTGCTGTTGTTCAGAGTCAGCGTTGTACTGGTCTCAGAGTTGAGCTTCAGCTCTGCCTGGTCAAATGCATCAAAGAACACATTCGCCGGTTGACCGTTGACATGCAGGCTGTTCCATTGACCATCAGAAACACTGGTTCGACTCACCACATAGCCATTGTAAACCTTCAGGTTGACCGGTCCCGCAGTAATCAGGCTGATGCCGATCACGTTCGGAACAGTATTTCCATCCAGCGTTATCTCGCTGTTCTGCACTTCAAACGCCAGCTCCTGGCTGGTCGCTGGGTTGTAAATATTTGCCAGCGAAAAGAGAACATCAGAACGACTTGGATCAGGATGCGATGTTGTAGAATAAGACGCCGTGAATCCTGTCCCCGCAAGGAATTCGTCGAGCTGTGCGCGAGCGGACACCACGTTCTGGTTGCTGTCGAGAGTATCCTGGAACGTCGCGTACGAAATACCGCTGGCGATCTGGACCGTCTCATTCTTTCCCGCCTGCAACGAACTCAGACGATCTATCAATGTCGTGTCGTAATAGCGGTTCGTGAATTCAATCTGGTTTTTCAGATAGTCATCCAACGTGTTTCTGACTCTCGTCAGATTGGGTCCCGTCAACGATCGGAGTTGTGAAACCAAATCCGTTCGTGGATCTCCACCTGTGGTGATGGCCGGGTAGACGACTCGATTTGGCGCCGTCGTAATGACTGTTTTGGTCATCGAACGGTCGTCAAAAATCAAATTGGAAGAGCCCTGCAGATTATTGAAGATGACGGAATCCACCAGACCTTCAGGATCGGTCAACAGGACTGGATTAAGAATATCGGCGAGTGTCCAAGCCGTTGATCCACCGATTCCGCTCGAACTCGGCACGGTGAACCGTTCCGTATGCGCCGGTACCACCGCTTCAAAAGCAACGATCCGGTTGAAGACAGACGGCAGGGTAATCTCAATTCCAAATCCAACCGGCGACTTTTCTCCACCATCGAATCCAAGGACCGTCGCATAGTTTGTGCGACGGTATGTCGGGAAGTTCAGATTGAACGTCAGTTCCGCCGTATTGGCATCCGTCCCCACAATGACCGTATCGCTGCCTGCACCGGTGTTTATCACCATGTCGGCAACAGGTCCGAGGTCAACTCCCAGCAGATAGACGCGGTCGTCGCCGGCTCCGGTAATGAGCTGGATTCGCTCGACATTTAACAGTTCCGTCAGCTTGATCCCCGCACCATAAATACGCTGCTTCTTTTTACCCGCCACGATCTCCGTATAGACAAAGAATGTGTCGCTTAAGGCTGTGCCGACAATGGCCACGGAATCAAAGCCCGCCCCACCATCGATCCGGATATTCGCGTTCTGAACGTAATACAACGAATCCCGATCGACAGCCTTCGTATCGATCGCACTCTGTTGATCCGGCCGCGCATCTTCGCCGAACGTGCCGCTGACGGTCGTCTGAGCAGTCGGCAGCTCTTCAATCTGCTCATCCTGCGTCAGCGTCAGCAAAGCTTTCACGAAGAACGTGTCGTCACCATTATCTCCATACAACCCGATCTCAGCCTGATTGTGATTGACCTCGAAATAGTCATTCCCCTCTCCCCCATAGAAGTTCATCGGGAAGGATGTGCCGCGAGTGTAATCCGTCACAACTTCGATCACCTGACCATCGACTGAAACCTGAGCCGTGGCAAGAATCGAACCGACGTACATCTGATCGTCGCCGTCATTGCCATACACATCAATAGTCTGAGCCGTGTCATCACTGATGATTTTGTCGTCTCCCGGTCCAGCCAGAACCGTGACCAGATTGATTGACGAATAGTTCACGACCTGAAAACGAGCAGACGCGGACAGTAACCCGCTATGGATACTTGTCAGAGCATTTGTGCTGCTGGCATCCACAGGAAGGAATGTTTTTGCAACATCATCGAAGTAGGAAATCAGCAAGCCGTCGCCCGGTGTTCCGTAATTTGACCAGCGGTTGGCTGCGACAGTGTCCAGCTGAATCAAGTCATTGCCGCTGCTTCCTCTGTACGTCAGTTCATTCAGGCCTGATGTGCCGGAGTCCTGCAGATTCACAAAGCTGATGCCTGCAAGACTTCTGGCCACTGTGACATCGTATCGATCGCCATCATTGCCGCCGTCAATCTTGAGCGACGCTCCATTGCCAGCAGCATCACCGACTCCATCAAAGATCGTAATGGTGTCGCTGCCGTCGCCGGTGTTAACGTCCAGATTCCCTGAGAACCGGTCAATCTTGACTCGATCGCTGCCGCCCGCTGTCGTCACACGAGTGGAACCGAGAATTGAATTATTGATGCCAAGCTGGTCGTTAAATTGTCCTAACCGAAGCTGAACATCTTCAAAGTTCGCATATTCAATGCGTCCTGTCATTCCGAATCCGGTCAGCGCCTTGCCCGAAAGCACGCCGGCTCTCCCCAGCGTTGCCGCTCTGTCGTCGAGAATCAGATTGTCATTCGCAGCGGCCGCAGCAATCACAAGGACGCCCTTGATGCCAACCAGAGCCCCCGGGCTGCCGTCCAGACTGCCGACCGTTACATTGTCGATACCTCCAGCAGTGTTAATCGTGGTCGCACCGGACACGGACTTCACCCGGAAAACATCGTTACTGGTGTCACCGAGATCTGTGATTCTGGTCGTACCGGCATGAGTACTATCGACGGTGAAGAAATCTCGGCCGGTGCCGAGAAGAACATTTAGTTCTCGGAGTGCGTCGAAAGAGATTCCCCCGGTCCCCATGTTCAATCCGCTCAGCTGACGCGATGCCAGACGACCGGCCCCTGCCGCACTGGAGACTGTGGAATTCGATACTGTTCCTGAATTGTCAGCATTGACAACGGTCGGCCCATTGCTGCCATTGATGTAAAGGTCTGCCCGGATGTTCTGCAAAGTCCTGGCGGCATTTCCGACATTGACAACGTTGTTGCTCGTACCGCCATAAATTGCTGTTGATCCTGAGATCTTTGGCACGGTCACCGTGTTCGAACCATTGCCGAGATAAAGGTCCGTCTGACCAGTGTGAGTATCATTGATCTGGAAGTTCACAGGCGCAGTGCCGAACCGCACAGTGACGTTCTCAAGATTGCTGTAGTTAACCGGGACCAGCGAATCACCGAGGTTGACAACCGTTCGAGACAGACTTCCCCCGGTTGTGGCCTGTGTGAAGGCTCGATTGTCAACAACGAGCTGGTCGTTGGTGCCAGCTCCGCTTGCGACAGTCGTCACATACTTTTCAGTAACCTGTCGCCGGAATATCTGCGCAAGGTCCGGCACAAGAATTTGTGCACTCAGCGTTTGCACCATCGGGACCAGATTGCCCTTGCGGTTAATCACCAAATTACCATTCCTGGTGACTCTGCCAACCTTTGTCCCGTCGCTGTAAAGCTGATTTCCGTGTTGAGCCAACGTCTGCCAGTTCTTTTCGCCCCGCTGAATGGACTCCAGATACGGATCGACGTAAACCAGTTTGCCTAGATCCTTCCGGAATTGCCCGGTTGTGGGGTCAATTTCATTCAAAACCTGACTGTCGAACACGGCAGCATCGCTGAACGTGTAATGCGAATTATTAAAGGCACCACCGTCTTCGCGTCGGAAGCTGGTAAATGCGGCTACAAGATTGGCGGCGGTCACCGCGACGCTCTTCTGTAGAACCTGGCCATCAGCGGTAATCTGAGCCACCTTCACCAGCTCCGTGGTGTTGGTTGACACTTCGAATCGGTCCGCATCTCCTCGGAAATCAATTGCCCCGCCCAAATCGTTGATGGAATGGCCGGCGTTGCCAACGGTCACGCGATCGTTCCCGGCTCCCCCAAGAATCGTAACAAGATCAGACGTCGCCAGCACACTGACAATATCGTTCCCACCCCCCAATGAAACCTCGACGGTTCCGGTGGTAGTTCCAACCGGTGCGATGCTTTTGTTCATGTCAATCGTGAGCGTATCAGCTGCCCCCGAGAGTCGCAGCTGAGTCCGCTCGAAGCGTTCAAACTCAACGCCGAAGTAGTCAGACGGCAAGCCCGTCAGTTGCTGCCCGAATCCTCGCAGCAGATTGACGGCTCCAACAACCTGATCATTCGACTTGAGCTGACTTTCACGGACCGAACGTGTCGCTGATTCACGATCAACGGCGTTCGTCGTGAGCAAGCTGATATCCAGACGGACTGGATTTGCCTTACGGCTGACGAACAGACGCGGGTCATCTGCCGTCAATGTGAAGCTGCCCTTGTCTGTCTTCGTGACAGTCATAACGCCGTTTGCGGCAGTGAAAGTGAATCCTGTAATCAGGGATTTCCTGAACGTCTCTGCCAGCTTTGAGGCCACGATCACACTGGTATCACCAGCGACCGCCTTGTAGGTCAGCGTTCGATTATTGACCGTCGCGCCATAAACGGCGTTAGCTTCCACCACACTGCCAATGGTGATGGTTCCCACGCCGTTCACAGGTTGTGTTGCTGTCGCCAGTGGAGTGGCCAATGTGGCTGTGTAAATTCCGCCAGCATTAACCGCCAGCAGAAGCTTGTCAGCAATGATTCTGGTTGTGTCGTTCACGGCGGCTGTGATCGAGTACGCAGTGCCGTTCAGATTCAGCGTCCAGGCATCAGTCGGATTGATTTGACCCGCAATGGTGACTTCGTGACGACGACGTTCCTCGTCATAAAGCGTACTCCCACCTTCAAACAGCAGTCTGCCGCTCGCGTCTTTCAACTGCACCTTATACAGGAGTTCCAGCGATCCGCTGCGGACTGTTCCATCTTCATTGTGAATGACGAAGCGGTCCCCGGCAGCGCCATTGTCAGCACCTCCATCCACAAGCAATTTGCCGGCAAACACATTGAGGTTACTGACGCGATCTTCCAGGATCTCATACGGCTTAGGATCGACTAGAAGCTTCGGCGTCGATGTTGCGTAGTAGCCCTGATAGTACCAGTCATTGAGGTTATGATAATCGTACGACGAGACAATGTACTGACCGGTCGTACGGATCAATGCCTGATGGTGATCGTTCCAGGCTCGATCATCCCACCTAATATGTGCGTCCTCTCGATTGTCGAGGTAGACCTTGCTGTTCACAAAGTTGTTCAGGTCCGTGGCCAGCGGGACACCGTTGTCGAACGTGAACCCATCGTAGCCGGAAACAGAAATCGGACTCTGAAGATGGAACGGCGTGCCCAAATAGCCTGCGGCAACAAACGCATTATAGGAGTCCAGTCGTCTTCGACTCTGGATGTCCGTCCAGGAAGGATTAAACCACGTGTAATTCGCTGTGCGCCCCTGAATATTCTTGAGTGTGACGTTGACCCACGTCTCATAGGAATAATCATTCTTGACAGACGCTTTGGAAAGCACCGGGTAGATCTTACGTACGTCCTGCCGGAGAATCGCGTCCGGAGTAAACAGATACTGAGGCAGATCACGCAGCACTGGCGCGATGGCACCACTCATGTCACCGCCAAGGTGAACCTGATCGTTGCCGGATCCACCACGAACTGTGGTCTCCAGTCCCGGACCTGTACTCAGGATGTAGAACTGATCGTCACCGTCGGCCCCGTTGATTTCCAGCCGTTCGATATTCGCAAAGGTAATGAAACGTCCGGCTCCCGCTACGAAGTTATCAGCGACCACAAAGACATCGGAAATCGGCGTGCCGTTAATGACCATCGTGTCGATACCGGGACCGCCGTCAATGTTGACGTTTGCGTTCTGCAGGTAATCGTAAAGCTGCTGCTGAGTCTTTGGAGCATCGACTTCAGTTCGCAGATCATAGGTGTTTGCGCCAAGACCACCGAGAATCGACCGAGCCTTCGGACGTCGGTCATCCGTAAGATCCTGCTTCGCAATCAGGTAGGTGTTGATGATGAAAAGGTCGTCGCCCGTTTCTCCGTACAGCCAGATCTCTGCCCTGTTGTAGTTGACTTCGAACTCATCGTTGCCGGTACCACCAAAGATCTGCGTCGGAGCCGTTACGCCCGGCGTCGTTCGACTCAGATCAACAACTGGTACGCCGCGACTGTCCAGTGTTGTCACAACCGTACCGATCGTCACAGTATCTTTGCCAGTGCCGAGACTGATTTCCGTATTCGTGCGATTGTCATCAAGACGAACCGTGTCGTCTCCTTCACGAGTATCAACGATCAACTGCTCAATCTGCGCGTTGTAGTGCACAACATCCGCATTTGTCGTCCCGATGACAACCCGCGCGTCTTCATTCGCCTGAAAGGGATTGAGCACTTCCAGTCTGACAAAGTCGGCGACGGCTCGACCGTAAACTTCCAGCAAATCGAGGCCCGTCGTCCCGCCCGTGTCATTGATATAGATATTGGAACCGGCACCATCGGTGGTGAAGACAACATAACTCTCAGGCGACGCGCTGGCGTCGTTGGTCTTGTTATCAAGTGTAACTTTCTGGTTCCACGGAGTGACAGTTAAAGTCGCCATTCCGCTGACAGTGACACGGTCATCGTCGTCATTAACGATGAACCGATTGTCCGCATTACCGCCAGTCAGGATCGCCTGTTCAAAGATGGCCTTCCCGCCCTGTTGCGGCAGCCTCTCGACTTCTGTGTCGCCACTCCAGGAATCAAAATTCTCGCCCGGCAACATCCCGGCCAGATAATAATTGCCAAACAGGCCCAGATCCATGTTCCGGGTTTCACTGAACGTGTCAATGCCCCCTGCATCAATGAAAGTATCAATCCCTGGCCCGCCGGTGACGGTGTCGTTGCCAAGTCCGGAATCAATTTCGTCTGTGAATGACGAGCCGATAACGGTGTCATTGCCGGAGCCTGAGCGCAGCCGCAATGTTCTAAGTAATTTTGCGGTCACCTGAGAAGCATCGATCCGATCCACGTCAGTCGTATCATTGACGTCCAGATCTGTGCCTTCAGCATAGGATTCAACGATCAGTTCATCGGAAAGGAGATTGCTATTCTCCAAAGACAGAAGCACACCATTCTGGTGCTGAGTTTCCAGAACTGTTTGACCGATGCGTTCGTTGAAGAACGACTTCACTGTAAATGTGTCAGCGCCGCGACGACCCCGAATCGTGATAATGTCCGGTTGAGAATCCAGCCCGAACACCGGCTGAGCAAAGATGTCATAAACCGTCTTGTTGTTCTCGTCGACTTGAAAGACCGGCACCCCGGCGCTGGGTTCTGCCTTCAACGTAAAGGCCGCGTTCGTGTTTCTTTTCACCGTGATCGAAGCGCGGTCATCCGCGGCATTGCCATCATTGACAACTGCGACGGTATATCCGCTCACATCGCCCAGCAGCGTCCGCAGGTTTGTCGCGATGTCATCAATATCCGTTGTGTTGGCTGTAAAGCTGCGCGTCTGCCCTTCAATTGTGACGCTCCAGACACTGCCAGTCTCGACCGGACCAATCAAGTCGATCTTACCTGGGTTCGTTGCGTTGGCCTGCTTCACCTGCGCGACCGACAATACGATCGGCTTACCGTCCGCGTCGATTTTGGCGACCGGGACTTTGACCATGTGTGTCGTATTCTGCCACCGAGTTTCCACTGCCTGCAGAACCAACGCTCCCGCAGCTGTGGTGATTCGCGTTCCCGTCGACCCCTGAACTCGAAGCACCGCAGAACCTGTATTCACATTGCTCAGCTGAGGAGTACCGTCGGCATTAAACAGGTACTGGCCACCTTCCAGCAGGAATCGATAGAAGGTTTCTTTCTGCTCAAACGCAGAGGATGTCGTCGGATTTGATTCCACAACTTCGACGTACCGGACACCCTGGGATGTGCCCAAAGCCTTCACTCGAGTTTCACCCCGTCTTGCGACAGGTCGACCATTTACGAGGACGCGATTCCCCGAAAACGCCTGCACATCCTGAAGTTCACCATTGACCGTTTCTTCACTTAACTGCGGTGATCCGTCCGCGTTGAACAGATAGCTGCCGCCCGGCTCAAGCTGCCACCGGATGAATCCCTGCCACGTTTCCTGGCCGGTGCCCAATGCCACAGTAGGTGCCACAACTGCGTGATTGGCGGTTGGAACAACCTGTTCAACCGCTGCGATAATGGTCAGCGAGTCAGCACGAGTCTCTACAGCCTTCAGCACGCGATCTCCGCCAGCGGTCAGCTGCAACACGGCATTGGCCGAAGTCTTCTGGACCCAATAGTCGCGTCCATCAATGGATTGAATTTCCAGCGACGGACTTCCATCAGCGCGAAACAGATAACTGCCGCTCGCAAGATCATAGCGATAGAAGGTTGATATTGAGTCGTTGACACCGTTGCCATCAGGATCACCAACCCCGATCTGCAGGCTGTCCTGACTGATCAATCGTCGTGATTCCACCGTTTCCAATACGGGCTGCCCATCGACGAGCAACCGATTTCCGGTGAAGTCCTGAACGGGTTCTGAAATCCCCGAAACATCTCGGAACAGCGGCTGTCCCTCGGCATTAAAGAGATACGTTCCTCCTGGACTAAGTACATATCGGAGGAAGATAAATGGCTCTTCAAAAATTGGCTTGGTATTGCTCTCGAAGATCGGATGCAACACACCTTCCAGTTGCGTCTGTTCAAACTTCGTGTATTGCGGCACGTCCGGCAGATCACCGATATAATCCTGCAGCCGGTAGGCATTGCCATTCAGTGTTACCGTTCCGGCGCGAAACTTCGGAGTTCCGTCGTCATTGTAGAGGTAATAGCCACCTTCAATCAGAGTCGCGCGTACGAACTGAGTGTTCGTATTGAAGGCCTTGTTTCCGGCAACAGTCTGGAACGCAACGCGTGTAATCACATTCCTCAGAGTGTTGGTCCTCGTCCCAACGTAGGCCTGCACAAACTCATCGTTGCCGCCGATTGTTTCAACGGTAAGCTTCGGCGAACCGTCATCGTTGAACAGATACGCGCCGCCAGGCTGCAACGTCAATCTCTGAAACTCAAAGCCGTTCGGAGACAATCGCTGACTTCGCAACTCCACAAGCTCAACAGGTTTTGCTGAATCCAGAGTGCCATTAAATGCCTGCAACCGCAGGCCACTGGCCGTGTCCGTCCCACTCAGTTTTGGCGAGCCGTCATCATTGAACAAATAAGCACCGGTCAAGAGCGGCTGACGCGCAAATCGAAGCGTTACGACCTGACCATCCAGCAGCGGATCAAGGCTACGATTCTGAGAGAAGACTTTAACCTGATCGTATTGGTTGAAGACCGTGTTTTGTCCATTGGTCTTAATGACCGTGGAAGTCTCACTCACCGTCACGGATTGCAGCATTCGCTGCTGGTCATAGATTTCACCTCGACCAGCATCCACTTCGATGCGGTCGAGCGTTGCCCCGGTCAGATCGTCCACGAAAATCCGATCCGCCCCTTCACCGGCCTCCAGGCGCAGTGTTTCAACACCCGACATTTTCACGAGCGTCGTCGCGGCAAATCGATCCGTGAATCGCAATTCACTGTCGACGCCGACGGTCGAACTTCTGGAGACCTGGAACGTGTCTCGAATGTTCCCGGCGTCAGCCTGGACGAAGAATTTATCGGCACCACCCTGCCCGTCGACAGTGTCATTTCCGTCTCCGTTTGACCACTGAATCAGGTCCGTCCCAAGCCCGGCGAAAATGAAGTCATTACCAAGCCGGCCGGAGATATTATCATCGCCATCGTCTCCGAAAATCCGGTCGATGCCGTCATCTCCACTGATGCGGTCATCTCCGCGGCCACCGCGAATGGTATCGTTGCCGTCACCACCGACGATAATATCATTGCCCGCATTGCCCCAGATCTGGTCGTTGCCTTCGCCACCATCAATCTTGTCGGTCTCATCATCACCGACTCCGTTTTCCACTTCGCCATAGATAGTGTCATCACCGCCCAGACCCAGCAGCGTGTCGCCACCCAGACCGCCGCTGATAATGTCACTACGAATGCTGCCCAGGATCGAGTCAATCCCGTCACCGCCGTTCAGGGTTGACGATAGATAGGTGACCAGGGCCTCATTCTCGGGAGTCGAAATCCGGATATCATCGCGGCCAGCTCCGGCGTTCACGGTGATACGACCAGTCACCAATGCGCTGATATCGATCCTGTCATCATCATCACCGGTGTTCACTTTGACATGACGGCCGCTCTTGACCGTGACGGTGTCGTTGCCTCGCCCGGTTGAGAGATCCAAATCGATGTTATTCAATCCTGCGCCGATGGTGTACCGGTCGATCTCCACGGATCCCGCAGCAGCAATCGATTTGACGGTTGCGAACGGATAGACGTCGGCGAAATCGCCGACCCGGACCTGGATGTGAGTGCCGTTGACAGGATCAACTACCCACTTCGGCTCGGCAGGGTCTGACACATCTCTGCGGACTCGTTCCACACGGTGAGTATGCGCATCCTGAATCGTTGAGCCGTCCGAATTTTTGAGGAACAGTGAAAGCTTGCCGCTCGAATCGATACTCGAGATCTGCGGCGGTGCAATCGGGGGACAGTTATGTTCGAAACTGGCGAGGATCACATCGACAAACCGCTCACGTGCTTCAAACAACGTGACTTCGCCAAGGAATCCGAGATCAATTCCGACCCACAGGAACGCTTCAAGGAAAGCCCGCAATTCGCCGCGAACGTCGAACAGGCACAACGGATCCTGTTCAACCCGCGCGACGATCTCGCCGACCCGCAACTTGCCATCATACACAGGTGTCGGACGGACCGTTCCTGGACCAGTTCCAGGATTCGGCACATCGGCGAGATTAAAGTCGATCTTCGCCTCAATCCCGCCTTCGACGCCAGCTTCGAGGAGGCCACCAATCCCAAGAGAGACTCCGGCTGAAATCCCTGCAAACAGCGTGATTTCCGGAGCATCCTTGCCGGTGCCCTGGATTCCATGATCATCAACGTAGAAGCCGTTGAAAATCCGGTCGATCTCAGACGGATCAAAGTCATGGTTTTCGGCCCAGTCGCGGATGCCCGAGGTATCAAATCCAAAGCTGAAATTCGTCGCCGCCGAAATCTTCCCGGTCAAACGCGCGTTCAGACCCGGGAAGACCGCATAGGACGCGGTATATTCAAACCCCAGTTCCAGTTTCGGCAGATCATAAATAAACAGGTTGATGTCTTTGCCGGTTAACAATCCAATGATGCTCTTCGGATCCTGCAGAATCGGAAACCGGAACGCCCCGTCGGTGACGCCGAATTGCTTTGTGATCTTTGAGGCCTTGCCGGAAGTATCGGCCTTCGCGGCCTTATTGAGATCCGGTGCAGGCCCCGCAAAAACCGGCAAGGGGGCCTTTGAGCCACCTTTCAGTTGAGCGCCGCCGAGTGTGAAACTGCCGAAATTGATCAGAATGCTTTGCCCGTTGAAACTGTTGACCAGATCGATGAAGTCGACCGTCGACTTGATGGCAAGAACCGCTTTTTCCACTTTCGTGAACTGAGCGGCACTCAGCTTGAGTCGTGCGAGATCAAGCAAGCGCAGCTTCGTAATGCCCAAGTCAATCGGGGTCGTCAACAGATCAATGACCGGCTTGATCGGAGAGATAATATCCCCGATCTGGCCGAAGACCGGCTTCACGAATCCGCTGATTGCCTTGCCGAGATCCAGTGTCACATCCTGGAACGTTACAACAGCCGAACCGCCAAAGTCCGTGCTGACGCCTTTGACACTGCTGAGCCGTATATCAGCGAAGACCTGGTCGTAATGAATGATGGTCGTCAGTTCCGGCAACGAAATATCGCCGGCTTCAATCTTAATTCTTGCCTCCAGATCGACATTGGCCTCGGCCTTAAATCTCGCCTCGGCGGTGAGACCTTCCACTCCTTTGTTTCCAGGAGTACCCTTAGGATTGAAGATCTGCCATTTTCCGTCGTTGTTGGTGTCGATCAGATTGACCGTAAACGAACCAAACAGGCCACTCGCTCCATCCGCATCAACCGCATCCTTCAAGCCTGCCTTCAGGAAAAACAGTTGAGCGTCAATGTTAGCTTTAGGGATTGTCACTCCCAGATCCAGAACCAGTTCATCACCCGTTTTTGTTACGCCGGAAGTATCAACATAGAATCCCGCCTGAGAATCAAATCCAAATCCCAGACCAAGCGCGTAATCCAAGTTGACGTTGATATTGGTGTTGCTGGAAAGTGCAAACCCAGGGAAAGCCGCCGCAAAATCCAATGGCACTGTCAAAGGACCATCAAAGACAGAACCCGCCAGCAGCACGTTAAAGGAAATCCCCGTCTTCGTGACCAGAACCTGAACGTCGTCAGCCGTTTGAACGCTGCGATACTTTACGTTCCCTCTGCTGTCGTATTGAGGCTTGCCATCTACGACCACCGGAACCTTGAGCACTGATCCGAGTTTGTCGAACAGTGCCTGCTGGACTTTCGCTACGATTTCATTGAAGGTTCCTCGATTGTGATCAATCGCATCCTGGAGGAAACCGCCAAGGCTGTTTAGGTACTGGCCATTTGCCCGGATATACTTTCCGGCCGAATTTGGCTTGCCAAGCAGATCCTGCTTCAAGTCCGTGATGAAATCTGCGGCATCGGCCAACTGGTCTCCGACCAGCGGTAAGTTCTCGTTGGCGATGTTTTCTTCGACTCTGCTCTTCAGCCCATCGAACATGGACTCCAGACCCGACAGCACACTCCGCGGATCATTCAACAATGCAAACAGATCGAAACCGGATGACAGAGCCGGCGTCGCATAAGTAAACGAGGTGCTGATTCCCCCCGGAACATTCTTTCCACCAACGATCGTGCCCTTGAGATGCAACGCGTTGTCGGCAATGCCGTCTCCATCCAGATCTTTCGTGGTTCCTCCCAGCGGAAAGGCTTCTGACGGAAAGTACAACGGAAGATCCACAAAGGCGGTCCCGCGGACAAACGGCCCGAACGCTCCGGCGAGTTCACTTAACGTGTATCTGTTGTCGCCCGCACTGTCGTCGGCAAATCCCAGCCCCAAAGTCAGGTTAACGCCAAGGTCGCCATTTTTAATGTACATCCCGACGTCACCAATCACTGGCACGTCGATGGACGCTTCAAAGTTAAGCGGAGCACTGTTGTCAATGCTGAGCTGCGCAGTGATCGCGGACGAATCCTGGAAGAAGATCTTCGGAGTTGTCACGTCCCGCAGATCAATTCCCAGGTTGATCGCCACGGAGGCAGAGCCGCCAATGACCAGGTCACCGCCATCACCTTTGATTGTCAGACCAAGAGCATCCAGAGCTCCGGTGGAATCGAATTGCGCAAGGTCCAGATCCATTGGAAGCCGAATCGGGGAGGGCTTGTACTCAAAGCCCAGTCCGAAGAAGAACTGCGAATCCTGATACTTCAGAGATACCGGATTCGGCGAGCTGGCCGACATCTTCAGCAGTCGCTTAATCTCCGAATTCATCCTGGCTTCAAGACGGCTCAGATCTGTCACCGCTTCGGTGGCCTTTCGGAAACCGTATCGCAGAGTCGAAACAAAATCCGTCTTCATCGACGTGGCATTGACCGCGATTTCCGGACGTGCGCCCTTCTGCGCGAACGTAATCACATAGGGCGACTCACTGGTCCCGGCACCGGTCACATTGACATTGGCACCAAGCGGCAGCAGCGCGTTCTTCACAGCACTGGCCGCGGCATTATAGTTCAAAAACCCGGAAGTTTTCCCCTCGTAAGTAAGGCGGAACCGACCACTGGAACCGTTGTGGAACAGTTTCTGAACTTCAGCGGTTGTGGCAGTGCCAGCCACGAGTGTCGTCACTTCACCTTCCGCAGTTCCGGAGACCAGCAGTTCTGCGGCTGTCTTGTCGATGATCGGAAGCTCGGAGTAAATCCCTGTGCCCGCCGCTCGATCACCGGCTACACCATCCAGCAGTCCATTGATCGCGTTCAGCAGCATCTCGAACGACATGCCCTTGAAATTAAAGACGTCGCTCGGTCCCTGGATTTTCAGACTTTTTGGAATCGCCGACAGCAGTTGCGACAGAGTGGCATCATCCGGAAGCGAACTGGAAGAAGCGGAGATTGTCGCCAGACCTGAGGCCAACCCACTCAGCGCCCCCGTCGGCTTGATCGGCAGCAGCAGATCATAGTTCGAAGTCCCATCCAGACGTGGACTGGAAATTGAGATCCTGTTGCCAATCAGATCGGCCAGTGAATAAGTGCCATTCGCCCCCAGTGAAACCGAGGCCGTAAACGAGGCAAACTCGTCATCAACGCCAACTCCAATTGGTCCCAGCTTCAGATTCAGGTCGAACGTTCTGCGGACAGTGCCACCGTAGTCAAAGAACGCCAGATTTTCCTTTACAAAGATTGTTGTCTGGCCACGATCTGCGTTATAGGAAGGAGCGGCGGCAACTGTGTAGTTACCGTCGTTGTCTGTGCCGCCTCGCACAACAAGTCGATCGTTAATCGCAAAGGCGTTGCGTTGGTCACCAGCCAGCACAAAGCCCGCAGTTCCGGGCGTACCATCAGTGCCCGTGACAAGGTCCAGAATATTGATCTCGTGGTCACCCAGTGAGATGTGGGCCACAACCTTTGGGTTGCGAACCACGAACTGCCCATTCTGATCAAGCCCGAACTCGAACTTCAGATCAAGTCCTCCGGAGAGATCAATTGGCGTCGATTGCTGCACCGTGATGCCCAACTGACTGATCACGGAAACGAACTCACTGTCGATCGCAAGATCCGACAAATTCAGTGAAATCGATTTTACAAAGCTGCCCAGATCGACGGTGCCCTCAAACATCGTCTGAGAAATTGAAGAACTCGGACCAATGTTCTCCAGTCCAAGGATGCCATCAAAGTTCGCGAAGGATCCGGCGTCCAGAAAATACGTTTCCAGTGGTGTCCGGATTTGCGACATCACTTTCGACCTGACCGCCGATGTGTTGATGCTTGGGAACAAACTGGAAAGCGAAGAATTCGTAAATGGAGTTTTCGTGGCGGAGTTTAACAATGACTGCAGGTTGGTTCCAAAATTGCCCGACCAGGTCGCAAACGCATCCAGACCCGCGATCAGCGATTCCTGCATTCCTGCAGCGCTCGCCAGACCAAACGTCTGCGTACTGGATGCCAGTTCGACCAGTGCTCGCGTTGGCAGATGACGAACACCAGTCCCGAGTGAATCGTTCATCAGGCCTGGCTGATGGTCAAGCCCAAGCACGTGCCCCAGTTCATGCATCACGACAGTCAGGAGGTCAATCCGGCCAGCAACGTCGCTGTCTGTCGGAGCCAGTAATCCACGACCACCTCCGCGTATCGAAAACTCACTGTCAGCAGCAGGAGTTGCATCAACAAACCAGCCGACGCCAGCCGCTGTGGGGTCGATCAGAATGCTGTTCAGCCCGGTGCGGGCAAACGCCTGCCCCGGCAGATCCGTCAGGCTGATCTGAACAGAACCCAGCAGGCCGGCAGAAACACCCATTTTTTCCCAGCGAGCAACCGCGGCATCAAGGATAGTTTGTACCTGATTGACAGAAACGGGTGCCACAGGTCCGCTGTTCGTCCCGCCACCTTCCCCCTGCAGGTTTGCACCAACGCCGGGCCCTGTTGCGTAAAACTGAAAGCCATAGCTGCTGGATTCAACCCAGCCACTGCTGTCGGCATCTTCGACGTTATAAACAAGCAGAGTGCTTTGTTTGCCGTCGATCGTCTGGGTGACGCGGATGATGTGATCACTGATCTTGACGATGTCCGGCTTGACAGTCAGGTTCGAGAAATCAAGCTTGTCATGACCACCGTCGATCTTCTCGAAGATGACGTCATTTCCCCAATTGTCCGTCAAAATGTACGTGTCGTCCTCCGGCGAACCGATCATCAGATCGTTTCCGTGTCCTCCCACAATCGTATGGATGTCCTTGCGCGTCCCCGTGGCGGACGGTGCAGCGCCAAATTTGACCAGTTCGGTGGCGTCGATGGTGAGCAATGAAATGCTGGAGTCTGATAAGAGAAGTCGCACTTCCCACGGTTCCGCAGTCAACCCTTTGCCCGTGACTTCTGTTTCTACGCCGATGTTTCGGAGTGCCGCTTCGACATCAGCAGCGCTGGCATCGTGCGTCAACGGGACAGTCTTTTTCGCGCCGTAGCCGAAAATCAACCATCCGCCATCTGCGTTTGTTGATAATCGCTGGAGGCCGTTGATCGCAGTGCCTTCAGTTATCGTTGCCACACTTGCCGTCGTGACGGCAGTTAAGCCTGTCGACTGCAAGGTCATCAGCGCGATGTTGCGCGCCCCCTGTGAGCCCGCAAATGTCACGTCCCATTTACCGGCCTGCGGAGACACCACAGTCACACTGCCACTGCCCGGCAAAGCATTCAGAGCCGCCGCGATATTGGCGGCTGTGATATTCCGGTCTGCGTTGTAGGCAATGTTGGCTGTGGTGCCGTCGCCGACACTAAGCCTGAAGTTCCCGCCTGTGGCCCCCTGAATTCTGATCCGCTGGACTTCGTTGACCGGGGTTGCAGCAGCATTCACAATAGTGCCCGCGGCAGCCTGCAGCCAGGTATTCCTGATCATCGCGACAGCCGCACTCGCCGGAGTGGCACCATTGGGAGTCAACAGGGCTCCGTCGATTGTCAATGCGGAGACTCTGCTTATGACTGACTCAGAGAAAACGACATTGAATCTCTTCCCGCTTGCGACATAAGAAACCTGAACAGTGCCAGACTTCAACAGCGACTGGAGTGAATTCTGGATGACGCCTGCAGTCTGAATTCCGAGGTTGTTAGTCGAGGTGTTGTAGGCTAATGGAGCTGTTGTCTGGCCATCGAGCGTCAGTTTGAACGTCCCGCCTCCAGCCGTGATCTGAAGCTGCTGCGTCTGAGGAGTCGTGAACCAGTATTTGCCGCTGGACAGGTCCACTGTCGTTGTGAAAGAACCATTGTCGAAGCTGACTGTGCTTTTACCGTCGTCACTGCCTTCGATTGTGTCAAGACCGCCATTACCGATAACAAAGACATCGAGACCTTTCAGAATGTCCTCCTTCGGCGAGCCGATGACTTTGTCAACTCCCGCAACGGCAAAGTTCTTAAAGAACTGGCCGACATGGGGAACGCCAGCTTTCTCCAGCCAGTCCTCCAGCCCGCCGAGTCGATTTCCCTTCACGCCATCCGCACTGCCATAGGAGTAGCTGATCCCTGGAAAGTTGAAAGCACCTTCGGTGTAGCTTGGTATCAGCTCAAGGCTGGGACCAGCTGTCGCATCGACATTGACGCCCGTCGTCAGAGGCTGGTAGTCCGAATAATCAAATTCGATTCGACCACCATACGATGAGCCAATGGTTCCCTGAATCGTCGCACCATCCACGAACTTGAAGCGATTAACGCCATGTCCCCCGGAAATGTTCTCGATGTCGTTCGCAACAATAAACTGGATCGGGACCGTCTGGTTTCCTCCCTTGACGTATTCAGGATACGCCTTGACAAGCACAACGTTAGTGCCAATCACGAGCGGGGGAGGATCTGCGGTCTGTCCAGTCGTGGCACCCGAGAACAGATTCTTCAGGATTTCAATATTGGAGGTCGAGACCTGATAGATAGTAAAGTCAAGGTCACCTCGATAACCGCCCAAATCCAGAGTGTCATAGAACTCCGACGCGGACGTCCCATCAATGCTCACATCCGGAATCTCCAGAACTGCCGCCGCTCCCCAGTATCCCTGGAAAACATAAGTGTCACCGCCCGTCAGGCCACTCATGATGTGGACTCCCGGAGCGAGCGTGAACTGGTCCAGAAGTTCGCTGGCCAGTCCCCCGGCGACTTTCAGAAAACGACTATCGTCTGTCTTGATTCCTGCCTTGTCAGCAGCATATTCCGCGAGTGGAACTAACAGATTACCACCCACCTCAAAGGTATTGGCTCCCAGAATATCGCCGTCAAAAACTGAGTCCCAGACGGATGGCGTAACCCCTTCGAGCCCCGTGGAGACATTGTTCCGTGCCGCCGAAATACTGGCCCACTGCGATTTGCTGAGTCCAATGTTTGACCCAAACATGACGTTAACGCCGGCCCCGTAGGCTACGTCGGTCATATACTTCACGGTTCCCGTGAATCCCGACCGCGCTCTGACCCCCTGGAAAGCCTTTTGCGTAAAATCACTGGGCACAAATGCACTCAACGCAGCGGCTTTAGCAGGGTCGTTGAAGGCAATCTCCCATGTGGGTACCGCCGTGTTATTCACAGTCACGGTCACCGGTGTCACCGTAACGGCGGCTGGCCCCAGCATGTTGACATGATTCAGAGCCGCCGCAATCCGTGTGGCCATCGTTGCCGCTGACGACGATATAACGATACTGGCGCTTGACTTGCCATTATGCTTCAGGCTGAATGGGGCGTTCGCCGCTAACTTTGAAGTGAGTACCTGCCCCGGCTTAACGGCAGCTCCGCCTTTCACCAGCTCAACGACCGCTCCGACAGCACTCGGTGTCACGCTCTTCGTCAGTTTCGTCCCATCAATTCTGATTCGAGGAGTCTGCCCGGAGGACGTGCTGGCCAATTCGATCGTCCACACTTTTGTGGTCGAATCCTGCCTTACAATAGCGCCGGTCCCGGCATCCAGCTTTCTGACTTCCGCCTGAATCTGGGCCGCCGTAGCATTCCCGGCAATCGGCAGAGTGGTTGTTTTCTTACTAAGTCCTACTGTATTTAACGCTTTGTTAAGGATTGCATTGCCCGCACCGGTCGACTCAATCGAGATCGTGAAGTTTCCGCCGGTTGCTGGCAGGGAGAAGGACTGCTGGACCAGACCCGCGGCAGAAACGCCATCGAATCGGACAGGAACAGCCTCCGGGCCCACACTCACCTTAGTCTTTGACTCCAACAGTTGCAGAAGTTTCGTCGAATCTGCGTTCATCACGGGGACATTGAAGTCTCCCGTTCGGTCGAGCGTAAACGTGACTCTGAACTTATGAGCCGGTGAAGCCAGCTTTGTCACGGTGGCCGATCCACTTGCTCCGAGAATCGAAGTCTGCTGGAGAAAGGTATTCAGTGCGCTCTGGATGTTGGTCGCCGTCTCCGTATCGTCCGCGCCAATTTGAATCGGCCCGGTAGCGGAGTCTCCAAGTTTCAGTTGAAACGATCCACCCGTGACGGAAGCCGGTAACTGCAGCGTTTGAGTTTCTCTTCCTGACGCTCCCTCAGTCGTCACAGCAGTCGTACCGGTCACTGGAGATCCGTTGTTGGAACTCATCACAGGGGCTGTGGCCAAAGGGGTTGTCACAAAAGCCAACCTGGCAGCATTGCCTGCCGTATTGAACGTAACAGTCAGCACCTTCGCCGCGCCGGTGACCGTAGTCGCCCCACTGCCGAATCGTTTGTTCAGGGCCGCCTGAAGTCTGGTGGCGATCTTTGCGATGGTGTCGTTGCTGCCAAAATCAAAATGCACCGGATCAACGAGCCTCTCGCCGTTAACAACCTGGTACTTCAACTGAAAAGTACCACTCTGTGCAGTCAGTAGATTAATCGTCTGCACTTCACTGACAGCCGTGCCGGTCGGCGTAATCGTGGTCGTGCCAACCGCAGTTTTGGCAAGATCCACGTTAACCAGCGACATTTCTACTGCATTGCCGGTCGCCGTAAACTGCACATCAAACGTATTGGCATCGACGGTCTTCACCGAAACAGCATTGGCTCCGAGCATGGTTGTCGCATTGAGCGCCGCTTCGATTCGGGCACGGGTCGTTTCACTGTTCGTATCGAATGCAATACTGCCGGATGTTTTATTGCCGTGTTTCAGCCTGAAATTGCCACTTGTGGCTTCGGGAATCAGCAAACGCTGAATCTCCTGGCCAGTGATCGCGTCTCGCGACTGCTGAACAGTGACGCTCGACAGGCTGGAACTGAGCAAAGACACATAGGTCGGACTAAACGGTGACGACTGGGTGAAATCGAGTTGATTAACCACCGTAATCTGGGGCAGACTCAGCCCCAGATAATCTCCGGAGACTGCTGTGATCAAGTTGTCCAGGGCCCCATCGGTCGCAATTCGACTCAGGGGACGCATCCCCGTTCCGCCGATCAGTGTTCCACCGAAGGTTGCGTTGCCCGAGATGACATACGTATTGACGTTACGACCGCCATAGATGACCGTTTTCTCGTTGACCTTTTCGAACTTCATTTCGTTGTTGAGGTTAAAAATTGAACCTCCAAAGGCCTTACCGACAACAAGGCTCGTGCTTCCGTCATCTTCCTTCTCAAACACGAAAGTAAGTTGCCAGGTGACCGCCCGAAAGTCGAGCACCAAAGAATGGCCGTTGTCCAGCGCAGGGGAGGTCCGCACTTTCAGTTGTCGGTCCTTGTTCTTGTTTAGAAATGTTGGAACCTGGAACACTCCCAGATTGGAATCGACTCCCCAGTCATCGCCAAACAGAAACGTGTTATCCGCTTTCGACAGCGTGATCGCATCCATTGTGTCGAATGCTTTTTCCGGCAACGTCACACTACTCTTGTCGGCCGATGAAAATGTGCCTGTCACGATCCCAGTGGAACGTGTGGTTCCACGCAGCGAATCCTGCGGAATGGCAGGCGTGTAAACGCCGGTTCCCACCAAAAGTCGACCACCATTTACAACCGTTGCGTTGCCAACATTCTTTTGCTTGCCGGATAGGACGAACGTCAACGGCACAGTAACGCGGCCGAAGTCCAGAGTGTCCGTGCCCTGGTCCGGACTATCAGGAAGCGTGTCGTTTTCCCATGAATCATTGAAAACATAGGAGTCGTTACCATCGCCACCCAGCAATGTGTCATTCCCGTCGCCGCCAATCAGAACATCGTCTCCGGCACCGCCAGTGAGATCATCATTCCCAGTGCCGCCACGCAGAACGTCAAGACCGGGCCCTCCCAAAATCTTGTCGTTACCCCCGGCCCCGAAAATCAAATCATTTCCATCTCCGCCGTCAATGTTGGCATCCACTCCCGCGTCACCGACAATACGGTCGTTACCCAGCCCGCCGAATAACTCCGTTGATCCGGTTCCGCTTTTCGAAATCAGAAGATCATCTGAAGTCCCGCCGGTGATCTTCTCACCGCCAACCACATTCACGGAAACAGTCCCGCCCACAACCCTGTCTATATTGCTGATCGCGTTCGTGGGAAGTTGTGAAACACCGTCGGTTTTTCTTTGCACGGAGACCACGGCTGCGGAGGTCTTCGTCAATTGACTGACGTCCACAGTCATTAGCGGCAGATTGGTCTGTCCTGGTCGCGAAAACGTGACTTCAAAACTAACGTTGGTTCCGGTCACGGTCACTTCGGCAACACCCACCAGCTGTTCGAGTGCAGTCTTGAGGGCTGCAGCATCTGCATTGAAGGGAATCTCGGCTGTTGTCTCACCATTCAATGTCAGCCTAAAGCTGCCTGCCGTCGCCTGATCCAGTCCCCGGATAGTCTGGACCTCATTTGCAGCTGCGGTTGCCAGCCTTGTCCCTAATCCTGTGGCTCGTCCGTTTTGAATGTCAACTTGAGGTACAACACCTGTGTAGTTTACGTAACTCAGTGTGTTCACTTTGTCCGCCGGTTGACCGGTTGCTCCACCTTTGATCGTGCCTGTGATCGCCGATGCTGATTCGACGAGATAGGTATTGTTACCTTTGCCGCCCGTCAGATTACGAACCAAGTGTGCGGTGACCTTGCCACTATCGAGTTTTGCTTTGACACCTCCCGTGCCATCCGGGACTGACAGGGATACGGTGACATTGCCATCGCCCTGCAGAGTAAACATCAGATCTGACGTAACACCGGAGAAGTCGAGATCCACTGCGACATCGGCGTAGTTGCCGGTCTCGCTCTTATTGATCAGAAGATTCTTTGAGTTACTGAAGGTGTTCAAAAACTGAAAGACATTCTCACCCTGTCCCACCTCAATCTTTTCGATGTTCTTCACCGGAGAAGTGAAGATGTCTCCACGATCCACCAATCCGCCGCTCGCTGTGGGGCTACTCCACAGATTGACCTGAACTCCTGCTGCAACCGGATCACCGACCGTGGCAACAATCCGGACCGGTTTTCCATCAACTTTCGCAGGTATCGCAAATTTGAGGATGTCGAGAGTCCCGCCTAATTCTACCTCAGTGACGGTATCACGATTGCTGTCGCTGAAATTGGTCGTTGTAATTGCACCAAAATCTGCAAGATTGAAGACATAGGTGTCATCATTACTTCCTCCAGTCAACTTGTCAGCACCAGCGCCACCGATCAGAACATCTGCTGCTTCCCCGCCCGTCAACGTATTTCCCAAAGCATCGCCAGTCAGGTCACTGACGATCTTCTGGCTGGAAACATTGCGGATACCCTTGACCCCTTTGACAACTCCTGTTGCCGTTTTGAATCCTGGATTGCTGACCACATTCGTGCTGAGATCCGCCACAACTTTGGCAGTAGGGAGGAGTACGTGAGCGTGTTGTCTCCGGTACCTCCATCGATGAAGCCGGCTAACGTGGCCGACTTTTCAATGATAAATGTATCGTTGCCTTTGCTCCCTTTGATACTGGTTATGTTAAGAGCCGTCAGAAGAACGACTCCTGCCGAGTTCAAGACCACGACCTGATTTCCTGTCGCACTGCTGCTCGACTCCTGTATCCTGACTGTGAGTGGCCCGGTGACAAGATCCAGATCCAGAAGATTCACTCCTGATCCGCCTTTGACCACTTCAACATTCAGGATGCTTCCCTTCGACTTCCCAACAACGGAATTTGTGCCACTGGTAACTTTGTCCAGCTTCCCAGGAGCCGACAGTGTGATCGTTACGTCTGCAGCCACAGCGCTAAAGTCGAGTGTGTCTTTATCCCCGCCCGCTAACTCCTCGATGACCGCGTCATCACCAAAGCCAGCACTGAAAACATAGGTGTCGTCAAGTTTCTTGCCCTGAATTGTGTCGTTACCGTTAGTGCTGACAAGACGATCGGCTGTGGCGACATTATTTGCATCGCCATCAATGTTATCGAGGAGCCCTGCATAGCTGATTGAGGAGAACGAATTCGCCTCAATCGGCCCGCGATTCACTTCCAGAACCCAGTCGCCGCCCAGCGCAGAGGTGCCGGTCTTATCGTCCGACGCAGCCACATCCGCTCCCGTCAGAACAGCCAGCTGGTTTACGAATTGTCTGCCCTGCAAACCAGCGCCGACGTCGCAGCCCAACAGCAGGATGTCCGCATCCGCCGTCAGCGATTTGCTCCACGAGGAAATTTGTTCTGCGCGCGATCGCAGTTCAGATCCATCAACCGATTTTCCGCCGAGCAGTACTTCACCGCTCGACCCGTGTGAGATCAGTTGAATGCCGGATAAGCCGCTCTTTCCCGCCAGGATCTGCGTCATCTGCTGAATGGCGTCGGTGCGGCTATCCAAAACAAAAACTTCGTTCGACTGGTAACCGACTGCTGATGCTGTTTGATTGGCCGAGATCGATGAAACGATCGCCTGGTAATCGGTTACACTGGAATCAACGAACGTCACGATGTGGGACATGCTTCCCGTTGCAGCAGACGACAACGGCTTCGTGACTAACGGAATCTGCGCTTCAGGAATGGCCTGAGACGCGGGATCTTCCGCCTGCTGCCGCATTGCGAACACGTGGGACAGCAGGATACGTTCTTCCAGCAATGCCGCTTCGTTCGCAAACGTTCGGCTCTGTTTTCGACTGGCTGAAGTTCTTTTCCGGTACAGATTTGCCCGAGACGATGATTGTGTGAGTAGTCCCTGAATGCCTGACAGCCAGCTCGAAATCAGCATCTAATGAACTCCTGCCGGTCCCGATCAAGCGATATTACCCCATGCGAGGTCAACATCACCAGCCTGTGTGTCAGGAATCAGCAATTGCGAGAGAGTTGCGGGGGCGAAGAAGAACCAGTGATTGGCCACCCGAAGCGAAAAACAGCGGAAGCGTGCAACATTTCCCTGATTAAGGAAATCCCGCTTGCCTCCCTTAATTATACGGAAAGCCGATCTTAATCAATGGAAAAAATGCTGTCAAATACGTTCAGAGTATTCATGCCCAACATCTGACAAGTCCCGTGGGTAACTTTTTACAGCACCCGGCCAGCGGAAAGGTTTTTTTCATTCTTGGAAGTTAAGGGGTCCATTCCTGGAAACCTAATTTCCGCTAAAATGTTGGGTTCAGGACAAAATGGATCAGGCGACTGTTTCAGTATGACTGGTACGAATTTTGGCGTTTGATGTGTGTTGGTCTTTGAGGTGAAGCTCGCTGGTTCCGTCGATGAAGCAGACTCCGTCAATCAGGTCTGCCAGCTCTCCAAGGTTTTTTGAGACGCGAGGGAAAATCCAGAAACGATCAGGATCGAGACTTTAAGTGTCTCCGGCGGCCGCTAAACTCGGTTCAAACGTCCCAGTTTTTCAGGATGCCAGAACGTCAGGTTCTGCGAAAAGCCCTCGCGATCCTGGTCTGGTTGTAAACTTTTAATGGAGACATACCTCATGTTGCGTCACCTTTTGGTCTGTACGTTTGCTGTTGCTGTGTTGTCAGTGACTGCTCAGGCTGGTGATTATTACCACTTCCCAGCCTATGCATTTTCTGGTCCGCCGGTTTACGCGGTCCCGGTTGTCAGCTACCAGCCGGCGTATGTTGTGCCGACGGCTCAGTTTGTGGCCACGTATCCAGTCACGACTGTAGCCTACTCAACGCAGTATTACGCTCCGATGGTTCCCATCGTTCCTGCGTATTACGCTCCGGCTCGGGTTGTGTCACCTGTCTATGTGGCTCCGGGTTACTATGGCCGCCACGGTCGCTATCGTTCACTTCGGCGTGTCGAAGTGGAATTCGAACGCGACGGCGATATTGAAATCGATTACCGCTATCGTTAATCAAACCCCCCGGCCGGCGACCCGTCGCTGTTTCAGAATTCCAACGCTCTCAGGAATCGGCAAGGAAGGCGCGAGTCACCGAGTGCTGCGGATCTTCAAAGACCTGCTGCGGGGGGCCGCTTTCGATGATGGCTCCTGAGTGCAGGATGTGGACGGTGTGAGCCACATTCCGAGCGAAGTGCATTCCATGAGTCACCACGATCATGCCCTGACCATCTTTGGCCAGATCCTGCATCACAGCGATGACTTCGGACGTCGTATTGGGGTCCAGAGCACTGGTGGGTTCATCAAACAGAATGGCTTCCGGCTGCATTGCCAAAGTCCGCGCAATAGCCACACGCTGCTGCTGACCGCCCGATAACGAGCCCGGCATGGCATCGCATTTCGGAAGCAGACCGACTCGATCAAGCAGTTCCCTGGCCTTGGCCGCCGCCTGTTCGCGCGACTGCTTCAGGACATACATGGGTGCCTCCATCACGTTCTGCAGCACGGTTCGATGCGGAAACAGATTGAACTGCTGAAACACCATTCCCACCTTTTGGCGAATCGTCAGCAGCGCCGCGTCACGCGCGACGCCCGAAGCTGCTGTCAGGCGAGTTCCCGCGACATCAATGGCGCCTTCGTCGAATGTTTCCAGACCGTTGATCGTGCGCAACAAGGTGCTTTTGCCTCCGCCGGACGGTCCGAGTAAAACGCAGACCTCGCCCCGCGCCACCGACATTGTGACGCCCTTCAGCACGTCCTGAGTTCCGTAGCGTTTGACAATTTTATCCAGCGTAATCATCAGTTGCTCCCCTGTTTCAGGCGACGTTCCAGACGACCGGCAAGCACAGACAACGGATAGCTCATTGCCAGATACAGAAATGCGGTCAGAAGTCCCAATTCCACAATGGCTCCGGTGTTGCGAGCCTGGATGTAATACTCCTTCGACAGTTCGACCACCGTAATCACGCTGCACACAGCCGTGTCCTTAAACAGGGCGATGAAGTCATTGGTGACAGGCGGAATGACAATGCGAGTGGCCTGAGGAACGATGATTCTTCGCAGCGCCAGATTTCGCGTCATCCCCAGCGACAGCGCCGCCTCCATCTGGCCTTTCGGAATCGCCTGCAGCCCGGCCCGATAGATCTCTGCTTCATACGCTGAATAATTGATCGCCAGGCCAGCGACAGCCGACCAGAACGCACTGATCCCAAAATGACTTCCCGGAAAAATCAGCTTCAGGACTTCAGGGACCAGGAAATAAATGACATACAACTGCAGAACGAGCGGTGTTCCCCGGACCAATTCTACATAACACGTTGCCGGAGCCGCGACGTACCACTTTCCATACAGCCGGAGCAGGGCCATCGTCAGGCCAATCAGCACGGCCAGTGGCATCGCGGTGACAGACAGCAGCACTGTCATCCATGCCGCCCGGACCAGAAACCAGCCGCGCTGCCAGATCACCTGCACCCCGCGCAATGACTGCGACTGAGAAAGCTTCGGACGCCGTCGTTCGTGCGCGGCCAATGCAGATTCGTCGGACGTGGCTCCGTCTTCATTGATCGCTTCGTCTTCCCGATTGGCTGGCTCTGCCAAACCCGTGAATCCTCCATCAGCTGATGTTTCGAGTGCTCGCAGCGACTGCACTTCATTCCACATTCCGTAGCGTTCGAAGATTTGGCGCATCCGTCCGTCACGAAGACCGGCGGTGAGTGCATCGTTTACGGCGTTCAAAAGAGCGCGGTCCGACTTTCGAACCAGGGCCACATAAAAGCCTCGGCCAACCGGTGGTCCTACCGCTTTCAGCTGCGGAAAATCCTTCTTGTAAAAATTCCAGATCGGCAAGTCCTGCACATTGGCATCGATCCCATCAATTCCCAGTTCCGTCGCCCGCATGGCATCGGTCACGCCGTCGAACAGAGCCAGTTCAATTTTTCCGCTGCCGAATGTCGTCGTGAATTCTTCGGCAGCTGCACCACCCAGCAGTGAAACTTTCCGCGCTCTGCCCGCTGGCGTGCGGAGCAGATCATCCCACGACTGAATGGTCTCATCGTCGGTCCGGGCCAACAACTGCAGTTCATAGATATAGTAGGGAATTGATGTGCCGTAGCGTTCCGCCCGGCCAGGATTCCATTCGAAGCCGTTGAGCACGATGTCCACATCGCCTCGATCCATCAAATCGGGCAGCTTGTCCCATTGCCCCTGCTGAAACTGAGCTTTCACACCGAGATGCGTGGCGATCAGTTCGGCCAGATCAACCTCAAACCCCGTCAATATATTTGGATCTTCATCGAGCGGAAAAACGAACGGCCCACCGCCTTCCTGATCGGCTCCCCAGACCAGCGCCCCTTTTTCGCGAATGGTTTCGAGCGATGTATCCTGAGCCAGGCAAGGGGTAGCAGAAAGAGCCAGCATCAGGACACAAAGAATCCAACCGGTAGCAAGCTTCAGGATTCGGATCAACAGCCAATCTCCCTCTCGATATTGTTCAGACCACCGCGGAATTCGCTGGCCCGTGGGCTATGCGTGGAAATCTATCGGCCGAGCCCTCGAAAGCAAAGTGCATTCCTCGGGCAGACTTCGTTTAACCGTCAGCCGACTGGCGTACGTTGATGAGGCGAGCGGCAGATTTCTGCTTACCCGCGACACCGTGGGCTAGTGGTCTGTCACAGCTAAAAATGAGGGTTTCATCGGTTGCAATTTTCTGAGAGAGTGGGGAGTCTTTTTTACACTCACTCGTCAAGGAAGTCGCAATGAGTCTCAAGAAGTTTATCGTTGATTTGTCGGATGAAGAACGCCAGGTCTGCCAGGAGGTTGTCAAAAAACTGAAGGGAACAAGCCAAAAGGTCAAGCGGGCCAACATCCTCCTCAAAGCGGACAAACGATGGATCGACGCGAGGATTGCCGAGGCGCTCGATTGTCGGGTGAATACAGTGGAGAACTTACGAAAGCGGTTTGTGGAAGTAGGCTTCGAGCAGGCGCTGCAGCGGATGAAGCGGGTCACACCTCCGGTGGAAAAAATTCTTGATGGTGAACAGGAAGCAAAGATTATTGCAATGCGGCTGGGCGATTCGCCAAAAGGATTCGGAAAATGGACTTTGCGGCTGTTGGCAAGAAAGATTGTCGAACGAGAGATCGCACCAACGATCAGTTATCAGACGGTCGCGCGGACGCTGAAAAAAACAAAATGAATACCAGGCGAAATCTGGAATACTGGGTCATTCCGCCTGAAGCAGACGCTGAGTTCGCTGCCCACATGGAAGATGTTTTAGACGTCTATTCCCGTCCCTATGACGCCAATGTGCCCATGTTGTGCATGGACGAACAACCCGTTCAGCTTGTTCAGGAGACCCGCGAACCGATCGCAGCCACCGCCAAACATCCCAAACGCATCGATTACGAATACAAGCCAACTGGTGTCGCCAATATTTTCATGTTTGCCGAACCATTGGCGAACTGGCGTCAAGTCTCCGTTCGCACCCAAAAGACGAAGGTCGATTGGGCATTGGAGATGGGGACGTTGCTGGAAGGACGCTACAAAGATTGCAAGACCGTGATCGTTGTCTGCGACAATCTCAACACTCATACCATCGGTGCCTTCTACACCACTTTCAAGCCAGCACGTGCGCGATCGTTTGTGAGCCGTATCGAATTTCACTGCACCCCCAAGCATGGCGGTTGGCTCAACATTGCAGAGAATGAACTCAGCTGCGTGACGACTCAATGCGTGGCGGGTCGCCGCATCGGCATGCGAAGCCGAACTCCGTGAAGAAACCACCGCTTGGTACGAAGACATTAATTCCATCCAACGTGGCGTCGATTGGCAAATGAAAATCGACGACGCCCGCATTAAACTCAAATCCATCTACCCTCAAATTAAGCTGTGACAGACCACAAGTGCCTTCAGATCATTCTGAATGGCAAGGCCACCATCTCCGACTGGATCCGGAGTGAGAACCTGCAGTCCAGGATAAGCGGTCAGTGAAGCCATAACTGTTCTCCTTGAAATTCCGTGAGAGGTAGTGGATCTATTGTTTAAATTCTATGGGGCTTGAGGAAGGCTGCCCTTACAAGCTCGAAGCGCCAGCGAGTGGGCCAAAAGGCACGCCAGCCCACTCGCTGGCGCTTCGAGCTTGTATACTTTCACAGCCGCTGAGCGAAGATTCCTGTTCAAAATTGACCATCGCGATCCGTGAAGTGAATTCGTGGGACGCATTGTCTTGCAGGAGCAACGTTGACCGATGAATCACGGCGGCTTGTCAACGGCTCGGGACGATTCCTGAACACCAGTCGCATCACAGTCGCATGGCAAACGAATCGATTTGCGGTTTGTGGCGGCACCGGGCAACGCCTGAAACAAGGCTTTCCAAGCCGTCAATGCACACCGCTGTCGGTTGATCGTCAGATCTCGGATGGCGAAATCCATGACCTGTTCTGCTGTAGATGCCAGGACCTCATCCACTGATTTCCCTTCAATACCTTCACATAACATAGACGCACACGACTGACTGACAACGTACCCCTGACCCAAGGCCAGCTCGCACATTGGGATAATTTAGTAAAATAGGGGATCACGCTTTTTGGGAATTTTGAAACTTATCGATCTCAATGGATCCATCATTACAATTGATGTGATCGGGACTCAAGTCGCGATCGCCGAACAGATCATTGACGGCAACGGTCACTACATTCTGGCGTTGAAAGCGAATCAGGACGGACTCTTTCAGCAAATTATGAATTGTGTCGAGGAGAACATCCGCGATGACTTTGCATGCTCACGAATATACGGCTGAAGACCTTCGGCGGATGTTTCGTGATCTGGAGTTTCAGCCGGTAATCGGTTGCCTCGAAACGATTTTTTCAAAGACAGAGGACAAAGCAATGCACGATCAACACGAAAAAGCTCAGCGATACTAGGATTGGATGCTGTTGACTGCTCGAAAACAGGGACGTGAAGAGGGACGCGAAGAGGGCACAATTCTTGGTGCAATTCAGGCGCTCCAGCAGATCCTGGGCGATGTCGTTTCTGGCACTCAAGAGTTATCTTGTCATTCAGACATCGAACTGAAAACGAAGCTGGCCGAACTGCAGGAACGAGTTCGGTCGCGACTGAGTTGAAAGGATCAAGGGGGGGCAAAAGGCCTCTTTTTCGGTCAGAAACGTGACAAAACGTATCCGATTCAGGATGACGAACACTTCTGTGTCGTGTGTGTCGCTACATGGAACGAAACGCACTTCGGGCTGGTCTCGTGAAACGGGCGGAGGTTTGGCCCCGGGGCGTTGGTTGGCAAAACCGGAGCCCGAGCCCAAACTGCTGTCACCGTGGCCGTTGAACAAGCTTCCCGGCTGGATGGCTCGCGTCAACGAGTGTCTCACCAAACAGGAACTGGACGCGGTTCGACTGTCGGCTCAGCGAGGCAAGCCACTCGGCGACGAAGCCTGGGTGGAATCGATAACACGACGGCTCACCCTTGAATCCACCACGCGTCTTCAAGGCCGACCACGAGTTCGTCTTCCAAAGGATGAGGCGAACAAAGAGACCTGACCTCTGGTGATGCTCCAGTCAGGCCAGTCGCTTTTCGGCGATCGTGCCATTGGGTGACGTTTTTACATCGTAACCTTGTTTCTGGATTTCCGAACGCAGGCCGTCTGCCGCGGCGAAGTCCTTGCGTTTACGAGCATCATCCAGCTGGCGACACAAATCCTCGACCGCTGACTGTTCACCGGACGCTTCATCTGATGGAGCTCCCGCATCGCCAAGCGGTGCGACAGCGAGCACTTCGTTGATGCGATTCAGAGCGCCCAATGCGGCCGCAGGATCGGACGGGGTCGATGATGCCCACGGAAGAACAGCACCCAGTGCTCCGGCAATGTTCAGGTCGTCGGCCAGCGCTTCGGCAAATTCTTTCAGGATCGGATAATCCAGCCCCACAGTTTCTGCTTTGCCTCCGCACGCTGCTTCCAGCTTTGTACGGAATTCGGTTAGTCGCTTTACGGCGCCGGCGGAATCAAGCAGGCCCTTCTTTGTAAAGTTCATGTTGGCTCTGTAGTGCGACTTGATGAGTTCCAGTCGCAGCACGGCCGGATGAACCTGAGTTCCCGTGGCGCGGCCTTCGAGCACATCGCGAACGGTCCAGAAGTTGCCTTTGCTCTTGGACATTTTTTCGCCTTCAACCATCAGGAAGCGAGCATGCATCCAGATGTTGGCGAACTTGTCCTTCCCGGTGGCTCCACAGGTCTGAGCGATCTCACATTCGTGATGCGGGAAGATCAAATCTTCACCGCCCGTATGAATGTCGATCACGTCGCGGCCCAGTCGCTTGCGAGCCATGCAGGAGCATTCAATATGCCAGCCCGGATAACCCATACCCCATGGCGATTTCCATTTCATGATGTGCGACTGATCGGGTTTCCAGAGCATGAAGTCGGCCGGATGCTTTTTGTTGGCCTGATTTTCATCGCTGATGCGGCCACCTGCTCCGGTCATGAGCCGATCCAGAGTGTTGCCGCTTAGCTTGCCATATGCCGGGAAACTTTCGACGCTGTAATAGACGACTCGGTCTGGGCCCACGTACGCATGACCGCTCTTGAGCAGCTGCGTGATCATTTCCTGCATCGAGTCGATGAACTGAGTCGCCCGCAGAATGTTGTCTGGTTCAAATGCAACCTTGACGCCCAGAGTTTTTGCGTCTGTCAGGAACGCATCCATGTAATACTGAGCGACCTGATATGGATCGTCGGGATTCTGGATCGCACCTTCGGGAACCTTACCTGACTTCTTGTCTTCCTTAATGCGGCGAGCAGCCGCGTTCATCTTATCTTCGCCAGCTCCGTCGGCATTCGAATCGTCGGTCATGTGGCCGACGTCCGTGATGTTCATGACGTGATGGACTTTGTGACCAAAGAATTCGAGTGTTCGGCGAATGACATCCGCAAACAGGAACGACCGGAAGTTTCCAATGTGGGCAAAGTCGTAAACCGTCGGCCCGCAGCTGTACATTCTCACGCAGTCCGATTCGACAGGCTGAAACGTTTCTGTGGTATTCGTGAGCGTGTTGTAGAACTTGATATCCATCGTTCCGTCTCGAGCATGATGTTGCAGATCGCCGTGGGCCGCTCAAAGGTATTTCCAGCGGACCGGGCGCATAGTGGCCAATAACTCGCGCGAGGATAGTAAAACTGCGTGCTTGAGTGCAGCCCGGTTTCGGCTCGAACAGCAAAGATTCCTGGTGCAATTGCGTCGTTTGAACCTCGAATTTCGGGGCAATCGGCAAAAGGTGCTTGCTAGCCGACCATTTCCCGTGCATTTTAGCTTGGCCCACGGCTTGCAGTTAAACGAAAATGCTAAATCCATGACTAACACACGAACCCGTTTGTCGGGTTTGAATCATGGCAACGGCTGGAAAAAGCCCGTTCGGGCTGTCTTCAGCGAACACCATTCACGACGTTGGGAAGAGTCTGACCTTTGAGCGCCATCACGGCGATGTTGGCGACTGTTTCTCTCAGTTTGCGGACGGCGGGCACGCTGACGGAGGCGATGTGAGATGCCACAATCACATTGCTCATTTTCAGGATTGGATGATCCACCGGAATCGGTTCCGGACTAAAGACGTCTAAAGCAGCCGCAGCAACATGGCCGGACGTTAAGGCGGACGTGAGAGCTGCCGGATCGACGAGGTCTCCACGGGCGACGTTTATGATGATGACGCCTGGTCGAGTCTGCGCAAGGGTTTCGGAATTCAGGAGTCCACGCGTTTCCGACGTTGACGGGCAATGCAGGCTGATCACATCGGACTGAGTGAGCACGTCCTCAAGCGACGTCGGCGTGGCTCCCGCAGCGATGATGTCTGATGCCGCGGCGAGTGGATCGTGAACCAGAATCCGGCATTTGAAAAATCGCAGTCTTGAAACAACTTCGCGTCCGATTCGTCCGAAACCGACAAGACCCACGGACAGGTCCTTTAGGGTCCGCATCTGATTGAGAGGTGTCGCGAGTCCCCAGCGGCCGGCTTTGACAAAGTCTGAGTTACTGACAACCTGACGTGTGGTGGCCAGAATAAATGCGAGCGTCTGATCGGCGACTTCGTCGATGCAATAGTCCGGCACATTGCACACAGGAATTCCACATTCCCGGGCCACAGCGAGATCGACATTGTCGACGCCAATGCCGTATCTCACGATTACTTTGGCCTGACGCATGGCTCTTATGACATCGGCCGATACGGAAGCGAACTGGGTAATCACCGCGTCGGCATCAGCCACCAAGGAACACAGCTCGGCCGGTGGTTTTTTGTCTTTCCAGGCGGTCAGCTGATGGCCGCTGCCGGAAATGATCGCGTCTTCAATGGTCAGGTCAGGAAAGCTGTAGTCGGTGATCGCAATTTTCATGATGGTTTACACTTTTTCCGGCGGAGTGTGGGAAGCCGAATGTCCACCGGGATAGTAGCAGCACGGCCGAGGATTGTCTGTGGCCGCATGACCAATGTTTTCATGATATTTACTCCGCCGAGTGAACCCGTCACCAGATGTCTGTTAGACTGTGATCCGGTCAACACTGGAACGCTTAACGCGGTTCAGGGGTTCTCGTCGGCTTGTCAATGATTTCAGAACAGGAATATTTCGTATGATTACGGTTGGAATGAATTATCACGTGCTTCCAGGAAAGCAAAAGGATTTTGAAGACAAGTTTGCTGGCGTCATTGATGCTCTGAAGGCGGCTCCCGGACACACCAGTTCCACACTGTGGAAAGATGTCAGCGATGACGCATCATATCTGATCACCAGCGAATGGGGTGATGAGGCCGCGTTCCAGGAATTCATCCGCAGCGAAGCGTTTCGCGCGGTGACCAACTGGGGCAAGGAACAAATCCTGTCCGGACGTCCTCAGCACAAAGTTTACAAGCACTGAGAAATCAGGCAGAACCGCCGGCACGACTCTTTTCGTGCCGGTGTGTGGCATGCAGTGGCTTCGCTTTCTGAGTGCCGCTGTAGATGTCATGGGTATCTGCGATGTGGATTCCGAAGTGGCGGCGGACGGCGGCGCCATTGTGGCCAAAGATCATCCTGGCCCAAAAATGTTTGCTGATTATCGGCGGGTGCTGGAGGAAAAAGGGGATCGACTGCCGTTGGGGGCTAACCGCGGGTGTTTTCGTTGTGTTTTTAAGACACTCACCCGCATCTAGCGATTTGCGGCTCTTTCGATCAACAACCCGTTTCCGCTTTGCGTGACCGCTTTCTGGCCGCGGACTTCAAACGAGCTTTCTTAAGATCGCAGGGCTCTACGGAGTGTGAAAATAGTCGAACGCAAACCAGCCAATTGCGGCCAGGACACCGATTGCCAACAGAGTGATGAACGCCACCTTGATTCTCTGTCGGTTCGTTTGTTCCTGGTTCAGATTGACCAGTCTCAACTGGGCTTTGCCTCCGAAGGCTAACTTTGAGCCGTGCTTCAGAATGCAATAGGCTTCCATGGAGCCGTTCACATAAGTCGGGCGGCTCTTTGATTCCTGACGAAGGCGCCAGTTCCGGCCATCGTATTCAATCCAGCAATGGACCCGATCAACTCCGTCTTCCTGAATTCGAATCTCAGCCGACGGCCCGGACCCGACAGCTGTTCGACTTTTCACCAGCGGAAATCGATGATTCTGACCACCGACCTCCAGTCTCCAGCCAGTCGGCGGGGGGCCTCGAAACGTCGCGGGCCGGATGGGAGCTGTGGCAGACGATCGTTCAGTCTCACGACGAGCAGGATCGGGCTGCGAAGTCCGGATGGACGGAGTTTCGGCCTTGCCAAATCCATCCGTACCCTCCGCAAAATGATGACTGCTGGCTTGGAGCCATCCTGACGCGGACGTGATGGAAGACTTCGGAGGTGCGGCCGCTTTTTTTCCCTGGCTCTCGGCTTTGGCCCGCGCCTGCTTGGCTCGCAAAGTCACCAGCTCACGGAAGTCGAACTGAATAGTTTTTCGTTTTGCGAAGGGTCGGAGAGCTTCGCCCACTTCAGCCATCGTCTGAAATCGTTTGGCCGGATCTTTCTCCAGCATCCGAGCCACGAGGTCTCCAACCTCGCGAGGAATCTCTGGCCGCAGCTCGCAGACGTTGCGAGGCGCTTTGTGGCGATGAGCGTCCAGCTTGGCGCGAGTCGTTTTTTCGGGGAACGGAACATGCGCCGTCAATGCCACGTAAAAGGTGGCTCCGAGACTGTAAATGTCGGCTCGGGAATCCACTTTGCTGCTGTCCACGATTTGCTCGGGGGCGATGTAGTCGGGCGTTCCCAGACAATCGTGACCGAAGACCATCGACAGAGAAAATTCTTCGTCACCACCATCGTGAACAAGGGCCAGACCAAAGTCGAGGATTCGCGCGACGCCTGTTTGTTCGATCAGAAAATTTGCCGGCTTGATATCGCGATGAATGATGCCACGATCGTGAGCGGACTGCAGAGCATCCGTCGCCTGAAGCGCGATGTCGCAGGCCATCGGCCACTTAATTGCCCCGAACAGAGCCACCAGTTCGTGCAGGCTGATCCCGCGAACAAGTTCCATCACCAGGTAATGCACGGCGCCGGTCGTGTCCAGGCGATACGTCTTAATAATGTTTGGATGAGTTAGACGCATTCCGGCGGCCGCTTCCAGCTTCAGACGAGCCAGCATGCCGGCATCCAGAGCATGTTCTGCGGACAACACTTTCAACGCCACTTTGCGGTCTTCATTCGGGTCCTCCGCAATGAAGACGCAGCCCATGCCACCAAAACCGAGCAGCTCACGAATGCGATAGCCGTCGATCACCAGACCCCGATAACGACCTTCCAGCAGGCGTTCGGCCTGAAACGGTGTCAGGAACTTTTCTCGGACCAGGCGGCGAGCGGTGTCTTCCGAAGAAGTGGCCGGGTCCAGCTGCAGTTTTTCCTGTGCGCTCAAAATCTGTGACGCCGTCATCAGACCGCTTTTTTCGATCAGATCGTAGAAATCTTTTGCTGCCACTGGCGACTGCATATTCAGATCTCATCATCCGAGTCGGCGTCCGTGACGATTTCCCGAATACATCTCCGGAAAGATCGGTCTTTGGTCGCTGATGCTCCGACACAAAACAGAGTTTACGAAACGTCTGTGCGCTATTAAGCGAGAAAGGTTAACATCTAAAAAGCAGAATTCCAATTCTTAAAAGTAGCCGACAAGCCAATCCGTTCCAGGTTCTGCAGGTCAGATCGGTCTGTAGCAGACAGTCGATCCGTGCGGTCTGCCGCCGCCCGGTCAGATTTCACTCGACGGCAATCGCGGTTATGCTTCCTTCGGGATGTGATTGCTGCCCGGGGGAGACCGTAAACAGTGTGCCCGGCACTTCGAAGAGGACATTGCTCCCATCTGAAAAAGAGACTCTTACCATTTCACACGCCAGAAAGGCCACCAGTGTCAGGTTTGCGTTTTATAGAGCTCGAAGGTGTTCGAGTTCACAACCTGCGCACGATCAGCCTGAAGGTTCGCCACGTTTCGCTGACCGTCATCTGTGGTGTCAGTGGTTCGGGTAAAAGCAGTCTCGCCTTTGACACCCTGTATGCCGAAGGTCAGCGAAGATATATCGAAACGTTCTCCCCGGCGGCTCGGCAGTTTCTTGATCGTGTCGAACGACCGGCGGCCGATCGCATCACCGGGCTGCCGCCAGCGATCGCCATTCGTCAGCAGATGCGCTCCGATGGCTCACGTAATACCCTCGGCACACGATCGGAAGTGCTCGATTCCCTGCGTGTGCTCTACGCCAGAACGGGACAGGCGTTTTGCCACGATTGTCGAATTCCCATTGAACCCACGTCTGCAGAATCGGCCGCTGGAAAAGTGTTTGATGCCTGCCAGGGAAGTCGAGTCATGGTGGTGGCCGAGATCGCCCTTGATCCGGCGGATTCCGAGGAAGCCGCGGCTCGCTTGGTACGTCAAGGCTACGCTCGCTGCCTGATCGATCAAAAATCCGCAAGGCTGGAAGACATCGGCCGTGTTGCTGCCGCGTCCAGTATAAAGGTCGTTGTGGACAGACTGAAGGTCGAGAGCACTATTGCGCCACGTCTGGCCGAGGCCATCGCCAATGCAATGCAGCTTGCCGACGGTTCTTGCCTCGTTTTGTGTGAAGCGATTTCTTCGGAGCGTTCTTCCGAAGCGGCTGAGCAGATTTCAGTGGATGGAATTGGGTGGCACGGGTTTCGCTTTTCCAGCAAACGCGTTTGCGTTCGCTGCAATCGATTGGTGCCGGACCTGTCGCCCGAGCTGTTGAGTTTCACGTCACCGCTGGGCGCATGTCCGGAATGTGAAGGCACTGGAAATGGGCAGACGTCCGCCGATCGTCGACGCGGTCGGCCGACGAAGACGGAAACGGTGTGCTCCGCGTGTCACGGTTTGAGACTGAACCGGGATGCTGTCGCAGTTCAGTGGGCCGGTCGGACGTTGCCCGAGCTGTGCTCACTGGAATTGTCGGAGCTGCTGCACTGGCTGAACGAGCGTTTTTCCGAACTGCCCGCAGTGCTTCAGCAGGGTCTGCATTCGCCCATGGAGCATGCTCGCCAACGTCTGCAGTTCCTGATGGATTGTGGGCTCAGTTATTTGTCGCTCGGTCGCGCGATGAGCACACTCTCCGGCGGAGAAGCGCAACGTGTGATGCTGACAACGGCCCTTGGTTCGGGCTTGATGAATACGTTGTACGTGCTGGACGAACCCACGGCCGGACTGCATTCCAGCGACACTCAAAAGATCATTGCCACCGTTCGTCAGCTGCAACGAACGGGCAACACTGTGGTTGTCGTGGAACACGACCCTGCGTTCATTATGGCGGCCGACGAAGTGATCGAAATCGGCCCCGGCGCCGGAGAAGCCGGTGGCAAAGTCGTCTTTCAGGGATCGCCCGCGGAACTGTTGAATGCGTCGACATTGACCGCCGAGAAGCTTCGCCAGATGCAGGACCTCAGACCGGCGACTTCCGACGCATCGACGAAAAATGCACGAGGCCGAAAGGCGTCCACTAAGAAAGCTGCGGCGGCCGATCCGACTCAGAGCAATCTTTCGCCTGACTCTCAACCAGACACGGAAAGAGCGGGAAGTGGAATCGCGGGCAGCGAACTTCGAAAGCGTCGTGAGCCCGAGCAGTGGCTGGATCTGACAGACATTCGATGTCACAACATTCACGGGATGAATCTCAAACTTCCGCTCGGTGTTTTCTGTGCGGTCACGGGTGTCAGCGGCAGCGGAAAAAGCTCGCTGATTGCGGACGCTTTGTTTCCCGCTGTGTGCCACGGACTGGGAATTGCCGGGCCGGGAACGACCGAAGGCACGATCGGTCAAATTCAGGGACTGGAGCAGATCGAAAACGTGCTGCTGCTGGATCAAAGTCCCGTCCAGCGGTCGCGTCGCAGTATTCCGGCCACATGGATTGGTGTGTTTGACGACATTCGGATTTTGCTGGCTGAGACGCACGAAGCGAAGAAGCGAAATTATTCTCGAGCTATGTTCAGTTTCAATGCGTCGTCAGGCGGCCGTTGTCCTGTCTGTGAAGGCCGCGGCGTGGTGACGGTCGCGATGCAGTTTCTGGCGGACATCGAAACCGTTTGCGAGGAATGTCAGGGGCGCCGCTTTCGTCCGGATGTGATCGAGATCCGATATCGTGATCGATCCGTTTTCGACATTCTCAATATGTCGGCCGACGAAGCGTTTTCATTTTTCAACGGCCACCACCGAATTCAGCAGCGACTGAATGCCGTTCGACAAACGGGCCTGGGCTACCTGCGCCTTGGCCAGCCGCTGAGCACCGTGTCCGGGGGTGAGGCGCAGCGGTTGAGGATTGCGGCGATGCTGGCCGGTGTGCCACTTTCTGACGGTGAGACTGCGGCAGAAAATCGCAAGTCGTCCCTGCTGACTCGCGCAGGCCGAACTCTGTTTCTGCTGGATGAACCGTCAAGCGGTTTGCACATGCAGGATATCGAGCGACTGCTGAACTGTTTTGATTTTCTGTTGCAGACCGGACATTCCGTCGTGGTGATCGATCACGACGATTTTCTCACATCGCAGGCCGACTGGCAGATTGAACTGGGACCCGGCCCCGGAAAACTCGGTGGAAAGCTCGTGAGATCCACAGCCAACTGAGGCCTTTGACACTGAGGCGGCTCAAAAAGTAAAAAAACCTGCGGCAATAAAGCTCACTAACCACAAAACGTTTGCTCGTGCCAGGCAAGCTGGCACGGGGCGAGTGTGTGCTTTGGTTTTTCTGTCAGTGATCGATCAACATCCGGTGGATTGATTAACTTCCGCTGGTCTGAGCACCCGGCCATTGGCTCCACCACGTGCGGAACAACTGCCATTGCGATCGAATGAATTCCTTCTGGCTGGGGCTGAGCGCATCCGTTGGATTGAAGTGATGAGCGTATTCCGGATTGCCTTCCAGAACCATCAGATGCTTGTAATAAAGGACAAGATCCGGGCCCTCATCGTAAGTCGACAGAACGAACAGGGCTTCATTCAGTTCCTGCGCCAGGCGTCGCGATTCCGGGCAGCCGGTCGCCGCCTTTTCACACAGCTCAATCAGCCGCAGCACTTCCTTTGGCAGAGCGTTGCCAACGCCCGTGATGGCACCGGATGCTCCGCAATGCACGAAGCCGTGATAGACCTGCGTGTCCACCCCGACCATCAGCGTCAGCCCCGGATCGCGATTGGTAATGTGCTCGGCCGCATAGCTCAAAGATGCGGCACCACCAAATTCCTTAAATCCGACAAGGTTTGGGAACTCTTTCTGCAGATCAAAGAACAGATCGGCTTTGGTTTCGAAGCCATAATAAGGGCTGTTGTAAATGACTGCTGGCAATCCATCAGCGGCCTTGAGTACGCCGGCAAAGTGATGGCGCTGTGCGGCCGATGAGGTGCCTCGGGAGAGAACTCGCGGAATCACCATCAGCCCGGCGGCTCCCACTTTCTTCGCATGGGCCGCGTGAGCCGCCGCGATGTGTGGATTCTGAGCTCCCGTGCCGACCACGACGGGAACGCCTGCCTGAGTCAGTCGCTTCACACCTTCTTGACGCTGTTCGTCGGTCAACAACGGCCAGTCGCCCATGGAGCCGCAATACACAACTGCCCGCATGCCAACACTGATCAGCTCCTTGCCTTTCGCCACGAGCGCATCGAAGTTGGGAACTCCGTCGGCAGAACAAGGAGTCATCATGGCCGGAATGCAGCCACAGAATACGTTGGATTTACTGGCCATAGAATGGTGATTTCAGAGTTGCGGTGAAGAAGACTGAGCGACGTGTTTACAACAACCAAATAGGCAGCAAAAAGTCACACCCGCTCCCAACAACTGCCGTTTCATCATTTGTTGAGCAAACGAGTTCGTATTTCATGGGCGAGGTCAATATTGTCGTCGATACCGACGGCGGAGGTGGATCGAAGTTGTTCTTCAATGGCGGCTTGGGCAGACGCTTCGAACTGAGGGATCTGCTCTTTCAAATCGGCAAGTTTGGCGACGGTCACACATTCATTCAGGACAGCGATTTTCAACAAACGCGAATTGCATCGAGCTGCAGCGGCGGCCGAGCGATTCAGCAGTTGTACCACCAAAGGCTGGCGGTCGCGTTGAGACATTAATAACCGCGCCGTCAGGACGCAGCTAAGGTCGGGATCTGATCGGAGTGCTTCTGGAACGCGAACGGCGTTGCGGTTCGCCGATGTTGATTCCGGCACTGTGATCGGCAGACTCGTGGCAATGGCGATTCGCTCGTACAGGGCGTCGCGATGTGTGAGTGGCATGCGGTCGGAAAATGACAGGGCAACGGTAAGCAAAGGAAGGTTAAGATCGTCCATCGCCACCAGCTGCGACACCGTGTCATCAATTCGCTTGATCAGGTTTGGATCTGTGAACTCCGGCTTTCTGATAGAATTCAGCAGCACACTTTCGATGGTCAGACGCTGCAGCGCGTCTTTGTCGCTTGTCCGGGGATCGGTGACGCCGGACAGCTCCAGCAAAATGTCGGTTGATTCACGCACTGTGCCAGGCGGCGAGCTGCCCGCGAGATCCGACACTGACATTTCGAACCAGGTCACAAGTTTTTCGAGCGTCATCTGCTGGCGAGCCCAGCGTTGAGACGCATTGAAGCGTGACTTGAATGCGATGGCCTTGTCGTCGTCGAGATCGCTCGTGAATTCAGTGATGTCGTGCGGGGTGACATTGAGCAGCAGGCGAGCACCTTCAATGGGGAACCCGGAATGCTGGATCTTCTCACCCGCCTGGAGCAGCTGGCGGATGGATTCTGACGCCTTACCGCTGTCGGCCCCGGTGCTGATCAGCATTTTCTGAACACGCTGATTCAGGATGCTGCGGGCTTTCTGAGTCTGTCCAAGCGATTCGTACACACTGCCCAGTTCATCCAGCACACTGTCGGCCACATCACTTCGGGTCTCGGCGTCCTGTTCAGCGATCTCAGCAGCCAGTGATTCCAACAACGCCAACCGCACGCCATCCCATTCTTTGCCCAGGTCTTTCAACCGAGTGTTTAGCACCAGAACGCCAAACTCGCCTTTACGACTGCCCTTCTCCCCCTCGGGGGAGAAGGTGGCCGTCAGGCCGGATGAGGGGGCCTTCGTCGCAGCGTCGACAATCATCGCAGCCACGCCGTTCTCAACCTCCACTCGCTCCCCCAGTCGAGCATCCAAATAAATCAGCATCAAATCCGTCTGCACTTCAGCGAGCTGAGGGCGTGAGCCCGCCGACTCTGATTCTGTCTCGGACGGCACAAGATGCGAAGGAGGCAAAGACACGGAGGGCTGACGCCCAGCCGCTCGCCGGGTGGTGAGAAACTCCCGCAGTGTTTTCAGACTTGCTTCATGCTTCACTCCCTGTAGAATCAGGAACGTTTCATTGCAGCGACTGAAATCCGCAAAGGCGTCCTCAGAGATTATTTCTTCCTGGATCGCGGGCAGCAGTGTTTCCTCTGCGACCACATCGGGACGAGCAAGAAAACCGCCGATGGCCAGACGCCGAGTGTTCTCATTAGCCAGCATGGCTTCAACACATTCTTTGACCACAGCATCGTTGGTCTTTACGCGAGCCAGATCGGCTGTGATATTGATCAACAACGCGGCATTGCCGCTCCAGAGTTCCGGATCAAGACTTAATACTGCTGTCAGAAAATCGGCGTGTCGTTTGGCACGCTCGAAGGCCTGAACGTAGGTCTCCATTTCCTCGGCGAACGCTTCCGGATCGTCCTTCAAAATCTGCAGATAGATGTCGCACGCCCCACTGACATCGCCGCTGTTTTCCAGAGCCACCGCCTGCGCCTTGAGACTCGGCGGAGCCTTCTTCGACAGCAACGCGATGCGGTCTCGTTTCTCGGCGAGCTGCGGAAACTGTTCGGCCGCTTCATGGAACTCGCACAAAATCTCCAGCAAGTCCAATGATTCCGGCGACGCTTCCAGCATCGCTTCGTACCGATCAATCAACGGCTGCAGTCGCTTCAGTTTCCCCAGTGCCTTGATCGCCTGCAGACGTTCGCCGCCATCGTCTCGATCATCATTCGGCCGATGGCCCGAGAACAACGTCCCACCGGACGCCAGCTTCAACAACTCCCACGCCACTTCCCCGGCAAGTTGTTCATTTCTTTGAGCCAGATAAGTCTGCAACCGCCGACCAAGAACGGATTGCCTGGTTTCCGTGCCGCGACCAAGTCTGGATTGAACAGCACTCAGCTCGCTCTTCATCTGAAGTCGTTCGAGAACCGGAATCAGAAACTGCTGTTCCTCCACAGAGACCGGAAGAGCAAAAAGCCGCTTCGCCGCAAGTCGTTTTCTGTCTTCCGAAGAATCGCCAAGTCTCTGAAGCACAAACATCTCACGCCATATCTGTGACTTTGCCGTGGGGAAGTTCAGCGAGTCGAGGAGCTCCAGAGCCGCTACGTTCAGCCCCAGTTTCGCTGCACGATCGACGATTGCCGCTCGCAGAGAGATACTTTCAGGCATCAACTGGGCCGCACGAATCAGATAATAAAGCTCCGATTCGGGCGAATGGCTGATACGAGCACTTTCGGCAAGCATCAGCTGAATCTCCGCATGCTGCGCGAGCGTCGGAGCCGTCAGTTCTTCCAGAATCCAAAGTGATGACATTTCGCCGATGGAACGCGAACTGGGTCCCAGCATATTCTGAATGGCAAATTTTTCTTTTATCGAAAAACGAGCCAGCAGCGGCTCAGACAAAACAGACTTCAGGTCTGGATCCGGATCAGGCGAGAAGTTCCCGGAGCGACTCGTACTCAGGATCAGCAATCTAAGTGTTAAGCGATTTGTCTCGTCGTCAGGCAGAAGCAGAAATAGAGTTGCATCAGAGGGCGGACGAAGTACGGCGGCGTCAAAGATGGACGCGAAATCCGGCTCTGTTCTCAGGCGATCCATCAACACCCTGATCATCGCCTCGCGAAGTTCCTGACTTTCAATCCTGCATGCGAACTGAATGAGATACTTGAGCTGTAATGCATCAGAGCTGATAGTAATGTTTTTTATCAGCGGTTCATGAAGAGGTTCATGAAAGTCCGCTTCTTTTTGGAGGTGCCGAATTGCACGAGAGAAATAAAAGAACGGGAGATCGAGCCACTCAGGTTCCGTTTCGATGATACGTCGCATCAGGCGACGTATCTCCATCTTATCGTGCTGCAAATCGATTGCACTGGTTGAATGACGATCCTTTTCCGTTGCCTTCGCCTCAAGTGCGAGCCGTTCGGATAGAGCCCAAAGAGTAGTCGCAGTGGCAGCAGAAGAAGTATCTCTGGCGAGATACTTCACGATATTATCGAGCAGCGGCCCAGACTCTTTATGTTCGACGAAACATTTCAGCAACAGATAGTAGCAGAGACGCAACTTGTCTTCAGGACGCAGATCGTCACGAAACACCTGCCGGAAATCCGCAGCAGTTGGCATGTGCTCGACCTGCAGCAAGACGTCCCCGGCAGAATCGCAATAGACGGCGCCAAAGTGTCCAAATGTTTTATGGATTGTGAACTCGGTCCAGGCATGGAGAGAGTGAGGCGTGAATTCATTTTTTTGCACGGGAGCCGGATTGCCACTGTGGTTGACAGTGCCGGGCAGGTCGAACGGAACTGCCAGGGAAAGGATTCGACTGCGGACTTCTTTACTTCGTTCTTCATCGTTCAATGCTGTTGCGAGTCGAAGCCAATGCAGTGCTTCCCAATCATTCGCGTCCGCCTTCACTAGTTGCTCGCAAATCTTTCGCGTGATTTCTGAATGGCCGTTCTGGAATTTGCGATCTGCGATTCTTAATAGAGTCAGACGATCTCTGGCAGATGCAATCTCTTCCTGAACCAAACTCTGGTCCATCTCGCCATCATCACCATCACGAAACCGATTCAGCAAGTTCTCTGAATCGCTGTCAGCATTCGTCAGTGTCGCAACTCGTCTCTGTAAATCTATCTGCTTGGTAACGCTGCCTTCCGATTGAGCCAGCACAAGGAGCTCCCGCAGCAGGCCAACGTCATTGGGAGTATCAATCAGAAACTGCTCGAGCGTCTCCCTGGCCTTGCGAAAATCCCCAGCCTCACGGTACGCCGTGGCGAGACAACGAGTCATCTCCGTTGGCAGATTGAGTTCTCTGCTGCGGAGTTCTAAACGTTCGATGAGTTTGGGGAACTGGTTGCTTCTCAGATAGAGGTTGCTGAGGGCCACGACGATCTGAGTTTGGCTTTCGAGGTCGGACGCTTTCTCGAAGGCACGCCAGTAGAGTTCGATGGCTTCGGGGGTTTGGAATTCGTCGGCGAGTGTCTTCGCGAGGGCTCGCAGGGACGCTTCGTCCCCGGGATTGACTCGCACGGCTTGTCTCAATGATTCGACCGCGATCTTTGGCTGGCCGACTTCGAAAGCGAGGTCCGCGAAGAATTGCCAGGCATCAGGATTGCCGGGCGTGGCCTTGATCATATCACGGCCAGTGGCGAGTGCCGCGTCGAACTGGCCGAGTCGCACCTGAAGACGAGCCGACTTGCGGAGATATTCTGAGATGCCGCGCCGATCCAGCGATGCGAGTTTCTGCATCGCATCAGCGGCATCGCCCAGTCGACCCGTGCGTTCGTACAAACCGGAAAGCAGAGTCCACCCGGCGATCGAATCTGGCTGCAGCTCGACGACTTTCATCGCCGACGCTGTAGCATCGTTGAGCTTCTCCGCGACGTCCTGATACAGAGCCAGCGTCCGCCAGCGTTCCGCTGTGACGTTTGTTCCAGCATTCAGTTCCTTTGACAGCCGCTCAATCTGCTGGTCAAGCTGCCCGGCGGCGATGAGACACTGAAACCGTTCCTTAAGAATCTGCTCACGTTCATCGGGCGTCTCGGCGGATTGTTCGGCGAGATCGAGTTGTTCGAGTGCTTCGGTGATTTCTTCCTGTAGGCCGGACCGAGCTTCGCCAGTTCCGGCTTCTTCGCCGTTAGCCGCGGGTTGCCGGAACTCACTTCGTTCGGTCCGGCCTACGAGGAAAGAATAGTTCCGCAGCATCTCGGCAAACTGAACGCGTTCGAGCGGATCGGGATTGAGTGAGCATGCTTCACGCATGGCGATGATTGCGGCATCGGTTTGAGCGAATCGATTCAGAACTTCGGCCAGACGGATCAGATTTGCCTTGTTGCGACGATCTCCTGCGGCAATCAATTTCCATTCCGTAATAGCGTCATCAATTCGCTGAAGCTGATAGAGGTACTCACCAAGGTACTCGCGATACTGCGGCTCGGTCGGAGCATTTTCAATGGCCGTTCGATACAACGCGATCGCGCGATCAGACAATTCGGCACGGCGGAGCAATGACGCCAGCTTTGCCAGCGTCACAGGATCGTCCGAGCGATTCTCCAGCAGACGTTCCCAAATGACAGCCGCCTTTGTCTGACGTTCCTTAATCGGCAGGTCTTTGCGTAACAGATAGAGCTGCCCCCAGCTGGCAATATGATCCGGATTGCCGCCATCGAATTTGGACATCGCTTCGTATTGGGCGATTGCTTCCGCCAGCATGTTTTCTCGCGCCAGTTGTTCAATCAGAGATTCTCGCAGGCGCGGGCTGGACGGCGCAAGCGTGATGGCTTTGCGATACCAGTCGGCAGCTTCGGCAGTTTTATTCTGCAGTGAAAGGGTGCGAGCCAGTCGAGCCATGGCGTCGAAGTCTTCCGAATGGCTCTTCATCCATGTTTCGTAATACACCACCACCTGCGACAGGTCATTGCCGGTGCGAAGGATTGTTTCGACGCGACGGCGGATTTCGTTGTACAGCCAACTGTCGGAATCCAGATCTCCGAGCTGCCCTTCGAGCACCGCAATGGCTTCCTGAGATCGCCCGAGCTGGAACATGAGATCGCTGGCAGACAGATTCGCCTGAACTCGCTGATCGGCATTCTTCGTTTCCTTCGCAAGGCTCTGGTACCGAGCCAGCGCGTCCTCCCAGCGGCCTTCGCTCGCCAGAGTCGCGGCGATTTGCTCTTTGACACGCAGGTCACCGGGAAACTCCGCTTCCAGTCGCTTCCATGTTTCCAGTGCTTCTGCGGGCTTCTGAGCACGCTGTTGATTGCGAGCCAGTTCTTTATAAATCTCCAACAGATCGACCCGTGCCGGTCGTTGCTCAATGGCCTGTTCCAGTGCCGCGAGGGCGTCGTCAGTTTTCTGTGCGAGGAGAAACGCGCGAGCCAGATACCAGTGAGCCACAGGGTCCTTGGGTCGCAGCCCGATCGTCTGTTGCAGAGCGATGATGGAGGCGGTGGCTTCGGAATGCCTGAGCTGAATCATTCCAAAGAGCATTGACGCCGCGCCGGGATCGATGCTGGCTGGCAGAGCAATGGAGACCATGTCGGCAGTAATCGTTCCGGCTGCAGGAGCCAGTTCGGCTGGCA
>JBDNHX010000217.1:0-7036 GCA_041688565.1 Planctomycetaceae bacterium
GGCTGCCAGAAGCACAATTCCCTGTTGAGACGTCGTTGTGCCGACGGCCATTGCTGACGCAGCCGCGAAAACGTCGCCTGGTGTTTTCACAAGCATCGGATTGATGATCGGATCCAGGATGGTGTCCTGCTGCATTCCGTAAGCTTCTGCCAATGCATAGGTGGCCATCCCGTGACAGTACATGCGTGCATAGTGCTCGGCGTTTCCACACAGATTCCCGTCGCGTTCCTGCTGTTGGATCAGCCAGTCGAGAGCACGATCGACTTCCACTGCATATTTTCCACCTTCGTGGGTATACCCGGCACCCAGGAAGGAAAGGATGACCAAGGCTGTTACACCCGTGTCGGCTTCTCGTCCGGCAAATTTTCGGTCAACGCCCCGTTCGTCAACTCCGACCTGTCCGGCGCCAAAATCGCCGGCATCCCAATGTCCGTCGGGCGATTGATTTGCTGCCAGCCATCGCAGGCTTCGTTCCACTGCGTTCTCGGACTCGCGAGTCCCACCGAACTTCATTGCTGCGTCTCGACGCGAAGCGAGATTACGAAGCTGATAGGTTGCCGGTGGATTTTCGCGTCTGCGGATCGTGGGCAGATCTGCTTCGGTTTGCATGGCCGCCGATTCAAGATCCTCACTGAAATTAGGGGCGATATCACCGATCCGAACATCATCATAACTGTTGTTTAGCGGAGTCGGCGTTTTTGCTCGATCCGGTGTCAGTCGGGAAGGGCGTTCAGCGGGAACTCGGTCAGGAGCCGAACGGGCAGGGCGAGGCAGGCGAGGCAGGCGAGGCTGAAAACTAGCAGCTGCTCCGGTGTTGGGGACCGTGCGGTTTATCGCCAGAGCGTTGCCTTCACTGGCCTCATTGGCAAACGTTGGGGCACTGCGGCTTGCCACGGAATCCTCACGTTCTTCCTGAACAGCAGGAAGTTCGATCGACGATTCTTCAGCCGTAGCGATACTTATGGAAGCGTCCTCCTTTGGGGTCTCAAAGGCAAGCTCCGGCGCAGTCAGCAGCATCGCCGGATTTTCAGCTCGCCGTCCCTCATCCGGCCGTCCTTCCTGAGGAACAGTGCGTTTCGTCTCCGTGACAAAAACGTCCGCATTGTTCTGTTCGTAAGTTGTTTTGATATCCGACTCGATATCTTCCGCGGCCGCCTGTTTGGGGCCGACTTCGCCGGAATCTGTCGGCACGGCCAGTTCGGTCATCTCACGTTTTTCGAACTGCGTAACATCCTCTGCTGCCGTTTTAAGAGATTCCAGTTCGTCCGGCGTTCGCTCGGGCGATATTGAAGGAGTGATCTCAAGGGATGTATCCGCGAGCCGCTGAAGTTCGACGTTGGGGCGTGTTGGCTGATCGGCAATCGGAACATTTCCTGATTCCGGCAGCTTCACGTCCATGTCGCTTTCGATCAGAACTTCTGTCACGGTCTCGGGCGGTTTTGGCGGCAGCACGTCAGCGCGAGCTCTGCGGGAAGTCACCGGTTCGAAAACTTCCAGCCCGAGCAGACAAACACCGTGGACCAGAATGGATGCCAGCAGTGATTTGATCGTTGTATTTCTGTCGCCCCAGCGAGTTGCCAGCATTGTGAACAGATGAGCCAGCGAGGCGATCATCGTCAGTATCAGCAGTAGTGCGATCACGTCGTCACCAGAGAGCGGTGCGCCGCGGAGGATTTTGCTGATCAGCTGACTAAGTGCGTTCATTGTGATGCTGACGATTGAAACGTTGAATGTTTACTGCCAATGTGAACTTTTCAACGATGATGTTTCAACGACGATTTTGCTGCTATGGAGTTCCCGGGGACTCGACTTCGGCCGGTTGAAATGCAAGCGAAAACTTTTTGATCTTAGCCTGATGGCAGGCGTTCATAACATCCACGACCGCCTGATAATCTCCCTGACCATCGCCTCTGATCAGAACCGCCTGATCCGCATAGGCCGCCTTGGCCGCGGTTAGTTCAGCCAGCAGTTGTTCGGGTGACACTTCTTTTTTGTTGAACGCAAGCTTCCCTGTTTTGGCAACGCTGATCACCACCGGGTCCGGCTGACGGCTCATAACTTCCACAGGTGATGCAGTGGGCAGTTCCACATCAAACTGTTGATCGTGGGCTTCCTCAGTGAATCTTGCCCCGACCATAAAGAAGATGATCAGCAGAAAAACGACGTCGATCATGGGCGTCAGATTCAGCAGCGGTTCTTCAAGAGTGTCGGTTTTCAGTGGCATGGGAAACTACTTTAACAGGGCTCAGTGGGCCACGAACGCAAATCGACAGAAAGGAAAAACGGACATCGGGAGCAACGGAATCTCGATGAAAGTATATCCGGAAGCGTGCTCGGGAACGTATGTCACCTTGAAACAACACAAATTCAGCACAAAATTTGCGGAAGATCGCCGACGGAAAAGTTCAGCCCCCGAGTCCCATTTAGCCAGTCCATCGCTCTCATGTAAGGGCGATGCGCTTGTTGACTTTATGCGTTTCTGTAGACTTCCTGAGCCGACTCCACTGTCGGACATTCCCACCTTATTTTGCCGGAGTTTCCTCATGTTACAAACACGTGGTCTCGGTCGTCGCTCCTTTCTAAAGTCCTCTGGAACCCTCGCCGCAGCTGCGACGACGGCTGCCTGGTTCCCGTGGTCTCAATCTGCTTTCGCCAACAGGATGGCTGTGGATCGGCCTCGCATCGGCTGCATCGGCCTTGGCGGAATGGGGCGTGGCGATGCCCACGGACACAAGAGTTTTGGTGACATTCTGGCACTTTGCGACGTGGATGAGAATCAGGCTCGCAAGGCGAATGAAGATCCGAATATTGGCGGAGGCAAGGCCGATCTCTACGGGGATTATCGGAAGGTTCTGGAACGAGATGACATTGACGTTGTCAGCGTCGTCACCCCGGACCATTGGCATGTCAAAATTGCGATCGAAGCTCTTCAGGCAGGTAAGCATGTCTTCTGTCAGAAGCCACTGACGCTGACGCTGGAAGAGAACCAGCTGATTCGAAATGCCTGTCGCAAATTCAGTGACCGAGTCTTCTTTGTGGGAACTCAGCAGCGAAGCGATCAGGAGCGATTTTTGCGAGCCGTCAATCTGGTCCGGAAGGGCCTGATCGGCGATGTCACAAAAATCACCGTCGGCATCAACGGTGGCGATGTTGGCGGGCCATTCATGAAGACGACGCGTCCGCCAAATCTGGACTGGAACATGTGGCTGGGGCAGGCACCGCTGGTGGATTACATCGAGCAGCGATGCCACAATAATTTTCGCTGGTGGTATGAATACTCCGGTGGCAAATTTACGGACTGGGGTGCTCATCACATTGATATCGCTCAATGGGCCATCGGGCAGGATGTTGAAGGAACAGGTCCCGTGGAGATCGACGGGACAGACGCAAAGCATCCCGTCCCTTTTGAAAATGGCTATCCGACGAAAGACGATTCTTACAATTCGTCACACGACTTTAATGTGATTGCTCGCTACGCCAACGGTACCGAAATGCATATTACCAGTCGCGGTGATAACGGCATTCTTTTTGAAGGCTCGAAAGGACGCTTCTTCGTGAATCGCGGCAAGATCGCAGGCCAGCCGATTGAAGAAAACTGGGACAAGGATCAATACGGTCCAGAGCAGCTGTCCGACTTGTACAAAGGCAAGCCGTTTGAAGGCCACAAGGAAAATTTCTATCGCTGCCTTGCCGAAGGCGGGCTGCCGGTCTCAGATGTTTTCACTCACGTGCAGACGATGAATACCTGTCATCTGGCTGCAATTGCGGCGCGCTTGAATCGCGTTGTGAAGTGGGATCCAGCGGCCGAGAAGATTGTCGGTGATGATCTGGCCGCCACGTTCTTTGCGAGGATACCGCGGCCTGGATTTGAAATTCCGCGAGTGTAGGCGGAATCAGATTTACGGACCTCAGGTTTGAAGACGAAGCCCGGCAGGAAAAGTTGCCGGGCTTTATTTATGCTGGATGTGACACACCGCAAAACAGGCGGGCTGGAGTTGTCCCGATTGGGTGACCCAGCCTATGCACTCGCAGCGATGCCTGCCTCTGAAAAATCGGCGACTCAATTACAGGTTGGCAGCAGTCGTTCGGCCTGAGTCAGGTACTGAGCCAGCATTGGTTTTTCTTCAGCCGGGCAACAGGAGGCACAGCGTTTCAGGAGGTCAATGGATTCACCCGGCCGACCGGCTCGCAGAGTCAGGATGGCGTGGTCTCTGCGTTCGCGATAGGAGCCCGGAATCAGCATGGCAATTCGGCACTGCACGCGCCAGGCGGAAACCCAGAGTTCGCGATTGCCAAACAGTGACTTAAGATTATTGAGCATTCGGATCATGATCGTTCTCTCATCCACGGGTTTGAGAGAACGACGAATTTCAGAAACTGGAAGTTCAGTGATGTCGTGCAGCCACGCGATACACTCCGCTTCTTCCATGATGCGTCCGTTATTGAAGGCATCCACATAAAAGTTTCCGACATCGGTGGGTAACCGCGTCAGAAAATGTTGGGGCGCTGCAATCGGCTCAAGGGGAATCCCCAACTCGTTTGCAACGTTCAGATAAACAAGGGACAGCGAAATCGGAATTCCTCGCCCTGTTTCCAGCACTCGATTGATATAGCTGGCTTCAGGATCGGACAGGCAGTCGTCATCCCCCCGCAGATTCAGCTCTTCGGTCATATGACGAACCAGCATCTTTAACTCTTCGAGATCCGAGCCGGCCTGCGTGACCGGATGCGTCAACCTCGCAATGGAACGAAGCAGACGTCCACGTGTCGGGGCAAAGTCCAGACCAATCTGACCGTCCCGAGCAATCTCCAGCGCCGCCGTGACAAGGTCCACATCCGTTTCTCTGCGTACCATACGCATGAACTGATGATCATGTTCAAAAGGATGACTGAACGACATGTGGCGGGATTCGAAAGGACAAAGCTGTCATAAGTGAACGGCAGAAATGTTTCAGATCGCTGAAACAGCCCGGCCACGACATTTTGCGTTGGAAAGTGAGGGGTGAACCAAACTATAGCTGCACCTTACGACTGCTACAATGGCGAGTCGCTGGTGCAAAATCCACAGTCTTTACCTCGGGTTTTGCCGAATTCACTATCGCGGGACCGGGTCGCAGGGAAAGCGTTTCTTTTAAAGAAAATGGCATTCCGTTGTTCAGACGAATTCCCAACGTGGAGCTGGTCACAGCACGACGGCTGGGCAGGGTCTTCCGCGAAAGCAGATAAAGAGGGCGGCTGATCACCCGGTGAATTGACCCATCGCCGACTCAGTCGTATGGTGTCCGTTTGTTACGTGCGTATTTCGCTGGCACCATTGCCCGAAGTGCGCAGTCACTTCAGGATTGGTTTGTTGCCCCTGTCGGTTTTTGGGCACATGTTTTTGGGCACCGGTATTCATTCGCAGCAATTCTGCGATCGGCAGCCTGCCGGCGCACGAAGCTGACAAAAGAAATAGACAGATCCTGTTCCCACCTTCTATACGTTGTTCAGAGGCACGGAAATGAAACTCAGAAGTCGCTGGATCATGTTGCTTGGACTGGCTCTGGCAGGGTGCCAGGTGAAGGATTCGTCGTCAACCGCCGGAACAGATTCCGGGGATTCACCAACCGCTGAAAAGACACAGGAAGCGGCGGCGAAATCGGGTGAACGCAAATCTGTGGCCTTTGTGACTAATCAAATCGCCGACTTCTGGAAGATTGCTGAAGCGGGCTGCGTTGCGGCTTCCAAAGAATTTGACATGGACGTTCGGGTGATCATGCCGCCTGAGTCTTCTGCATCGGTGCAGAAACAGAAGGTTGAAGATGTGATGACCTCCGGAATCGATGCGATCGCCATCAGTCCGCTGGATGCCGACAATCAGGTGGAGTGGATTAACAGCATCGCAGCTCAGATCCCGCTGATCACTCATGACTCGGACGCACCCAAGTCGAATCGTCTTGTCTACATTGGCATGGATAATTACGCCGCTGGCCGCGCGTGCGGCGAAATTTTGAAAAACGCTCTTCCGGAGGGCGGTCAGGTGCTTTTGTGCATCGGACGCCTTGAGCAGGACAACAGCAAGTATCGTCGCCAAGGTGTGATCGACGTTTTAATGGGTCGAGATCGCAGCATTGACTTCTATCAGTCACAGCCAAATGCATTTGATCCGAACGAAGGCGAGATCAAAGGTGAAAAATTCACCATCGTGGCCACTGTCACTGATCAGGGTAAGCCAGAAGTCGCATTGCAAAAGGCTGAAGACGCGCTCGTGTCCTATCCTGAACTCAAGGGGATGGCTGGACTGTTCGAATACAACCCGCCGGCCTGCTACCAGGCTCTGAAGAAGGCCGGGAAGGTGGGCAAGGTGGCTCTTGCTGGCTTTGATGAAAACGATGTGACTCTGCAGGCGATCAAAGACGGCGAATGTGCGGGTACCGTGGTTCAGAATCCGTATGAGTATGGTTATCAGTCGGTTCGTGTTCTGAAGGAACTGCTCGCCGGGAACAACGGTGTGATTCCCGAATCAAAATACATCGACATTGCTCCTCGAACGATCACCACGGACAACGTCGAAACCTATTGGGAAGAGCTGAAACGCCTGAAGGGACAGTAGGCAGCAGAGGTTTGAGCTTTTCGGATGGAAGCACGAGTGTCTGTTTTCGAAACGACTCTTCTGAAAACCAGATCGACTGCGTTCAGGCCCGGCAGGGCCGATACATCCTCTGCCGGGGCCGTGACGGAGTTTTGATTTAGTCACAACCTGAGCCGCGAGGCGCTAGCCGCGGGTGTTTTCCTTGTGTTTTTAAGACACGCACCCGCAGCTAGCGCTTTGCGGCTCACTAAATCAACACCCCCGTCAAGGCACGGTCGGGTTCAGAAAGAGTATCCAAGGCCTGAAAGGCCGACACAGGCTTTTCGACTCAGATCGCGACCTTCATTTGATGGTGTCGGCCCTCCGGGCCTTGGTTGTCATGAAAATCTATTCCGGGGCCTCACGGCCAATGCCACTCGATTTGCGATTATAGTAGCCATCACTCTCCGAGTGATGAATGCCAAC
>JBDNHX010000218.1:0-4706 GCA_041688565.1 Planctomycetaceae bacterium
ACACGGCATCGAAGCGGCCCTAGTTGCTGTCGAGATGACTTCAATGACATAACACTTCAAACCCCGTAAAAGAGTGCTAAACTGCCCGCCTGACGCGGATGCAGTAATCCACGCACTTTACTTTTTCGTGGCAATCATGCCATCCAGTGCGTAACCGTCCCCACCGATGGCTTCATTGATTGCGAGACCTGACAGAATGACCACTTATTTCCCGGAAGTTGACAAGATTCAGTTCGAAGGGCCATCGTCCCGAAACCCGCTGGCGTTTCGCCATTACAACGCCTCGGAAGTCGTTGAGGGCCGGACGATGAACGACTGGCTTCGTTTCGCTGTGTGCTACTGGCATACCTTTCGAGGAAATGGTGGAGATCCGTTCGGTGCGCCGACCCTGATGCGTCCGTGGGATGACGGTTCAGACTCGGTCGATAATGCGCTGCGACGTGTGGACGTAGCTTTTGAATTCATGACGAAACTGGGCGTTCCTTATTATTGCTTCCACGATCGCGATGTTGCTCCGGAAGGTGCCACACTGCGGGAAAGCAATTCCAATCTGGATGCTGTCGTCCGCAAGCTGAAAGAGGCACAGCGCAGCACGGGGATCAAGCTGCTGTGGGGCACAGCCAATCTGTTTTCAAATCCTCGTTATATGCACGGTGCCGCGACCAGCCCGAATGCGGAAGTCTTTGCCTATGCCGGTGCGCAGGTCAAGAAAGCGATCGAAGTCACTTACGAACTGGGTGGCGAAAATTATGTGTTCTGGGGTGGCCGGGAAGGCTACATGTGTTCCTACAACACCGACATGAAGCGAGAACTGGATCATCTTGCGCGATTCATGCACATGGCTCATGACTATGCGAAGTCGATTGGCTTCAAAGGTCAGTTCCTGTTTGAACCCAAACCGAAGGAGCCCACCAAGCACCAGTATGACTTTGACGCGGCCGCGTGTCTGAACTTTATTCGTCAGTACGGTCTGCTGGAAGTCGTCAAGCTGAACATCGAAACCAACCACGCCACTCTGGCTGGTCATTCGATGATGCACGAACTGGAGTACGCATCGATTCAGGGAGTTCTGGGAAGCATCGACGCCAACACGGGCGACCTGCTGCTGGGCTGGGATACTGATCAGTTCCCAACCGACATTTACGTGACGACTCAGATCATGCTGGTGCTGATGAAACAGGGCGGCCTGCATTCCGGCGGAACCAACTTTGACGCCAAGGTTCGCCGGGAAAGTATTGATCCCATCGATCTGTTTTATGCCCACATCGGCGGGATGGACGCGTTTGCTCGCGGCCTGAAGATTGCGGCCGCTATTCGAGCTGACGGGGTGTTGACCGATTTCGTCAAGCAGCGTTACAGCAGCTACGAAAATGGCGTTGGGCGTAAGATTGAAAATGGGACGACTAACTTTGTGGATCTGGAAAGCTACATCCTTGAAAAGGGTGAAGCGATGGCCAACTCCAGTGGTCGCCAGGAAATGCTCGAGAACCTGATCAATCGCTATATCTAATCAGCAGCCGCGTGTTTTGAGACTCGCTGGGGACATCATCCAGGTGGCACTCACTTTGTAACGGACCGCATCAGGCGTTTCGGATGCCTGTTGAAAAAACGGTCGGCTGATTGAAAACGAAAGGCTCAGCACATCAAAAGTGCTGAGCCTTTTCAATAGAGCGGCACGCAGTTTCACGGCGCCATACGTGCTTTGGAAATCGCTCGGACAACTTTGCATCAAAGCGGGCCTCGGCAAGGAGCCCCGCCGCGTGCTGGACGAACTGTCCGAGATCCATTCGATGGATGTCGTTCTGCCGACAAAATCTGGCCTGGAGATCCGCACTCGCTGCGTTTCGAAACCGACTGATCACCAACAAATCCTGCTCGAAAAACTGGGCCTGAATCTGCCGACAAAAATCAATTTGAAACCAATGTCGTGAGAAAAAACACCCCGAAAAACCACCAAAAAAATGCTCTTTCGCCGAGTTGGGGAAGTTGGGCTACGGCCTTTTGAAGACAGGGTGAGTGCCATTGGGCGCTGTGCTGCGCTCGTCCCACGTTTGCTCACGCCCGACCTACTTCACAACGAAGTTCACCATTCGACCGGGCACGGCGATCACTTTCACAACGGTCCTGCCTTCCAGATTCTTCTGCACCTGCTCATCGCCGCGAGCTGCGGCTTCCATCGCGGCTGCGTCGCAGTTAGCCGGCACCATAATTTTGGATCTCAGTTTCCCGTTGAACTGGACGGGCACTTCCACAGTGTCTTCGACCAGCAGTGCCGGGTCGTACTGAGGCCATGGTTCATAGGCCAGTGTGTTTGGATGCCCGAGCGTGTTCCACAGTTCTTCCGCGATATGCGGAGCGAAAGGGCTGAGGAGCTGGATGAATGCACTGAGCACAGATCTGGGACGTTTCTCCTGGCTTGACATGAAATTCGAAAATTCCATCATGCGACTGATGGCCGTATTGAACGACAGCCGGTCAATGTCGTCGGTTACCGCCTTCACTGTCTTGTGCAACATTCGCTGCTGCTCGGTTGTTGGATCTTCATCCACCACGGCGTCCGACAGCTTCACGGTTTCTGCACGTTCGTCGATGATCATGCGCCAGACGCGACCAAGAAATCGGTAAACGCCTTCAACGCCGCTCATCTGCCACGGCTTGGTCTGTTCGAGCGGCCCCATGAACATTTCATAGAGGCGCAACGAATCCGCGCCGTAGTCTTTCACAACTTCATCCGGGTTGATCACGTTACCGCGCGACTTGGACATCTTCTCAGCTTTGCCATTTTCGTCGGGCTCACCCAGAATCATGCCCTGATTCACCAGCTTCTGAAACGGTTCCGGCGTGCTCACGTGACCGCGATCGAACAGCACCTTGTGCCAGAAGCGTGAGTACAGCAGATGCAGCACTGCGTGTTCGGCACCGCCAATGTAGAGATCGACGGGAAGCCAATATTTCTCCTTGGCTGGGTCGATGAAGTTGTCGGAATTCTTGTTGTCGCAGAATCGCAAATAGTACCAGCAGCTGCCAGCCCATTGAGGCATGCTGTTGGTTTCCCGCTTCAGCTTCATGCCGTCGGTGTCCGTCTTAAACAACCACTCGGGAGTTGCCTTGGCCAACATCGGCTCGGGCGTACCGGTCGGCTTGAAGTCGTCCATATGCGGATGCAGCACGGGCAGCGAATCAATCGCATCCGCACGCATCAGGCCAGTCGGGTTGCCATCGGCATCCAGCTCATGCCAGATCGGAAACGGCTCGCCCCAATATCGCTGGCGACTGAACAGCCAGTCGCGAAGACGATAGTTGACGGCTTCTTTGCCGAGACCGGCGGCTGCGAGGTCATTTGAAATTTGAGATTTGAAATCTGCGGTGGGCATTCCATCGTACTTGCCGGAGTTCACAGCGATCCCGGTTTCCGTGAAGGCGACATTGTCGAGATCCACAGCGTGCCCGCTTCCGGGAGCAGGTCCTACAACCTGGTTAATCGCGATTCCAAATGCCTTCGCGAACTCGTAGTCACGTTCATCATGCGCGGGCACGGCCATGATGGCTCCGGTGCCGTAGCTGATGAGCACATAGTCGGCCATCCAGACGGGAACTTTTTCTCCGTTGACCGGATTGATCGCATAGCCGCCGGTGAAGACGCCCGTCTTGTCTTTGGCGAGGTCCGTTCGATCGAGATCGCTTTTCAGAGTCGCCTTCGTTCGGTATTCATTCACCGCGGCCTTTTGTTCTGACGTCGTGATCGTGTCGACCAGCGGATGCTCGGGCGAGAGAACCATATAGGTCACGCCGAAGAGCGTGTCGGGGCGAGTTGTGTAGACACGGATCGTGTCGGCGGCTGGTTCTGGTTTCCACTGTCCCTTCTCCCCCGAGATCGGGGGAGAAGGTGGCCGGAGGCCGGATGAGGGGTTTGACGCGGCAACAGCGGCCCCCTCACCTTGGCCCTCTCCCCCGGCGCGGGGGAGAGGGGACGAGGTCGCAATCTTGAAATCCACTTCAGCGCCGGTGCTTCTTCCGATCCAGTTCCGCTGCATGAACTTGATCGAATCCGACCAGGTCAGCGGATCCAGTTCATTCGCCAGGCGATCGCCATACGCTGTGATGCGCAGCATCCACTGCTTCAGCGGCATGCGAACAACCGGATGACCGCCGCGTTCGCTTTTGCCATCAATGATTTCTTCATTCGCCAGCACTGTACCGAGGCCCGGACACCAATTGACCGGCGCATCAGACACGTACGCCAGACGATGCTTGTCCTGATAACGGCGGACGGCCTCCGGCCGGTTTTCGGTTTTCAGTTTTCGGTTTTCGGACGAACTCTCTCCGGCCAGAATCTCCTCCGGAATTGGCAGCTCACTAATCGGCCGCCCTTTGCCTTTGCGTGTCACTCCATCTGGACCCGTCCAGACGAATTCCGGGTCGTACCAGGTGTCAAAGATCTGCAGAAAGATCCATTGAGTCCAGCGGTAGTAGTCCGGATCGGTCGTTGAAAGTTCGCGAGTCCAGTCGTAGCTGAACCCCAGCATTTTGAGCTGACGCTTAAACGTGGCAATATTCTGTTCGGTGGTCTCGCGCGGGTGAGTCCCCGTCTTCACGGCGTGCTCTTCAGCCGGAAGTCCAAACGCATCCCAGCCCATCGGATGCAGAACGTTCAGACCTTTCATCCGCGAATACCGGCAGACGATATCCGTCGCCGTATAACCTTC
>JBDNHX010000029.1:0-12836 GCA_041688565.1 Planctomycetaceae bacterium
CGGCAATTGCAAGGTGCGCCCACGTCGAACTGTCGCTGACATGACGTTTCGCGACTTCTTTGTATTCCGTGGGATTTGCATCCACAAGAATCAGGTCACCGTCCGCATCCAGTACGAGCAGCTTCGAGCCATTCGCTACGATGCTCCAGTAGGCACCAAACGGCGTCGTGCGCCAGAGCGATTCGCCGGACGCCAGATCCAGGCAGCTGAAACGTTTGTTTCGCAGATGCAGATAGATCTTGCCATCCACAACAACGGGCGACGACATGTACGCTTCCGTCGTGTTCTTCCAAACCTGATTGGCTGAAAACCCGGTATCGGTTTTTGTGATTTCATACATCGTAGCGCCGCCACCGTAGCTGCTGGTGAAGATACGATCGCCGATGACGGTCGGTGTCAGAATATTCATATCGCGGAATGATGGGATCTCAATCGCCCACAGTTCTGTGCCACTTTCAGGATCAACACCGCACAGCCTGGCTCGCGTCTGCACGATCAACTGTTGAGCCCCCGCGACGGTGGCCATGACGGGCGATGAAAACGCGCCGCCCATCATCCCGCCGTCTTCTTTTAGGCTTCTCCAGACGATTGATCCTGTTTTGCAGTCGATCTTCACCAGACCGCCGGAGGTTTGAACAAACAGAAATCCTCCCTCAATCAGTGGAGAGCAAACAGATCCGAAGGATTGGCCTTTTGTGCCGAACTCTTTTTTGAAGTCGATCCGCCAGACTTCGGCACCGTTGTCTCCATTCAGGGCCACCAGATCGTCGACCATTCCAGCGACGTACAATTTTTCGCCGTCGAAGATTGGCGTGGAGCGGATCCAGCTGCCGTTCGATGCCGCGAAGAATGGGACGGTCATTGAGCCCGGCCATTCCACTTTCCAAAGCTCTTTCCCGGAATCACGTTCCAGAGCGCGAACGACTTCTTTTTCCTTGTCGACGGTTTCTGTTACGAAGACTTTGTCAGCCGAAACGATCGGGCCGGAATAACTGGCCTGCAATGGCACTCGGTAAATTTCCACCAGGCTTTGTTCGTCCAGTGTTTCCGGCCAGGGCTCCGCTGAGATCACGCAGGTACGTGAGGGACCTCGCCACTGCGTCCATTGCGAGCGGTCTGCTGCAAAGATGACGGATGGCACGAACAGAAACGCGGCGAGGGCAATCAATGTGAGTCGCATAGTCCAATTTCGTTGGCGAGTGTCTCCGGCGAAACCTGCTGCATGAGCAAAACTGCCGGTTATGGATGTTTTAGACGAAGCCTGAAAAACGTCCAGCAGGAACAGCCGATTTTCATCACCTGGCTCACAACGTTAAGTGACCGAACAGGCTCGTGCAGGCTGTCGACTGACAATGGTTCTTCCGAGCTGTAACATGATACAGAAGCGATGCGCCGCATTGCTGAATCAGTCGAATTTTGAGGAGTCATGCAGTATGGAAATGGTTCGATGGTGTCTGATTGCGATTCTGGCCTTTGAAGCTGGTGTGAAGACTGCTGCGGCCGATGTGCAATTGCCGGAAGTGATCAGTAATAACATGGTGCTGCAGAAGGGTATTCCGCTACCGATCTGGGGTTGGGCCAGCGCGGGCGAAGAAGTCGCCGTGACACTTGGTGAAGCAACAGTCACAACGACGGCAGGCGGAGACGGCAAATGGAAGGTCACTCTTCCGGCCATTAAAACAGCTGGCGGACCTCACGAAATGGTCGTGAAGGGCAAAAATGAGATCAAGATTTCGAACATCCTTGTGGGCGAAGTCTGGGCCGGTTCCGGCCAGTCCAACATGCAGTGGAGCGTCAATGCGTCGCTCAATGCTCCCGCCGAAATCGCCAATGCCAACTTTCCGAAGATTCGACTGTTCATGGTTCCGCTGGTGCCGTCTGGTACGCCGTCCGAACATGTTGCGGCCCAATGGGTAGAATGCTCACCTGCGACCGTCGGTGGTTCTTCCGCCGTGCTGTATTTCTTCGGCCGCGAAATTCATCAGAAGCTGGACATTCCTGTCGGGTTGATCACAACGGCCTGGGGCGGGACTCGCATTCAGCCCTGGATTCCGGCTCAGGGATACAGCGCCGTTCCAGAACTGGATGGCGAGAAAAAAGAGATGCTGGGCATGCTGAACGGCTACGCTGATGCACTTGGCAAATACAGCGAATCGCTTAAGGCGTACTCCCAGGCCTTTGCGGAAGTGAAGCCGGGCGAACCTGTGCCCGCCGTTCCCTCCAACTTTCCGGCTCATCCGCTGAACAGCAACTATCAGCATACAGGTCTGTACAACGGGATGATTCATCCGCTTGTTCCCTTTGGAATTCGCGGCTTTTTGTGGTACCAGGGCGAATCCAACAATGGCCAGGGAATGCACTATTTTCAGATGAAGAAAGGGCTGATTGAAGGCTGGCGGGCCGTCTGGAATCAGGAAGGCAATCGAGACTTTCCATTCCTGTTCGCGCAGCTGGCCCCGTACAACTACGGCGGTGATCCCACACGTCTGGCCGGCATCTGGGAAGCTCAGACCGCAACCTTGTCCGTAAAAAATACCGGAATGGCTGTGCTGACCGATATCACAACCCTTGGCGATATTCACCCGCCAAACAAACAGGAAGTGGGTCGTCGTCTCTCCTTGTGGGCGTTGAGCAATTCTTATGGAATGCCGGGGATTGTGTATTCCGGTCCTCTGTACAAATCCATGAAGGCGGATGGCGATAAAGCGGTCATCACGTTTGATCACGCGGCCGGGCTGAAGTCACGTGATGGCAAAGAGCTGTCATGGTGGTCGATTGCGGGCGCTGATAAGAAGTTCGTTCCGGCAAAAGCGACAATCAGTGGTGAGACCGTTGTTGTGTCGGCCGAAGGTGTGACACAGCCGGTGGCAGTTCGATTTGGATGGCACCAGCTTGCCGAACCCAATCTGAACAACGGCGATGATCTGCCTGCTTCCCCGTTCCGGACCGATGACTGGACCGACGCAGAAAACGCGAATCCATAATCTGCAATTCGTCTGAGCAGTCGTCGGCTGCCGGAAATTTTGCTGCGATGAAAACGGAACAGAAAATGGATCACTGGTCCGGGCGGCACACGCGTGTGCCGCCCGGAAATCCTTTCGTCTGGCAGTACAAGAAGCTCGACTTTCTCAAGTCGAGCTTCTTGCGATTGCGTGTCATTCTGGTGAACAACGGCTACTTCTTCACGTTCAAGATGCTCTTGATCTCTGGCTTCTTTGCGTCCTTCTTCGCCTTCTTGTTTTTCTTGTCATTCTTCTTGCTGTTGTCTCCCTTACCCATGGCAGTCTCCTGTTCAAAATTGTGGTTGAAGGAGCCGGTTGCCTGTTGAGACACCGGCCTGAGGAGGCAAACATGCTGCGCTCCGTATTCGCGGAGAATATCACATGAGCTCCCATGCTGGATCTCTCTTTCCGGGAAAATCATGGTGAGTCTGAAGTCTTAACTCACTTGAAGAGTTCCGGGAAACCGTTAGACCACATCTTCCCCTTTGATCGCCCGCCTGTTTTTCGCCGTTCCCGCCCGCCTCTGGAGACTGATATGTTGTTCGTACGAATTGCCGCGCTGGCTGTCCTGTGTCTACTTCCCTGCATCTCGGCTTCAGCTCAGGAACCCGCGGTTCCCGCCGGGGAACCATGGCAGGCAGGGATTGCAAAAGTGGATATCACGCCGGCTCAGTCGATGTGGATGTCCGGCTATGCATCGCGCGACAAGCCGGCTCAGGGAAAGATTCATGAACTCTGGGCAAAGGCGGTTGTTCTTCAGGATCCCGCCGGACACAAACTTGTCCTGATTACTTTGGACCTCGTTGGCATTGATCGCGTGACGTCGCAGCAGATTTGCGAACGGCTGCAGACAGCTCACCAGCTGGAACGATCCCAGATTGCCATCGCCACATCGCATACTCATTCAGGACCTGTCGTTGGCACAAACCTGTTGTCGATGTATTCCTTCGACGAACAAAATCTGAAACTGATTCAGCAGTACACCGTTCAATTGTCCGATGCGATTGCAAAAGCCTCTGCGGATGCGTTTGCTTCACTGGCACCCGCGTTAATCAGCACCGGCGAATCGCAGGCTTCGTTTGCTGTCAATCGCCGCAACAATCGAGAAGCCGATGTTCCGATGATGCGAGAGAACGGCATGTTGGTAGGGCCTGTCGATCACACTCTGCCGGTGATTTCAGTGCGTGATCTGGCCGGAAAGCTCCGAGGAGTCGTCTTCGGTTATGCATGCCATGCGACTGTCCTGAGCCTGATGGACTGGTCCGGGGACTGGCCCGGATTCGCTCAGCTGGAAATTGAAAAACGACATCCCGATACCATTGCCATGTTCTGGGCTGGCTGCGGGGCCGATCAAAATCCACTGCCCCGCCGAACTGTGGAGCTGGCGGCTGAGTATGGCAGACAGACGGCAGACGGAGTGGACCGGGCTCTGCAAAGCCCGATGCAGCCAGTCAAAGGAGCTTTGAAAGCCGTGTATCGGGAAATTGATCTGGCTCTTGATCACATCCCGACCGCAGAAGAACTTGCGGCGGACGCGAAGTCGGACAATGTCTACATCGTTCGCCGAGCCACGTGGCTTAGCCAGCAGGTTGCTCGCGATGGAAAGTTATCGCCGACGTATCCGTATCCGATTCAGATCTGGGGCATCGGCAATGATGTTCGCCTGACGTTTCTTGGTGGCGAAGTCGTGGTTGATTACGCGCTTCGGCTGAGTTCCGAATTGCCGGGCCGCACAAACTGGATCGCCGGCTACAGCAACGATGTGATGGCCTACATTCCTTCAAAGCGAGTTCTTCTGGAAGGCGGCTATGAAGGTGAATCGTCCATGATTTATTACGGACTGCCATCAAAGTGGGCTCCGGATGTAGAAGAACACATCGTCAAAGCAGCACTGGAACTCGGCGCTGAACTTGAAGCCCCGACCACAAAGCAGGCTGCCGCCCGATAGTTTATTGCTTTGGCTCAGCGGGCGTGGCTTCAGGGGCAGGTTCTTCGACTGGCTTCCAGACGCCGAGGTCATACCGTTTCCAAAAATCGCTCGCTGACAATTCCTCGTCGATTGAAGTCTGGATTAGTACCAGACTTTTGCTGGCTCGCAGGCCTTCCATGCCTGTGCGAATGCGTTCCGGGGACAGCACCAGCCGCTCCAGACGCAGGCCATGCAAAGGTGTCACGTCTGAAACCTGAGTCCCGGCGATGTTCAAACGACGCAGTGAGGAAATTGGGGCCAGCGTTTCCACGCTGTCTACTGCGGTCCGTTCAATGTCCAGACTCACCAGCCGACTGGATGGTACACCGGTGAGATTTGTGGTCGGTGTTCCCGTCAGCCACAGAATCTGCAACGGCATGTCGGTCAGCAACGAAAGATCTGTAAACGGCAGATTGAGAAGATTCAGTTGCTCCAATGGCAGTCCCTGAAGCGCGGAAAAATCCGTCACTTGAGTGTTCTGCAGCTTAAGCACTTTGAGCGGCATTCCTTTGATAACGCCGATATCCGTCACCGGCACGTTTTCCAGAACCAGCGTTTCCAGCTTCATGCCTTCCAGCGGCGCCAGGTCGGTCACATAAGTGAAACCCAGATCGAGCCCCCGCAGCGGCACACCTTTTAGGGCTTCAACGGACCGCACGCCCGATCGAAACAGATTCGCTTCGACGATGTCGTTGCCCGACACCAGAAACGTCGCCATTTCATTGGTCTTCAGAGCCCGGCGCAGATCTTCCGGCTTCCGTTTTAAGGTCGTCGAATCTTCCCGGGCCGCGCGGCGAGCATGCTCGGCTGCGCTGATCTCCATGTCCGATTTCTTTTCTCCACAGCCAGCGCTGGCAAATACAACGGCTGTCAGCAGCACGTGAGGCAGCATGCGAGTCAACAAATTCATTCGGCAGGTCTCCAATCCCTGGCAAGTTGAGTAAATACTTCGCCGCGTTCCCGATAATCACGAAACCACCCGTAGCTTGCACAGCCGGGCGAGAGAAGGACGATATCGCCTTGCTGGCTGAGTGCAACTGCCTGCGCAAAAGCATCTTCGAAGTCTTTCGCCTGACAGACCTTGATCCCGGATTTTGGATCGCCTGAACTCACCAGATCCCGCAAAGCACCTGCCGTTTGTCCCATCAGTATAACAGCCCTGGCCTGCTGGCGAATTTCGTCGGCAAAGCTACTGAGGTTCTGACCTTTGTCATATCCACCAGCTAACAGGATGGATCGACCGGGAAAGACTCGCAAAGCCATGATGGCGGACTCGGGCGTTGTGGCAATCGAATCATTCCAGAACTGCCGTCCGGATTGCTCGGCGACCATCTGCAATCGATGAGGCAAAGGCTGGAAGCTTTTCAACGCGGCGGAAAATCGTTCCGGATCGGCCCCAGCCTGCCACGCAGCACAGGCGGCCGCAGCCACATTTCTTCGATTATGAACTCCCGGAAGCTGAGCCGGCACGTCCGTCCGAACAGCGTCCTCAAAGGCACCGCGAGCGGATCGCAGGATCAGATCGCCGCCTTCAAGAAACGCCCCGTCTTCACCGGTGTCGGCGATTCCAAAACAGAGCCGCTGCCCACGAGTTCGCCATTCCAGCGGTGCCGCGTCGGTTTCTGGAACAATTGAAACATCGTCCGCCGTCTGCGCATCAAAGATCGCCTGCTTGGCCGATCGATAGGCAGCTTCTGTTCCATGCCAGTCGAGATGGTTGGCAGAGAAGTTGGTCAGCACAGCGATCTGCGGTCGGAAGTTCTTCTTTCGCAAAGCCTCCAACTGGAAGCTGCTCAATTCCAGAACGACGATGTCAGCACCGGACATCTCCGGAAGCCGGTCCAGCAGACTGATCCCGATGTTTCCACCCAGCCAGACTCGGCCCGGCTTTGTCTGGCCTTTGATACTTGCAGACGCGTGCGTCAGCAGATGATGAATCAGCGCGGTGGTAGTTGACTTGCCATTGCTTCCAGTGACGGCGACAACGGGCGCCGGATTGTGTTTTAGAAACAGTTGAATCTCAGTGGTTACTTCAACGCCCTGATTTCGCAGCCGTGACACGATTGCGTGATCTGGCTTCACGGCTGGGTTCACGACCAGCAGCTGGCAGTCAGTAAACGCCTCATCCGGATGTCCACCGGTGATGACGCGATGGATCGGCACATCGCTCAGCATCCGCAATGCCTCGGTCAGCTCCGTTTCATTTTTAAGATCTGTGACAGTGACAATGGCTCCGTGCATTGCAAGGAAGCGGGCTGCGGCAACTCCACCTCCGAAGCCGCCGAGCCCCATGATTGTGGCGGCGACTCCGACGTAGTCGTTCGTGGCGTTGCGGGGCAGATCTTTATCATGCGTTTTCAACGGGGCGGGTCAATCTAAGTTGATTAGCCGCAGTGCGCTAGCACCCGGTTTGTGCAGGGGACACATAAAAAACCGGACGCTAGCGCGTTCCGGCTGATGATTCAAAAACACGCCATTTCTGCAGACATGGCGCTGTCCAGTGAATCTTCGTGAATGCAAAGTGGAAGGCTAACAGAACATGCAAATTTCAGGAAAGATGACACACAGGCCTCGATTCCTGATTTGTAGGTTCAAAAAATTCGGCAACACTGTTCGAATCGCCTGGCTTTCCCGCTGTCATGAGACGTGGAACCGGGTGTTTTCTTCTCGTATGCATCAGAGGGTTTGCTATCATCTCTGTAGCGAAGTGACAGTCACTCTCGACGTGAAACAATTCCGATGGCTCGCCTGTTCCTTATCATTGACGGCTACAACCTGATGCATGCCGCAGGTCTGGGCCGAAAATCCTATGGACGAGGGGACCTTGAAAAATCCCGTAAACGCCTGTTGACTCTGGTCAATTCCCGTCTCGACCGAACGGCGGCCGCGGACACAACGATAGTCTTTGACGCCACTCAGCCTTTGGCCAGTGACTTGCCGCCAGAGACCGCTCCTCCGATGACCGTCCTCTTTTCCAGCAATGGTCGAGACGCGGACACCGAAATTGAACTGCTGCTGGCCACACACAGCAGCCCCAAACAAATCCTGGTAATTTCCAGCGACCACCGTTTGCACAAGGCCGCTCGCCGGCGCCGCGCCCGCTGCATCGACAGTGAGGACTTTCTGAACCTTCAGGAACCCTCGCTGCAGCCAAAAATGTCCGCAAAAAAAACTGTAGTCCAGCGACCAAAAGAAAGACGCGTGCCCTCCGTTCCACCGAAAAAATCGCCAATGCAGGAAGTTCACGGCGCGGGAGCGACCGATATGGATGCCGACTACGCGCAGGACTTTTTGAACATCGACGTGGACGAAATCAAAAGATCGGTCCGCAAGGAACGCTGAGACGCCCCACTTGCATTGGCAGCGTGCGTTCTGTTGAGTCACGCTGAAGGTTCGCGGCGACTTCCGTGAAACCCCGGGCCGATCAGCCTCGCACAGTGTAACCGCTGAGCGCCGCTTCCGTAAACTTCACGCTGTAACCCGCGGCCTGCGGCGGCATATAACGGCCGTGTCGCATCACCACTGGATCGCAAACGTGTTCATGCAGGTGGTCGGAATATTCGGTGACGCGATCTTCCATCGTGCCGGCCACACAGACGTAGTCGATGATGCTGGCGTGCTGAACGTACTCGCAGAGCCCGACTCCGCCGGCGTGAGGACAAACGGGGATGTTGAAGCGAGCGGCCAGGAGCATCACGGCCAGCACTTCATTCACGCCACCCAGACGACAGCAATCCAGCTGGCAAACCTGCAACGCATCGGCCTGCATGAACTGCTTGAACATCACACGATTGTGACACATTTCCCCTGACGCGACGCGAATCGGAGCAATCGCCTGTGCAATGGCGCGGTGGCCCAGAATGTCGTCCGGGGAAGTCGGCTCTTCCACAAACCACGGACGAAACGGAGCCAGATGCCGAATCCATTCGATCGCCTGAGGAACATCCCAGACCTGATTGGCGTCAATCATCATATGAGCCGCCTCGCCCATTTCCTGGCGTAACACACTGCAGCGACGCAGGTCGTCGTTCAGATCGCGGCCGACCTTGATCTTGAAATGACTCCAGCCGCGAGCCTTCAGGTCTGTGCATTTCTCGCGAAGCGCTTCATCCGAGTACCCCAGCCAGCCGGCGGACGTGGTGTAGCTGGGATATCCGACGGCATGCAGTTCTTCGATCCGATGTCGACGACTGCCGGAGAAACGATCGAGCAATTCAACAGCCTGCGATTTTGTCAGTGCGTCAGTCAAATAGCGGAAGTCTACGCAGGAGGCGAATTGCTCCGGCGACATGTCACAAACAACCTGCCACACAGGCTTGCCCTGCAAACGAGCCCACAGGTCCCAAACGGCATTGATCACGGCCGCAGCGGCCAGATGAATCACACCTTTTTCCGGGCCTACCCATCGCAGCTGACTGTCGCCGGTCAGCTTTCGATACAGCGTGACAGGTTCCGCCATCAGCGATTCAACGGTTTGCCCCTGCAGCAGAGCCGCCAAGGCCCGAATTCCAGCCACGCACAGTTCGTTGCCGCGTCCAATTGTGAACGTCATGCCATAGCCGGACATCTCTTTCGAATCGGTATTCAGAACCACGTAGGCGGCTGAATAATCCGGATCGGGATTCATTGCATCGGAACCATCCAGATGCTGTGACGTGGGGAAACGGAGATCGTAAGTTTCAAAAGATGTGATCGTCGTGGCCATGAAGCTCAGGTTCCTGAAAGGCTATCGTTCAGCAGGAATGTCGAAGGCGCAGTTGTTGCAAAGTATGCGGAAAATCGTTCGTGCGGGAAACCCATTGGGCGGAACATCAACGCTTCAAATCGGCCGAATCCGAAAATCGATCGTACGTATCTTCACGGAAAATATCCGCGAAAAAACGAGTCCGCAGGCGATGAGCCGTTGAGGCGAAAGTGTGTCAACCGAGCGACGATGAATCCAGCCGCTTCCGCAGATAGTTGGCTCGCGCCGTATTGCGTTCGGCCGTCTCAAGTTCGGCACCATGCAGCTTCTGCAAATGGGCCGGCTGAGTGTGAATGAACAATTCGTTGACGGCGGCCACGTCCAGATTGGAGACAAGTCCCAGTCGAATTCCCATCCGCAGGCTGGAAAGAAGCAGCATGGTTTCTTCAGAACTGATCGATCGCGCACTGGTGAGCGTTCCAAAAGCGCGAGCCACCTGATCATGAAGCTGAGACTTGTTGTCACGAAGCAGTAGATCACGCACGCGCCGTTCCCAGCCGATGATGTGAGTCACCACTTCCTGCACTTCAGAGATCAGATCGGTTTCCGATTTTCCAAGAGTGACCTGATTGGAGATCTGGTAAAAATCGCCCATGGCCTGACTGCCTTCGCCATACAGGCCGCGGACTGCCAGATTGATTTTCTGAGCCGCCTGATGCACTTTTTGAATCTCGCGAGTCACTCGCAGGGCCGGCAGATGCACCATCACGCTGACGCGGATTCCGGTCCCCACGTTCGTCGGGCAGGCGGTCAGATAACCAAGTTCCGGATGAAACGCATAGGGAACTTTAGTTTCAATCTGATCGTCCAGCGCGTCGCATTCCAGCCAGCATTCATCCAGTGCAAATCCGCTGTGAAGCACCTGAATCCGCAGATGATCTTCTTCGTTGATCATCACGCTGTGCCGTTCGCCTTCACTGACCGCGACGGCTCGCGGTCCTTCGCTGCGAGCCAGTTCGCGGCTGATCAGCTGACGTTCCATCAGCAACTGACTGTCCAGGGACGACAAGGTTTCAATGTTCACGTGGTGCACGGGGCGGTGCTGAATTTCGGTTCGCAGAGCTGACTGGACAAGCTGCACAATCTGACAGCGTACATCAGCCGAAGCGCGCGTAATGAACGGAAATCCGGCCACGTTACGTGCCAGACGGATGCGGCTGGAAATGACAATGTCGGATTCCGGACCGTCTCCGCGCAGCCATTCTCCGCTGGTGCGAGCCAGTTCAGCCAGACAGAAAGAATTGTCAGGACGATCTGAACTCAACGAACTCTTCCTTGTGCAATGGAATCAAAGTTGTGCAACGAAATTGAAATGCAGTGAAATAAAAATGAGGGCCGATGCTGCATCTGAGTACCATCCGTGGGAGACACTTCGCGTCGGCACGACAAGTGCGAAGGGACTCACCACTTGAGGGGATTGTAGGCGGCTGCTGCATCTCGGTACAGGCAGTGAACAATCATTGCTTTCCAATGCCCACAGTTGCCGTGACCTTAATTTCAAATCTGAAATCTGAAATCTGAAATCGCCGTTCCCTGTTCCCGACCGTACTTCGTTCCGCGGCGAACGTCTTTACGCGTCCTTGTCGGGCTTTTCCGCTTTGGGTTTTCGGCGAGTCTTCGGCTTGGCTTGCTTTTCAGCACGCAAAGCGACTTCCAGTGCCGCAATTTCATCCCGCAGACGAGCGGCGGCTTCGTAATCTTCGGCTTCGATTGCCAACCGCTGTTCATTGCGAAGGTGAATCAGCTGAGCTTGCTCCTGCGTTCCCACCACGGTACTGCGAGGCCGCTTGCCAATATGCCGCGTGTCTTCGTGAATGTTTTCGAGCAGCGGCAACAGTTCCGTAAGGAACTCAGAGTAATCGTGAGGGCAGCCGAAACGTCCGCTCTCTCGAAATTCGTTGAATGAGATCCCGCAGTTGGGACACGCTGCCGGCGACTCTTCGCTTTCGGCAATCAGCTCTTCCAGCTTCGATGCAAGATCGATCCCGGACGGGGTGTGGTCGCCGTCAGGAGAATTCTCAAGATATTCTCGCGCGCAGGTTTCGCAAAGGTGAACAACGCCAGCCTGCCCATCGCGTATTTCCGTGATATGAAGTGTGGCTGGCTTGGTACAACGACGACATTTCTTCATGAAGCTCTCTGACCTTGCACGTACCGGTGAAATGAGCACCCCGGTGCAAATCTTCACAAGCCGTTCCAGTCTTCGCAAGAGCCATCACGATCAATTCACCGGTCTCCCTTTGTTGTGAATCCCTGTGCGACTCGCCAACTGGCAAACTTCTGCTGACACCTGCAGCTTTCGCCGAACCGCCCAGCAAATGGCGTGGACTTTAGCCGTAGGGGAAGTCGCCAGGACTTTCGGCACCCCGGTTCGTGAGGGGAAACCGAAACTCCTGGCGAGTTCTGCTACAAGAGCCAGGTTGAGCCCTAAATTACCACGGCTCTTCGCGAAACCATGTTCCCTGCATCTTGCTTGTGGGCACAATCGAAGGCTGGACGATGGCGGAGGCTGCTTCTTCAGATGAAAGCAACACAGGCTCACGGTCGACAGCGATCCGGGCCCTTACTGGTCGCACAGATGCAGCGAAGGTCGAGTTTCGGCCAGACTGCTTTTCGTCACGTCGCCCACCATGAATTTCGTGCGAAGGCACTTCTGCTGTGTTTACAGGCTCACTTGCCTTGCCCTCACGAGGTCGCTTCCACTCTTCTTCATCCGTGCCTATCCGAGGATTGGGGACATAGAGAGTCTGACTGTTGTTCATCCGGAATTGCTCCTTATCTAAAAATGCGGTCAAACTGGCTGACGCCTGGCTGGAACTCAAGTGAAAACGATTGTTCGGTCGCACTTGCTGGCCACCACGCGACTCACCGCGAGAACCCTCAACAGCCAATTTCCGACGGGCCATGCGAACGCGTGTTGCAAGAGTTGTGCCACTGGTGCCATCGATCCCTTGATAAAGCGGCAGTAATCCTGTCATCCGGAACGCAGCAACGCTCGGTGAAGGATCTCGTTTCTAACGAAAGCCAATTCCCGTTCGCTGAGTTGCGGAATACTATTGTCATCAGTCGACCATTCGCTCAGCAATGTAACACTCGCCTGATTCACTTCTTCAAAAACATA
>JBDNHX010000219.1:0-25658 GCA_041688565.1 Planctomycetaceae bacterium
GGAATGTCAGATGGGCCTCGGCATCAGCGATGCGACCGAGCTGCACGGCGATTCTGGCATGTCGCAGTCTCAGATCATCGTTAGTTAAACCCTTGCGAAGCAAATCTTCATTGATTCGAAAGGCCTGATCGAGAGCCTGAGTTGTCTTAATCTTTTCGGTCAGAAGCCATGATAGTTTTTCGCGGGCCTCAAGGTCATTGTCCTTCAGTGCCAGATACTGACTGAACTGTAACTGGGCGCCACGATAATCTTCTGCGTCGACGGACTTGAAGGCCGTCTCCCGGAGAAACTGCAGAGTCCGCGCCATTTGCTGATCGTGAAGTTTTCGGCCACCAAAGACAGTGCCACCCACGATCACAGCCAATATCAGAGCCGCGCGCAGGTTAATCACTCGACGCCGCGGGCCGCTTTTCGATTTGAGAGTGCTCATGGGGAAAGTCTGTTACTGAAGTGGGCCAAACAAGTGATTTCAGAAATTCAGTTCTTGACAGCAGGATCAAATGCTGGGCCGGAAGTTGTCCCCGGCGGTGACTGGAGAATTCTGCGAAAAATCGGCAGAGCATCCTTCAGAAATGCCTCAGACTGAGCCAGATCGTCGGCGGTTTCGTAAGCACGATCGACGGTGTAAAGTTTGAACAGCACCGATCGGCCTCGATAGGAAACACGCGGGTTTCCCGGAGCGTCCCATTCCCCGTCCTCACTCCAGCCCCAGAAGACACGCACAACTTCTGCAGCCGCAATGTCGCGCAGGCGAAACGAAGCCTTGTTCAGACTGACTGTCGCGTTGGTTTCATCGGTGATACCAGTCACGGTCGGACCGGCCACCAAAGAGTACCCCACGCCTTCGAAGCAGGCTGTCGGCGGATGGACGCTCAACGGCCCCGAAGCACCGCACAGGATTGTGACGACAACAGCGCGGCCCGTTTCTGCATGGCGAAATTCGCGGCGAAAGTATCCAGCGATCTCGCCCAGTCGCAGCTCACGTTCATCAATGGAGCCGGGGGCTGAGGTCCACGCTCCAATGGTTGTCGGCAGAGCATTCAGCTTTGCCACGCCCGCAGCTACTTCTTCGGGATTGGACAGGCCCTGATTCAAAAGAAGGTCTGCGCCTGCCGTCGCGCCAAGGGTCGCAAAACCTGCGGCACAGAGAACGAAATCACGTCGGCTCAAATTTTGTGGGGCATTGCCCATTATCAGCTCCTCAGGATTTGTTAACCGTGATTCCGCCCGGCAGTCTGTGATAAGAAATTGCCGGATGAGCCTCCTGGACTTCCACAAACAACAGGTCGATAAGCTTCAGCTCAAGAAACAGCAGCAACATGGCGAAAGGCATCATGAGCCAACCACTGAGGTCGTGAAAAATCAGGTCTGCTGTTTCGCGGCTGGCATATTGATAAGCCAAGGCCGTTGCCACGATGCGAACAATGTTGCTGATCAGAGCAATAGGAATCGCGCTGAACAGGATCAGCACTTTCTCCCAGCGAGTTCGCTCGCTGATGATGACCGTCGCCGCCGAAATGGCGAAAAAGACAATCAGCATTCGGAGTCCGCTGCAGGCCTCGGCGACCCCAAGCCGCGTGTCACCCATCAGAATCGTGTTGCCCTGCGCGATTGCAGGAATGCCGAACGCCTGAATGAACCATGCGGACTCCGACGCGCCCAGAACCTGCAGAGGATCCGACAACATGCGTTCCAGCTGAAACGGAAGTGGCAGCATGAAACCCGTAAACAGAACCGCTGGCCAGACGCCGCGAAAAAGACGCTTGCCCCAGATCAGGAGTACCAGACCCGTCACCGAAAATAAAAATCCGGCAGCGTCCAGCGATTCCACATAAAAGTAGGTTGCGAGAAGGTGAAAGGCCATGCCAATCAGAAGCAACAGAAGTCCGCTGGTATGACTGCGAGCCTCACCGGCCAGAATTTTTTCTCGACGCATCCAGCCAAGGGCAACGGCCATGATCGGAATAATAAACCCGTGAGTGTACTGCGGCTCCGTTGACCAGCGGCTGACGCAGCTGATCAGCAGATCTCGAAAAACACAACCCATCACTGCCAGCAGCACCGCAGATGCCAGCGCACGCGCCGGCCAGTCACGGCACCGCCATTGGCTCATTGGAGGATGAGTGGACATGAAAGAATCCGGGCTGAAGAGATGGCAACAGACTGGCAACGGGAACGGGCATCATGCGCCGCTCGTCGGGTTTCAGAAAAGCTACAACAGGAAGCGACTGGCGCAGGTAATCCTTCTGGCAAACTTAGGCAGACCGACATCCTTGTGCAGAGTTTCGGTCGTTTGCCGAATATGCGGCCCAGGAACGGTGCCGCGAGGACCTTGTGAATCGTCGTAATCGTTAAGGATTACATTCAGACACGATCATGCTCCCGAAAACGTGGTGCGAGAGAGAACACCGACGGCAGGACAACCTATCGTTTCGAAGAGTAAGGGTTGGTTGCGAAAAAAAGCATCAGAACACGGCGATCGCTGCAGGTTCCGGAAATGTCCGAGGCCATTAACGTCTTATATGGACGGCAAGCATGCGACCGTCGTGCGGGTATGGCAGGTGAACAGCACCGCCAAATGTCCACGACGTGAAGCACCGCAAAAACTTTTCGCAGCCCTTAGCGGTAAGACAATAAGATCATCTAAACTGAGGTTGGACATGAAGCGGAAGGAACTGACACTGGAAATCTTTACAGCAGGCGCTGCGGTTCTGTTTCCATCGAGCTTCGCGCACGGCCAGTCATATAATTGCCAGACCCCGGGCCTGCTCAGCGCGCCAAATTCAGCGTATACCGCCAGTTCGATTCCCGGCAGCGACCTTTATGGCGGCGACTTGTTCGAGCAGGGATTTAGTGAAGGCTTTGGCCACGATTATCGAAGTGGCGGACGTGCGGGATTGGTTGAATCCCCGAATGCGTACGGCGCGACTCGATCTTCCTCCCGATTGCCGGCAGGCTGGCCGACGCAGTGGAGTGGCCCTGCAGTCGCTTCGGACAACAGTACGAAAAGGCCAGCGACATTGCCGGCACCATCACTGAATGCCCCAAACTCAACAGCACCGGCTGACAGTCGCGAGTCTGCAGCGGGCACAATAGCCGGTCAGGATTCAGCGCGGCGTTCCAGCGCGGGAGCTCCTGTGCTGAGCAAAACAGGAATTGCCGCTGTCGATAAAAAAGCCAGCATGATCCGAGATCCGTTCACGGGACAGATGGTGCCAACCGCCGCTCAGCCTCGCTGGGATCGAGCCACAAATTCTTTTGACGGTTCGAAGGCACAAGTTGCGCAATCAGATTCATCTGCGGATTTCAAAACAGCTCGCAGCGACGTCAGTGGTCGAGCGGCTGTTGAATCGTCTAAGACAATCGGTCCGTCGTCGCTTTCGACGGAATCAGAAAGCTCAACAAAGACAGGCTCATCGTCAGCGACTGATCCCTCACCAAGGAACGAGCAGCCCGCGAAGAACGGTAGTTCGGCAATCGGCAACAGAGCGACTTCCGGAAACGCGTCGCGAGTTGGAACGGACAGCTCAGGCAAACCGTGGAGTGTTTTGCCATCCCGCAACGGCTCCGTCGGCGGATCAGGCGCGGCCATTGGCGGCGGCGGTGGCACTGGCGGAATGAACGGCGGAGGCGGCTCGGGCGGTGGGATTGGCGGAGGCGGCAATGGCGGAGGAAGTACCGGAGGCGGGTCTTCGACCTGGAATGCTCAGGCAGCCGGCTCCGGAGGCGGCGGCGGGCTCGGAGGCGGCACCGACAACCCTTCAACCGGTGTGCAAAGCTACGTAGCCACTGACGGTGGACCAACCGACGGACCAACCGACGGTATTGTCGACATTCCGCTGCCAGATCCGGAAATTCCGGACAGCACGCCCGATGTGCCGAGCAGCAGCGATCCGTTGCACTGCGGAGGCGGGATCATTCCGGGCGTTAACGGAAACGATTCACCTGTCGTTCCGGAGCCGGGCAGCATTATTCTGCTGGGCATCGCGGGCGGAGTCGGTGGAGCGGGCTGGATCCGCCGTCGCATGAAAAAGAACAAAGCCGCGCAGAACGAACCTGCATGAGGATCGCTCTGGAAATAACCGTCCGAACTGATGTGAGTGGTGCCTAGCATCGTGCGGCTTTTTAGTGTCGCCTTGCGCTCCGCGAAAGTACGGTACTTTCGCGGAGCGAAAGGCAACACTTATTTTCCGTACGATGCATAAGCCCCGGCGACGGGTCACATCCACCGGCATGTTCACCGGCCATCGAAGTCCATTTGGAAATCGATGACGATTAATAAAACGGCGAAACTATCCGGCCGAGCGGCTCCGGTCGTGTGAGTTTAATACGCGTCCTGTCGGAGTTCTCATCCGGCCGATTGTGTTGAAAGAGCCTCCAGCACGAGGCTTAAATGCGCGGGCAACCACTTCAGCGTTGTCGCAACTCCATGTCCCATCATCGTCGATTCCAGCGCCTGTCCGATCGGCGTCATCGTGCCGCTCGGTTTATAGTCGACCAGGTAATTGGCTCCGTCGGAATGGCAACGAGTTCCCAGTTTCCAGCGGGCGCAGGTATCGCTCAGCAGCTTCGACGGAATGAATCGCGTGTCGACGTCATGCTGCGGTTCCGGCAGGTTTGCTTCCAGAAGCTTCGTCAGCATTTCGTTGGCAGTCAGCGAAACCGCAGACGACACATCGGTTCCTGCGATCGCAAACGCCTGCACCCAGTCGCCCCATTTGGCCGAGAGAATGTCGCTGACGGCATGCGGCGGATAAAGCGGCATTGTCAGAAACGGATGTTCCGGATCGTGAGGGCGATGAAATGTGACATGCACGATCTGACAGCAGCCGGATGTGTCCCAGCCATAGCGGACCGGTGTTGAAAACGTGACGATGGAAACTCGACGGGCCAGCGGGTGAGGCGTTGTTGAAGAAGCGAGCGACTTTCGGACCGCCGCCCAGTGTTCTCCCGGCTGCTGACCGGCGGCCGCGAAGAATGCCGCCACGGCGGTTTGATCGTTGGCCAGCAGGTTGGTCAGTAATGCGAAAGCGTTTCCCGCGTGAGAATGTCCCCACAGAAGCACGCGCTGATCACTCGGACATGGCCGCACCAGAAGTTGATGAATGAGGCGAACCGCCAAGTCAGCTCGTGCCAGATGATGATTTTGACTGGACCAGGTCGGTTCCAAAAAATCAACCTGCGGATCATCTCCAACGAGTTTCTGGAACAATTCGCGAAAGTCTTCCGTGTAGTTTCCGATATCGTCAACCAGGGATGTCGCAACCGGCCGAGTGTTCTCCAGCAACATGGCGGCCAGCCGCTCCAGTTGCGGCCCGATGACAGGCAGTCCGTGGCCGAGCGATTTCAGGGTTTCCGAAAGCCCAAGCGGATCGTCGCCCATGAATGTTCCATGCACCAGCAGGACTCGCCCGATACGATGCTTTGTGTGCAGCGAATGAAATGATCGTTCCGCGGCTTCGAAACATTCCAGAGTTCGAACGGTGGGAACGATGGCCGGCTGGGTCGGATAAAACTGATGCTGAAAAAGATTCCTGAGCGGCATCCGGGGGATCTCGAAGGAGAACAATGGAGACAGACGCCATGGGCCTGTTCAGGCGATAGTCAACATCTGCGGGGCGGAGAGTGGCTGCGAGGCGAACAGGCCGTTCGAGTTTATCTCTGAGCGCACGCAGCTACAACCACAGTCCACAAATTGCCTCCGGCGGCAGTGCCCATCGCCTGAATTATCGTGTGTTTTTGTGTTATCTCGAACCGTAGGCGGCGAGCCGAAACTGAAGGATGGTTTTGTTCATTGACAGTTCACCGTGCCGCTGAATCCATTGAATTCGTCAGCAGCGAGACTTCATAGTTCAGGACCGATTCCACATCAGTCCGGCTGACTCCGGGGAACCATTCGAGGAATTGATCGACAGTAGCACCATCACGAAAATTCTCAAAGAGCAAAGCGACCGGAACCCGAGTGCCTCGAAACACCAGTGTCCCGTTGACCTTGTCATTCATCACTTCAACGGATCCCAGATTGCTCCAGTTTCTGTCCAATGTGCTACTCCAAATAAAAGTCGATGTCGGCGTTCATCGAAATGCGGATTCAAGATCGGCTGATTTGTGCGACGCGTTCGGGGATCAGCTTACCAGTGTTCGTTTTAGATGTCTTCAAGTTTCGCAATCTGAAACGCCGCGTCCGGCAGGAAAATGGAACGGAAACGAGTGAAATCAAAACCTTCTGAATGCGTGGCATTCGAATGGGTTCGAGCCCATTCGAGTGCACGTAGAGCGGCAAGGATCTACGTCTTGTGGCTCTTCTTATTGAAGGCGAAGTTTGAACGCCAAGTGGGTTCAGCCGATGAAGTCTCGAGGGCACATCAGGAACTACTCGACGCTCGCAATGACGATGGCGGATGGGGTTGGGAGAAGGACGTTCCCAGCGATTCATTTACGAATGGCATGGCGATCTACGTGTTGGCGAAAGTCCAGGCCACCGATGACTCGACGGTATTGCAAGACGCTCGAAGGTCCTTGCTCGCATCGCAGCAGTCTGATGGTTCCCGGCTGACGTCGTCGAAGAACACCACAAAATCAACCGAACCAGAACATCAGTCCGCACGCGACGAAATCTACCGCTACTGGGGCACTGCGTGGGTCGTCATCGGACTCATGGAAACTCTGGACAAGTCCGACAATTGAGTGCACTGATGACCATCGCCACGCCTAAACCTGTTATTCGGCAAGCTTGAACCATGCCAACAATTGCACCCATGAAAAAACACTGAGAATCCGCACAAGGTGTCAGTAGAAAATCAGGATCGGCGGATGAAAACCTGCGCCGGATTGATCGCCTGGTACCTGGATTTGTTCGCTGTGATTTCAAAGGCCTGGGCGACGGAATCCAGTCCATCGAGCTGATGCGTAATTGTCTCCTTCAGGCGAACTCGACCGGACGCCGCCAGATGCACCGTGTGCTGAAGATGTGCCTGAGTGCTAATGTCCGGAAACAGGTATCGCAAACTTCGCTCACGCAGAAGGTCGATGTCTACTTCAAACGGCTGACCGAACCATGAGACGCCAATGATTTTTCCTCCGGATCGGACGGAATCCATCGCCTGTCGAACGGTTGCGATTCCTGCCATTCCCTGTTTAGGACTGCCTCCAGCGCATTCAAACACGACGTCGACTCCAACGCCTTTGGTCAGGTCTTTGATCGCTTCGACGACATCGCATTCTTTTGCATTGAGCGAATGATCTGCCCCGAGCAGGCGGGACATATCACAGGATTCTTTTCGGACATCGACGGTGATAATCTGCCCTGCTCCGCTGATCCGAGCGATCTGCAGACACTCAAGTCCCATGCTGCCCTGTCCGAATATGGCCACCGAGTCTCCAATTTGGATCTGAGCGGTTTCAACGGCCGCTACACTGTCGCTTAGAGATTGCAGACAGGCAGCCTCACTGTCGGAGATTCTGTCGTCCACTTTCACGAGAGAAATTTCCGGCAAGATGGCAACTTCGCTGAAGCAGCCAGGCAGATCAAATCCAATCACAGGACCTGTTCGACAGAGCGTACTCCGACCCGATAAACACAGCGTGCAGTTTTCACAGGGAAGTTTCGCGCGAGCTGCGACGCGGTCGCCGACATGAAACCGATCAACTCCTTCGCCCACTTCGATGATTCTGGCACAGAACTCGTGCCCGAAAAGCTGCAGCGGGGCGGATTCGGCGAGTCGCTTTCCGACGCGATCATAGGCCAGCGTCCGGATTCCGAACGCCAGCTGGGCTTCAGTGACACTTGGCTGAACACACAATGGTTCAACGAGCACATGCCTCGGCTTGATTTGCGGTGGTTCAATATCCTCCACACGCATGTCGCCGAAACCGTAAAATCTCAAAGCTCGCATTGTTGCGGCCTTTCATAAATGTTGTTGTACAAGTGTCGCCTTTCGCTCCACGAAAGTAGCGATAAGGGGCGCTACTTTCGCGGAGCGAAAGGCGACTATAAATGACTCCGCGATGCCAGGCTAGTGTCGGTTCGATTCATACTTGATCACGTTGTCGGGCTTGTGGGCGAAAGGTTGCCAGAGTCGTGGTCAAAACAACTGTACCAAGGGCATCGGTTGCAAGCAGGACCACTTCAACGCCAATGGCAAGCTCAATCGGCGAGGTCTTCAGGGACTGGTGAAGATTTCGGGACGACTCATCTCATCGAAGTCTCTTAAACTTCTGCAGTGTGTGACAATCGGGAGAAACGTGTCCGCGATTCGCTCCGGCGGACCAGACAACTTCCGCCAGGTAGACGTCACCAGTGGAATCGATGGCGATGTCGTGGGGCGCAAAAAAATCGCCTGGAGCCGTCGGGTTTGCTCCACCGCCCCAGCGATTGATCAATGCGCTATGTCGATCGAAGACGCTAATGCGACCTCCGGTGGCATCGGGAGCAGGTCGTTCAACACCTGGCCACATTCCCGACCGATATCCCAGTTCAGCAACATAGAGGTTGTCATCACAATCAAAAGCGATCTGACATGGACGAGCGATCTCCGTTATCTGGTCAATGAATCGCCCATCCGCCGTGAAGCGCTGCAAGCGACTGTTCTCCCGATCAGCGACCCAGACAACTCCCTGCGAATCGACGGCAATCCCATGCGGAACATGAAACTGCCCCGGACCGTTTCCCGGTTCACCCCACGAAGAGATCAGTGTGCCATTGGCATTAAACCTGTGGATACGAGCGTTTCCGTAACCATCCGAAACATAAAGGTCACCGCTCGGTGACAAAGCGGAGTTCGTTGGAAAGTGAAATGGCGGACCGGTACGGAGGATGCTTCGATAATCAACACTGGTTGCCCCGGTGTCCGATGGCTTTCCGCTTGTTCCCAGCGTCGAAAGCAAGCGACCGTCCGGAGTGAATCGACGGACCGTGTGATCGAGATCGTCCGTGCAGTAAACCGTATCGTCGGGGCCAATCATGATTCCATGCGGCCTTGCGAAAACTCCTTCTCCCCACGAAGAAATAAATGTTCCATCGCGATCAAAGATCATCACTGGATGTTCGCTGCGACTGAAGACGAACAGGCGATCTTTCGAATCGACCGCGATCGCCGAGACTTCCGTCCACTTCCAGCCATGTGGAGGTACGGCGAAGTTGGCAACGGCTCGGTAGCCAATGAGAGGGTAAGTCTGTGGTACCATCTTATGCGATTTCCTTTACGACGTGGCCACAGCGCACTTCCTGAAATATTTTCAGTAATTCACAGTAGGATGGACTTCCAGTCCGTCCGAAAAACGACGGACAGGAAGTCCATCATACAGTTTGAAAACCGGTGCATTGTTTCGAGAGATTTACGAAGTTCTCCTGACTATTCCAAAACACCGTGAACCACGGTCGCTTTTTCAACTCCAGTGAGTTTCTCACGCAGACCGCTTTCCATGACGAACAGACGCTCGTGATCGATTCCCAGAACATGCAGAATTGTGGCGTGCCAATCATGGACGCTCACCTTGTCTTCTGTTGCTGAAAATCCTAATTCGTCTGTTGCACCATGGACGGCACCGCCTTTGATACCGGCACCGGCGAAGAGGCATGTGAACGCATTCTTGTTGTGATCTCGTCCTGCGTGACGTTCGTCTTTGTCAGCGGGCAGTTGCGCAATCGGCAGACGTCCGAATTCGCCACCCCATACGACGAGGGTGCTTTCGAAAAGTCCGGTCCGTTTCAGATCCTGGAGCAATGCCGCGAATGGCTGGTCAGTACGGTCGCAGCAATTCTTCAAGCCGCTTGCGAGTTCTGTGTGATTGTCCCAGATGTGCTGATTGATATAGAGCTGAACGAAGCGCACGCCTCGTTCCACCATCCGCCGAGCAATCAGGCAGCGACGGCCATACGAATCGGTCGGTTCTTTGCCAATGCCGTACAGTTCCTGAGTCTCTTTGGTCTCCTTCGAAATGTCTGTCGCATCGCTGGCCGCCAACTGCATGCGTGCGGCGAGTTCATAGCTGGCGGTCCGCGCGGCCAGAATCGGCTGGTTCGAATGTCGCTGCAGGTGGGCTTGATCGAGCTTCGCAATCAGTTCACGTTGAAGATCCCCAATTTTTTGCGGACGCTCGAAATCAGCCTGCAGATTCAATACAGGAGCACCGGTCGACCGTAACCTCGTCCCTTGAAACATCGGTGACAGAAATCCGGATTGCCAGTTTTCTGTGCCATTCACCGGCAGTCCCAGCGGATCATCCAACACAACATATGCAGGCAAATTCTGTGATTCACTTCCTAGACCATACACAACCCATGAGCCAAGAGTAGGACGTCCCGGACCTGTCTTGCCGGATTGAACGAAGTAGACAGCAGGTTCGTGAGTCAAATTCGTCGTAGACATCGAACGAATCATGGCGACACTGTCGGCCTGCTTCGCCAGATGGGGCATGATGTCCGAGATCCACAGACCAGAGTTCCCGCGCTGGGCGAATCGGAATGGACTTCGCATCAAGGCACCGGCGGACTGAGGGTTCTCAACTTCACCAGCGATCTTTCCGAAATACGCTTCTCCATGATGCTTCTCAAGCATCGGTTTCGGATCGAACAAATCCATCTGGCTGGGGCCTCCATTCATAAAAAGCTGAATGACGGACTTTGCCTTAGGCTGAAAATGCGATGCACGGGCTCGAAGATTGGTAAATGAAGCGACATCCAGTTCGGCACCGAAAGCACGCGACTGTGTTGCAGTGGGATCGCACAACGACAACAGCGCTGTCCCGCCGAGACCAGTGGCAACACTGCCGAAAAAAGATCGACGATCGTAAGGTGCTGCAAGCATAATGTGTCTTTGAATTCCCTTTATTGTCGTCTTATAGTCGCCGTTCGCTTCGCGAAAGTAGCGCGAACACCACATCCCGTACGATGCGATTCGCTATTTTCGCGGAGCGAAAGGCGACTATTGCTAATCAATAAATAAAAACGCCGCCGAGTTCAACACAGCATGACAGTATTCGGTCAACGCTTTGATTCTCACGGCCGCGATGTCCTCCGGACTTGTGCTCTGTGACTTTGATTCGTGTGTTGCCCATGCCGCCAGGAACGCCTGCATCCCTTCGAGGCTGATCTGTTTTTCGAGTGACGATAGTGGCTTGCCGGCTACGTAAAGACTTACAAGTTCAACCTGCCTTTCACAGTCATCTCCGGCTTCCTTGATCACTCGCCTGGCCATCGCCTCGGCAAGTTGGCGAACCATGCCGTTGTTCATCAAATGCAGAGCCTGAGGAGCGACCAGTGAATCGCGGCGATCCAGGCAGTTGGGATTCATCTGAGGAAAATCGAAATTCTCGCGATGAGTCACGATATTCTTGCGCTGCTGGCTCACGTAGATCAGTCGACGCCATCCACTGGGCGTTCGCCGGGGCGTAACCAGTCCGTCAACGCGAACGTCGATTTCATCTGGCGGTCCGAATAGAGTTGGATCGAGTTGTCCGGAAACGCTGAGCATTGCGTCGTAGATCGCTTCTGCGTCCAGTCGGGTCATCGGCATTCGAGAATACATTACATTGTCCGGGTCGCGCTGCAGTTGCTCAGGCGTCGCGACGGATAGTTGTCGATATGTGGCACTCATCACCATCAGGCGATGCATGGCCTTCATGCTCCAGCCACTGTTGATAAATTCAAGTGCCAGCCAGTCGAGCAGTTCCGGATGCGTCGGTCGATCGCCTGTATGGCCAAAGTTACCGAGCGACGCAACTATCCCTTTGCCGAAGTGTTGCTTCCAGATGCGATTGATGGCGACTCGCGCAGTCAGTGGATGACTGGGCTGAATCAACCACTTCGCAAATGCAAGTCGTCGCCCGGTAGATTTCGCATCGGGCCATGGCGGTTTTACTTCGAAAGCTTCCATCTGACCTTTCAAAAACGCTGGCACATCCGCGTGAACAAGCGGCCCGGAGTTCATCGGATCGCCTCGCCTGTAGAGATACGTCGGCGATGGCCGGCCGCGATCCCATAACGCATGAATCATCGGTTGCGGACTGCGTTCTGCGGCGAGTTTTTGTCGCGTCTGTTCCGCCGATGCCGGATCCTGATCAGCGGGAATACTCTTGATGGCTTCTGTAATTCTCGCGTCGTTTTCCTCCCAGGCGCTCTGTTCCGCGGTCGTTACGAATGGCAACAACCGAGGAGGCACCGTGTCCGAGCTGACGGGGCCGATGCCTGGTTTGATATCTGGCTTCAGCCAATCATACTCATCCATTGCGCCTTTGAAAATGTCAACAAGTTGATAGTAATCACGCTGAGAGATTGGATCGAACTTGTGACTGTGGCAGCGTGCACACTTGAAGGTGAGTCCCATGACTCCCGATCCAAAAATATCCATCTCGTCAGCCATCACGTCGATGCGATCGTTGATGTAGTTGGTGATGTTGGCCCATGTCGGATCCGGAGCCATTCGCAGAAACCCGGTGGCTACCAGGTTGTCATAGAGTGCGTCCGTGATGACACTGGCATGTTCGTAGTCTGCAAGTTCATCGCCCGCCAGTTGCTCAAGAAGGAAGCGGTCATAGGGCTTGTCTGCATTCATCGATCGAATCACGAAGTCACGGTACCTCCAGGCGTGCCGTCGAGGCAGATCCTGTTCGCGTTTGCCTTCCGAATCCGCGTAGCCAGCCAGATCCAGCCAACTACGGGCCATTCGTTCGCCATAGTGCGGTGACTGAAGCAGTCGATCGACAACTGTTGAATAGGATTCCGTCGACTCGTCAGCGAGAAACGCTTTGATCTCGTCCGGCGTGGGCGGCAGACCCGTGAGATCGAAGGTGACGCGACGCAGCAAGGTCTCCTTGTCAGCTTCGTGCGCAAACGAGAGTTGCTGTTCTTCGAGCCTCTTCAGCACGAATGCGTCGATCGGATTACGGACTCGCTCCTTGTTGCGAAAGTTCGGAATTGCGACCACCTGCGGCGTCTTGAATGACCAGAAATCGCTGCGTTCATCTATTGTATCTTCGTAGGTGATCTTGTGAGGAACAGATGATTCAAGACCGAGGACAGCATCGTCGCTCGCGTCCTCGGCCGAATCCACGACAGGCGCACCAGCGGAAATCCAGCGTTTGAGCGTATCCAGTTCGGTAGGCGCAACCGGTTTGACACTCGCTTCGACGAGTCTGTCGGCAGGCGGCATCTCACCTGCTCGAATCCTTTGCAGCAAACGACTGTGCTCGGCATCCATCAGCACGAGAGCCGATCCGGATTTCCCGCCGCGAAGCATCGTTTCGCGGCTCCGCAGATCCAGTCCACCCTCCTGACGATGAGAGCCATGGCACACGATGCACCTGCGAAGAAAAATCGGGGTGACATCGTGCTGAGTAACTATGTCGTCAGACTTCGACGGATCGCCTGAGTCGTGAGCGGATTTCGCTCCTGAGTCGATCCACTGTCGGACGACATCAATCTGCTCTGCCGTCAATGCGTCCGCTTCATCCGGAGGCATTTCACCGGAAGTCAGCTTTTTAAATAACGTACTCTCTTGAGCGTCGCCAGACTTGATGACGCTTCCAGATTCACCGCCGCGTCGAAGTCCCGAGATCGAAGCCAGATCCAACTCGCCCTTGGGATTCGTCGCCCCATGACACTTCACACATTTTTCCTGCAACAACGGCAGCACGGACGCTTCAAAATCCGAAGGTTCCTTTTCATCAGCAGCGAATGTCGCGACCGGGATGACGAAAGCCCAGGCCACGACAGTCCACGCCAATTTGGATGAATCTATGGTACGCAACCTCCGCAGCATTCTTGCGGTTAAACGGGCTATGAGATGCTGATACTTGAACATACACGTTCCATCGCAGCGTGGACTATTCAATCGGGCGAACACCAGATTAGGCACACTCTGGCTTCATCACCAGTCACTTAAAGACGAATCTCGTTTCAATTCGCTCTGAATTCAGGGAGTGGTCCTGGAGAAAGAGCCCGAAAACGGCTTCTAATTATCGGGATAGCGGTCACTGACAGGAGCGACATTGGACTGTCTGACACTGCGCTGCCACATCCTTGAAGCCTGCAGCGAGAGCTACTGAATTGCAGACGCGCGACGACGAAACAGACGACGAACTCAAGCCGGCTTTCAGTAAAGTCGAAGTGACAATTCAGTCTGCCCCGTTCGCTGTGAGCCTCCATCATTGCTCCAGCAAGAGTCTCAACCAGGCAAAGCGGAGCACTTTTCAACCGCCGGGCGGTACATTTTATTTTGACGTCTACACGAGTGCCTGTGCATACAGCCATTGAATATAACAATGGCATCAACCGACCCGGCGTCGCCAGTCACACATCCGCGCCGGTCGCCCAGTACGAAGCGTCTAATCTGGTTTGCTTTCCGCTTCGGTGTTCGCCACCGACGCGCGCTGGGAACAGACGCTTCGCTGCGTTGGGTGATAAGACCGATGTAGGCGCGGACGATACAGGAAACTGTGGCGGTTGACGGTGAATATCGCGGTTGCAGGTGGTCTCACCGGAGCGGATTGCGATACGTCAGATCGGCTTGCGGATGCAAGCGGGACGGGTGTCACGTTCATCCCACGATATACGCCAATTGAAAGGCGAGGCAGGCGGCGGAAGGAAGGAAGGAAGGAAGGTCGAAAACGAGACGGCTTACTTCGCGGCAATTAATTCTTGACGAAATGGCTGATAAGTGTTATCGTTCATCGACGATAATAGATAACGGAGTTAAAAACGTGCCCAAACAGGTTGTCAAAAAGAAGTCGTATTGCGACGACGCAAGGCCGTGTACTTTGCCGGCCGATCAAACGGCGGAGCAAATCGCGGCTTTGGCCTGGGCGATCGCTCACCCAGCGCGAGTGCGCATTGTGCGACTGTTGATTAGTCGCAACGCCTGCGTCTGCGGTGAAATTGTGGATGAGATGCCACTGGCTCAATCAACCGTCTCACAGCATCTGAAGATCCTGAAAGAGTCGGGACTCGTGCAGGGCGAAGTCGATGGCCCCAGGGTCTGTTATTGCATCAACCCGGAAAAGCTCGCGGTGTTAAAATCGATGGTGGCATCACTGTAGGCGTTTTCTTGCTTTTCAATATTGTTGTTCGGCGATTTACGATGAATTTGATTTGAGGTACTGGAGATCAGCATGAGCTCGACCATGAAGACGATTCAGGTTTATGACAAACCAATGTGTTGTTCGACAGGAATCTGCGGCCCGAGCGTTGATCCGGTGCTGCCGCGGTTTGCTGCGGATCTTGATGCGTTGAAGCATGCGGGGCACACCGTGGAACGGTACAACCTGTCACAGCAACCACAGGCTTTTATTCAGAACACCGAGATTCACTCGCTTCTGTCCACAAAAGGGACGGACGTTCTGCCTGTTGTCATGGTGGACGGGCAGGTGGTGAGTCGCGGCATTTATCCGTCGCGTGAAATGCTCGACATGTGGACCGGTGGCGTGGCTGCAAAATCTGTATCACTGCCGATCGCCGATCAGGGTTGCTGCAGTGGTTCGACGGGCTGTTGCTGAAGAAATTCCGCCGGACGAGCGGCAGGGCGTCAGCCCTCCGAGGCTGATTTGCCACTTTGCCCGCAGGCTGCGGAACATCCCACGCAATTTGGGTTGCTGCCAAGCAGCGAAGAAATAAATGATTCATCGCAAGAATCTCGGAGGACTCACGCCCTGCCGCTCGCCCCACAAGGAACATAAGTCATGAAATTTTTGAAATCTCCAACTCGCAATCTCTTCTTCACCGGAAAAGGCGGAGTCGGCAAGACGTCGGTCGCCTGCGCGACGGCGGTCAGACTTGCCGATGCCGGGAAACGCGTCTTACTCGTGTCCACTGACCCTGCGTCGAATCTGGATGAAGTACTCGGGACGCCGCTGCAGCATCATCCAACTCCGGTGCCGTCCATTCCCAATCTGTCCGCGATGAATCTGGACCCGGAGAAGTCGGCCGCAGAATATCGGGAACGTATGGTGGGCCCGTACCGAACACTTCTGCCTGCGGCCGCTGTGGCCAGTATGGAGGAACAGTTCTCCGGTTCGTGTACGCTGGAGATTGCGGCCTTCGACGAGTTCTCTCGACTGCTGGGAGATGCCACGGCCACATCGCAGTTTGACCACGTCATCTTTGATACGGCTCCGACCGGCCATACACTGAGACTGCTGACATTGCCGTCTGCATGGTCCGGCTTTATGGAATCCAATACCACTGGCACGTCCTGTCTGGGACCGCTCGCTGGCCTGCAGACGCAGCAGGTGCTGTATCAGGACACTGTCCACGCACTGAGTGACCCAGCGACAACTACGCTGGTGATGGTGACTCGCGCCGAAGCGACAGCGTTTCGCGAAGCCGCTCGTACCAGCGGCGAACTGAAAGCACTGGGAGTTCGCAATCAGCACCTGGTGATCAACGCGGTGTTTCGAGCCACCGACAGAAACGATCCATTCGCAGTCGCGATGGAACGGCGTGGTGATCAGGCGGTTTCGGAAATGTCGGAGGTTTTGCGAGATCTTCCTCGCACGCTCATTCCCCTCACGGCCGGCGGTGTTTTGGGCGTTGCGGCGCTGCGAAATCTGGGACAACCATCAACGGCGACGCCCGCATCGTCCGCAGTACCGACCGGTATGGATGCAACGATCGATCGTATGCAGCTTCCTCCGTCGCTGAGCGTGATGATTGATGACCTGGCCGCACCTGGGCATGGTGTGATTTTGGCGATGGGAAAAGGCGGCGTGGGAAAGACCACTGTCGCCGCCGCAGTAGCCGTGACGCTCGCCGACCGAGGCTTTCAGGTTCATTTGTCGACGACTGACCCGGCTGCTCACATCGCCGCAGCGGTCGCTGGTGAGACCATGCCCAATATGACGGTCAGTCGCATCGATCCGGTCGTTGAGACGGCTCGCTATTCCAAAGAAGTGATGGACAACGCCGGCGCTGGTCTGGATGAAGCCGGTAAAGCTCTGCTCGCGGAAGATCTGCGTTCACCGTGTACGGAAGAAATTGCTGTCTTCCGAGCCTTCGCGGAAGCGGTCGCTGGGGGCAAAAATCGGTTCGTCGTACTCGACACTGCTCCCACAGGACATACGGTACTACTGCTGGATTCAGCCCTGGCCTACCATCGCGAGGTGACTCGCCAGACGAGTGAAGTGTCTGAATCGGTGCAGAACCTGTTGCCGAGATTGCGCGATCCGCAGTTTACTCGCGTGCTGATTGTGACACTGCCGGAAGCGACTCCAGTCCATGAAGCTGCTCAGCTGCAACGCGATCTTCGACGAGCTGAGATTGAACCCTATGCGTGGGTCATCAATCAATGTTTGTCGCCATTGAAGGTGACAGATCCGTTGCTGATCGAACGTCAGCGCAATGAAGCACGCTATATTCAGGAAGTCGTCTCTCAACAGGCAAGTCGAACCGCATTGATTCCGTGGCAGATCGAGCCACCAGTCGGACGCGCGGCACTCAATCATGCGATTGCCGCAGAAGCCGCCGTGAGTCCATCCTGAGCTTACGGCAAATCTCTGCATGAACAGAAGGAATTCACTGTGGCAAAAATACAGCCCTCCTTCCTGCGTCGATGGTTCCCATTTCTCCTGAAGTTGTTGTTGGTCGTCGCGTTAATCGCGAGTGCGGTGTATTGGCCGCGATTTTCACCGATCTCCGTGGAATCTGTCGAGGTTGTGCAGGCAGAACTTGTCGCAAGATGATGGAGTTGCAGCGTCCAGACCGTGTCCTGAAAGTGGAATTGGATTCATAGTACTTGTTTTCTGAAAAATTATAGGGATCGACACAAATGACTGAGTCATCACAGACTACGAATGCGACGCTTTATCTGGAGATCGAACCCTACATCTCACACCGGGTCAGCGAGTTTGATCGTATTCCGTCTGAGCGACGACAGGAACTGCAGCAGCTCTCTGATTACATCCGCAGGTCTCATGCAAAGGGGCAGGCGGCGAACCTGACGTTTGTCTGCACACACAATTCCCGTCGCAGTCATCTGACTCAAATCTGGGCGCAGATTGGTGCTGCATTCTACGGCGTCACAAATGTTCGTACATTTTCCGGTGGCACAGAAGTGACGGCCTGCAATCCACGGACCGTGGATGCCCTGGAGCGATGCGGCCTGCGATGCAGTACGACGGAGGAATTGAGCAGCAATCCGCATTATTTCGTCACTTTTTCTGAGAGCGAACCAGCACTGATCTGCTATTCCAAGGTCTTCAACCAGGCACCCAATCCAGCGTCAGACTACTGTGCGATTATGACGTGCTCTCACGCCGATCAGAACTGCCCGGTGGCCATCGGATGCGACCTGCGGCTTGCGATCCGCTACGAAGATCCCAAGGTCGCCGACGACACCCCAGAGGAATCTGCAACGTACGACGAACGCTGTGCCCAGATCGCCCGCGAAATGCTGTATGGAATGTCGATGGTCCGAACTTGATACCGTGATTTCCACCAGTGAACACCCAATGGCACGAGCTTTGAAAGGAAATCGTCGTCGCGGAATCTACCAGAGCATTTCGGAATGTGGACTCTTCGAGCCAAGCCCCGAAACACTCGCGTGTTCCGCTGTCAAAAGCTGGTGCCATCGAGCGAAAGCGCCCAAACACGTCACCTTTGGAAGATTTCTGACAACTACAAAGGTGTTAACTTATGAGCTTGTCGCCAGATTCTGTTTCATCAACGGACAATTGTCCCGTGGTGCTTTTTCTCTGCACCCGCAATTCGGCTCGCAGTCAAATGGCCGAAGGCTGGTTGCGAAAACTTGGAGGGGATCGATTTGTGGCGGCCAGTGCAGGATTGGAACCGAGCCAGATCCATCCCATGACTGTTTACGTCATGGAAGAAGCTGGCATCTCGCTGGTCGGACACCGACCAAAACCGATATCAGAGTTCCTTGGTCGAGTCGCTGTGCGCCACATTTTCGTCGTTTGCGAATCTGCCGAGAAGAACTGCCCTCGGATCTGGCCGTTTGGCGGAGAGCTTAAACTTTGGCCTTTCGACGACCCGGCTGTTCCGATGGACACTGAGTTTGAGCAGCTGATGAAATTCCGCGAAGTGCGAGACAGCATCGAGAGGCAGATTCGGAAATGGATCTCTGAAACAGGAATCGCAGACTGAAGACAGAGGGAATATTTTCCGTTGTTCCATCAACGCAACGACATTAGGTCTGAACTCTGCAAATGGGCTGATGCGCACATGGTAATCATGTCCACGGTTCGCGCTGGTGGGATATCGCCATTTTCTACTGAGTTGTCGGCTCGACACGGACGGATCTGCCCGTCCGAGCAGTAGTTCAAGTCTTCTCGTCAAAGCATGCGGACGATCCAGTTTGATCCATCGTCCGCGCAGGCTTGACCGACAGGCGGACAATTGATGAGCAACTCATCGCGGCCAACAGACCCCGACATGGCCCGCCAAACATGGCCCGCCAAACTGGCCAGACGCGGAAAGCACTGCCATCATATGATCTGCAACGACGAAGAAGGCGCGTACTTTTTCAGGCAGTTATGAAGAGAGTTCCTTCCGGGGAGCAGGGTCTGCTTGACCTCGCCGCACATCGATCTTTCCTCCGAATTTGAAGAACAATGCGGGAGTTACCAACTGATCAAGGAGTGTCGATGTCAACATTCCGCCGAAGACAACCAGCGCCAGTGGATAGAGAATCTCCTTACCAGTTTGCCCTGCGCCAAACAGCAGCGGCAGTAACCCGATAAAACTGGTTGCGGCAGTCATCATTACGGGGGCCAGTCGTTCCAGACTGCCGCGAATGATCATCGCTTCTCCGAACACTTCGCCTTCGTGCTGCATCAGATGAATGTAGTGCGAGATCATCATGATGCCGTTGCGACTCACGATTCCGATCAACGTGATGAAGCCAACCCAGTGAGCCACAGTCAGACTTGTCGCGCTGATCCAGATACGCGGCACGTCCCACCATGCGGCTCCCTGCAGTGCCTCCGCCGATGGCTGATTGACGATCAGCAGCGTGATGATCGACCCCATCGCGGCCAGCGGGATGTTGACCAGCACCTGCAAGGCCGCTCGCCATGATTCCAGGCAGCGAGTCAACAGCATGAATACGCCAACGATCGACAGACTTCCCAAAACCAGCAGCCGAAAGTTGGCCTGCTGTTGAGCTTCGAACTGACCGCCGTATTCGATGTGGTAGTTGCCGGGAAGTGCTCGCAGGCGATCTTCGATCGGCACGGAGAGCCGACGAATTTCATCGACAACTCCAGCCAGATCGCGACCGTGAACATTGCAGAAGACGACGATCCTGCGCTGCACATGTTCGCGGTTCAGCGTGTTGGGGCCGGTTGTGTCGAGTACATCGGCGACCTCCCCCAGCGACACCTTCCGCCCGGACGGCGTTTCCAGAATGGTCTGTTGAATCACATCCGGATCATTCCTCGACGCTTCGTCGTACCAAACCACAAGACCAAAGTACCGATCATCATCCAGCACCTGCGAGACAACCCGCCCTTTGTACGCAGTTTCCAGCAGCGTTGCCACATCACCTGGCGCTAGTCCGTGGCGAGCCGCATCTTCGCGACGGACCTGCAAGCGTACCTGCGAAACCTCGACCTGCGGTTCCATTTGCAGATCCACGACGCCTCGCACCTGGCTCATCGCGGTATACACATCCTGACTGGCATTCCGTAACTCCCGGAGATCGTTGCCGAAGACTTTGACGGCAATCTGAGCTCGTACGCCCGACATGATGTGATCCAGTCGATGCGAAATCGGCTGCCCGATGTTGGCCTTGATGCCGGGAATCAGAGTCACTTTGTCGCGGATGTCGGCGAGCACCTGTTCGCGCGGTCGACCGACAGTTTCAAAGCCCCACAGATGAGCGATCGGAATAAGCCGCAGCGCTGTCGCACCCCAGCCATCGCGAGGACGCTGATGCTCCTGCACGCGAACATCAATCTCCGATGAATTCACGCCCTCGGCATGTTCATCGAGCTCTGCGCGTCCGGTGCGGCGTGAGACGGACAGCACTTCAGGAATTTCCAGCAGCAGCATCTCAGCGCGTGCGGCAAGACGCTGACTTTCGTCCAGGCTGGTGCCAGGTTCTGCCTGGAAACTAATCGTAAACGTGCCCTCATTGAACGGCGGCAGAAATTCGCCGCCCATCCAGAACAAGGACAGCATCGAGATTGTGACCAGCACAAGGGTTGAACCGAGCACCAGGTTCGAGTGACGCAGAGTCCAGCGTAACAGGACGCTGGTCACTGTCTTCAAACGACGCAGCACGAACGGATCGCCCTTGTCATCCAGAAACCTGGCGTTCGGCAGAAGGTACGACGCAAGCACCGGCGTGACCGTCAGCGACACGGCGAGCGACGCCAGCAAAGAAGTCATATAAGCAATGCCCAGCGGCGCGAACATGCGTCCTTCCAGACCGGCCATGGAGAACAGAGGAAAGACAACCAGCACGACGATCAGCGTTGCGTAGACAATCGAATTACGAACTTCACAGGAAGCATCGTAGATCACTTTCAACGCATCCTCCGGCACCGCTTTTCGACGATTCTCTTTCAAACGACGGTAGATGTTTTCGATATCCACAATCGAATCATCGACCAGGTCCCCGATGGCCACGGCGATCCCGCCCAGCGTCATCGTGTTGATGGAAATTCCAAACCAGCGAAAAATCAGGACCGTCAGCAGGATGGAGAGTGGCATGGCAGTCAGTGAACTGACGCTTGTGCGAAAATTCCACATGAACAGAAACAGCACGACCACGACCCACAACGCTCCGTCTCGCACGGCTTCGACCACGTTGGCCACAGCCGCTTCGATGAAATCCGCCTGCTTGAAAATGCGTTGTTCAATGACGACTCCGTCAGGCAGGTCTCGCTGCAGTTCCGCCAGCACGTCCTCAATCTGCGCGTCAAGTTTCAACGTGTCTGCGTTCGGCTGCTTTTGAATGGCCAGAATAACGGCAGACCCACCGCTGACACCGGCCGGGATACTGAGCGCCTCGCCATTTTCCGTTCGCTCCGCATCCCCGGTGCTCTTCTGCTCGCCTTCTTCCTTCACCAGTACGCTGCCATCGCCGCGTTTCACCGGGCCGCCGAAGCGCACATCGGCCACTTCCTTAATCAGCACCGCACGTTGTGTTCGCCACACGATGGGTGTATTCTCAATGTCCTCGAGTGTCAGGCTCTGGCCGCTGATACGAATCAGTGATTCGCGAGGTGAACGCACCATGATTCCGCCGCCAGCCAGAACGTTGGCTTTTTGCGCGGCTTCGGTCAGCTGCTGCAGAGTAATATTCTGAGCCGCAAGGCGAGCGGGTGAAGTGATGATCTGATACTGCTTCAGTGTCCCGCCCATGACGGTCACTTGTGAAACACCTTCCACTGCTAACAAACGATTTCGGACCGTGAATTCTCCGAGAGTCCGGAGTTCCATGTTTTGCGTCTCGACAGCGGTCGCGTCTTTTGGCTGATTTGTTGACCGCAGCCCGAGCAGCATGATTTCACCCATGATCGAGGAAATCGGGGCCATCACTGGATTGACGTCGCCGGGAAGGCGTTCACGAGCAATCTGCATTTTTTCGGCAACAATTTGCCGGTCGCGATAGATGTCGGTGCCCCAGTCAAACTCGACCCAGACAATGGAAAGTCCGATGCCAGATGCGGAACGAACTCGCTGAACTCCAGTCGCACCATTGAGCAAATATTCGATCGGCCGAGTCACCAGAACTTCGACTTCTTCGGGAGCAAGGCCAGCCGCTTCAGTCATGATGGTGACGGTCGGACGATTCAAATCCGGAAAGACATCCACCGGCATTTGCGTAAGCTGGTAACCGCCATAAACCATGATCAACGCAGCGGCAATCAGGACGAGCCCTCGGTTCTTCAGTGAAAACGCAATGATCGCATTCAGCATGGTTAACTCAGCTCGGCGAGCCGTGAGACGTCAGTCTCCGGTTCTTTGTTTTGTTATCGTTTTCCGTTTGTTGACCGGAATCGCAAATCAGGGGACTGACGTCCCCCGCTCGCCGGAACATCGCTATCGCAACGCCGCATAGCCGGTCTGCAACTGCAGAGCCCCGCTCACGGCGATCGATTCACCGTCAGTCAGCCCTTCACGGATCTCGATCACCGTGTCATCGGAACGCCCCAGCTGCACGAAGCGTCGTTCAAAAACATCATCGTCCTTTCGAACGAAGACATAAGCTCGAGTGCCCTCATGAGCCACGGCCGTCCGCGGAACAGCCAGGTGCGGTGAACTCGTCCCTGTCTCAATCGTCAATCGTGCCAGCATGTTGTGCTGCATCGGCACTCGCGGCATTTGCTTCAGCTCGACCCACACCGACAGGGTTCGATCATCACGACCCACTGAGCGACCGCTGCGGACAAGGGTGCCTGTCACGACTTCACTGGAATCGGCCACGAAGCGCACTCGAACGGTCTGCCCCACCCGGACTTCCGGCAAGTCTCGTTCGGAAACAAATCCCTGCACCCAGACCTGGGACAAATCATGAATTTCAAACAGCGATTCCTCAGGCCGAACGACATGGCCCAGGACTTTGTCAAAATCCATAATCACACCATCAATCGGGGCGCGCACCGGGAGTGTGGGAATGAGTTGGTTTCGCGTCATCAGATCGGCGATCTGATCTTCAGTGAGCCCCGCGGTTTTTAGCCGCTGTACGGCATTGTCGCGGCGGTTATTCGACTGATTCAACTGGCTCTCGGCTTCCCAAAGTCGCCGCTGAGAGATGGCATCGGTAGCCAGACGCAGGTTGTCCATGATTGTCTGCAGCAGGCGGGCGTCTAAACTGGCCTTCAACAATTCCAGCTGCAGATTCTGAAATTCCTGGCTGACAATTTCCGCCAGGACATCTCCCTGACGCACTTTCTGACCTCGGTCGACTAAAATGTGAGCGATCGATCCACCGAGCTGAGCCGCCGCTGTCGAACGTCTTGTCGGTGGCACATCGACAAGACCATCGACCGTGATTGTTTCCGCCAGAGAATGCTGAGTGACGGTTCCCAGTATCAGGTTGATATCGCGAGCAGTCTCATGGCTGACCTTCAAAACGCCCTTTGTAAAGAATCCGCCCAGTTCATGACTGCCGCGCGTGACCACACGGTCACCGGGAAACACGTTGCCGCCACGAACTTCGATCAGATCGCCCATCCTTGTGCCAAGCACGACGGTCTGCTTTTGAAACGTGGACGCGACTTTTGTTTGCTCTTCTTCCACCAGCACGAAACGTTCGGCTCCGTCGCGGATAACGGCCGACAGGGGCAACGTCAACTTCTCGCCTTGATCGTCCGTACGAAGTTGCACCTGACCGGACATTCCCGGCAGAAGTTTTGGCTCACTGGACGATGAATTCGACAGCGTGGCCCAGACCGTTCCAAGATGCGTTTGCGGATCCAGAAACTGTCCCAGGACATCGACGGTTGCAGAGAATTTTTCTCCCGGCCAGGCCGTGAGCGAAAGATCCACCGCCTGCCCAGTCATGACGCGCGCCAGATCCTTCTCCAGCACGCTGATCTTGAGCCAGATTGTCGACAGGTCGAGCACTTCGAACAAATGTTCCTTCGGATCGACGACTTTGCCAACCGACAGATCAGCATGCGTTACCACGCCGTCGATCGGACTCGACAACGTCAATCGCGGTATGCGATCATTGTCAGAACGCTGAAGCAATTCATCAAGCGATTCCTGCGACAGTTGCAGCCCCAGCCATTTGGCGGAAGCGATTTCGAGCCTGACTCGATCCTGTTCCAGCTTGTTCCTGGCTTCGACAAATCGGATCTCGGGGATCGCTCCGTTGATGCCTGCTTTCTCAGTCGATTCGACCAGCTTCAATGACAAGTCGATCGTTGTTTTCGCCGCCCGGAGTTCCAGCTGCAGGAGTTCCAGCTCCGGACTGTCAAGCTCGGCCAGTGTTTGTCCCGCCTTGACGGATTCCCCCGGAGTCACCAGCAGTTCCACGATCCGTCCGGACAGCGGCGAACTGACCATCGCATGGCGATTCCATGGGGAGACCAAAGTGCCATAGGCCATCACGGATTCTGACACTGCCTGAGGCGTCGCTTCGGTCGTCTGCACATCCAGAACTTCACGAGCCACTTTCGTCAGAATCATGCGCCCGGTGTCGGCATTGACCTCCATTCCGCGCGTCGGCAGAGGACGATGGCCTTCATGAGCCAGAGCAGAGGCAATGGAAACCGCGAGTACCAGAATCGTGACGTTCACCTGGACTCCATGGCCCCGGCCCCGATGGCCTGCCACGACGCGCCAAGTCCACCTGCGAACGAGCGGTATCAGGGATTCTTGATTCATCGTGAATTGTCCTTTGAGCTCACTTTGCATCCAGGATTTGCGACATCACAACAGACTTTCCATCCCGTTTTGATTCCCAGCAGCATACGATCGGTCCATTTCCGTTTCTGCCGGAACAAATGACCGCGTCTCGAGCACCGCGTGCCAGCGTTTTGGGTTGATCTTCACCCGGCGATCGCAGCAACAGATCCCCATCACGGCCGGTTGTCCACACAATGACAGGACCGCTTGCTGACGACGTAACCCACGGCTGCTGGCCTGTTCCCAGCAATTGCTCGGGCGTTCCGTCGGCTTTCGCCGCGTACACATTGCCATCTCGCCGCCAGACGGTCAGGACTTCGCCTTTCAGTCCCGTCGTCAGCATGCC
>JBDNHX010000220.1:0-7703 GCA_041688565.1 Planctomycetaceae bacterium
ACCGCTGGTGATTATCGCAGCGGGGGGCATGTGCGACAACGGGCGAGTTGTCCATCATCTGAAACACACCGTGTCTAATGAAAACAACACGATTTTGATCATCGGTTTTCAGGCGGAACACACGCTGGGTCGCAAGATCGTGGAACGCCGCCAGGAACTGCGAATTCATGGCCAGACCTTGCCGCTGCGAGCCAAAGTGGAGATCGTCAACGGCTTGTCGGCTCACGCGGATGCCAGCGATTTTCAGTGGTGGTTCGGTGAACTCCTGAAAAAGGGCGGGGCTGGTCAGATCTTCCTGGTGCATGGCGAAGCGAAGTCGTCTTCTGCGATGGCACAACTGGTGGAGGAATGTTCCGATCTGACTCCGGTGATTCCGCAGTTCGGTCAGTCATTTGAAGTCTGATTTGTCCATGGGGATTCTGGCCTGCATGGCGGCGTTCAGGCAATAATCACATGAAGGACATCTGAGAATCCTCCGCATTCGGCGTCCCTGACTGGGCTCCGTCATGCTGAGCTCGACCGTAACAAGAGCCACCTCATGAAAATTGCGATGATCACGGCAGGCGGTGCCGGAATGTTTTGCGGATCGTGCATGCAGGACAACACCCTGGTGCGCTCACTGCGGCTGGCAGGTGCCGATGCGTTGCTGCTTCCGACATACACGCCTGTTCGAGTCGACGAAGAGAACGTCAGCGGGTCGCGTGTCTTTCTCGGCGGCATCAACGTCTATCTCGATTCCAAACTGCCCGGCTGGAGATTACTGCCGCGTTCCATGAAGCGGTGGCTCGATCGACCGGGAATCGTCAAGTGGCTTTCAAAGCTCAGCAGCAGCACCAACGCAGGCGACCTGGGTTCGCTGACAATCGATCTTCTTCGCGGGAGCCACGGTCCACAAAAAAAGGAGATCAACGAACTGATCAATTATCTGTGCGATGATCTGCGGCCGGATGTGATCGTATTCAGCAACGCTCTTCTGTCCGGGATTGTTCCTGAGTTGCGCCATCGGTTCTCAGGACGCCTCTGCTGCCTGTTGCAGGGCGATGACATTTTTTTGAATGCACTTCCTGAACCCTGGAAGACCAAAGCACTATCGCTTGTCAGTCAGAACGCGTCATCGTTTGATCGCCTGTTGACTCACAGTCGCTATTATGCAGAATTCATGCAGACATTTTTAACGCTGCCGCCGGCAAAGTTTCGTTCCATTCCGTTGACGATTGAACTGCCTCCGCAGAACGTTCTGAGCAGCACGGCAAAGAAGGACTCGCCCGACATTACCGTCGGCTACTTTGCTCGCATCTGCCATGAAAAAGGTGCGTTCCGTTTTCTAGACGCCGCGGAGCACGTATTGCCGAAACGCCCTGATCTGCAAATGGTTCTCGGCGGGTTTCTTCCCGGACAGGATCGGAAGGAATTCGAAGCTCGTCTGCAATCCATCCGAAAGGTCGTGGGCGATCGCTTAATTTGGGCCGGCAGTCCGAACGACCGTGAAGACAAATTCCGGCTGATTCAATCGTTCGACTGGCTCTGCGTGCCGACGGAATACCGAGAACCCAAAGGCCTGTATGTTCTGGAGGCTGCTTTGGTCGGCGTTCCATCGCTCGTACCAGCTCACGGCGCTTTTCCTGAACGTATCGCGGCGCTCGGCGCCGGAATACTGTTCGATCCGGCAACCCCAGGCTCGCTGGAATCCTCGCTGCTGAGTCTCGAAAAGCGGCAATTGGCGGAGCAGTCACGCCAGCTGAACCAGCGATGCCTCGAAAATTATGGCATGCACGAAACCGGCACTGGAGTTCTGGAAGCCATCTGCGGTGCGTGATCCTTTCAGCACGTTAGGCGTTGCACAACAATAAACGACCGAGCATAAAGCCCTGGGACCGGCTGGAAGCCTGTTTTTACATTGACAGGCTGCAAGCCTGTCCTGTGAAAAACGGCAACTTACGCAGCCCGGCGTGAACGGCGGCGGCACCTGTCTGTCGACGTTCGGTATTTCTTCGCCGGCCGTGCGATCCTGGGTCCACTCTTTCCAGACCGGCGGCAAGTTTGGCGGGGTGACTTGTTTCCTGGGGAAACCTTCTCACGATATTAAGAAATTCGGCAAACCATGGCTCTCCGGTTTTTCGTCCTTCATCTGAAATAAAAGGTATGACTTCATGTCTCGGTCGCTGATGTTTCTGCCCTGGCTCTGTTTGTGTTCGACGTTCGTTTCCGCAGGAGCAGCAGACCCACGCGATAACTCTCAACCCGCAAACAGCGCCACTGACAAAGCCGACCTTCCGAAACACTTGCAGGCTCAGGCGATTGTGGACGACGTGTCACCCTTTGGTTATTGGGGAACCGACCCCGCCAAATATACCGGCTGGAAATCTCATTCCAACCGCCTGATTCCGGTCTATGCGTTCGGAACAAAGAACGCCGGTGCGGGCGTGGATCTGGATGGCTATTCTGGTGCCGCCAGCCCCTACCGGGCCGAGCCAAAGGTGCAGGCGTTGTATGGTTATGTCCCAGAGAAAACCGTGAATCCTGAAGCCGTCTGGATGGATCAGACCAATGTCTTTGACATTCAGGCGGCTGCCGCAGCGGCCGGCAGAAAATACATTTTTCTGGTGGTGTTTGATGGTATGGACTGGCAGACGACTCAAGCCGCCGCGGTCTGGAACGAGAAGAAAGTCGGATACACCGAAGGCCGTGGCCAGGGAACGCATTTTCAGAGCTATGATGCGTTCGGGACGGCTCAGTATGGATTCATGGTCACAAGCCCTCACAATGAAGGCACAGATGTTGAAGTGAACAAGCAGACGGTAAAAAATCCGGGTGGCACGATACGCGGTGGATACGATCCGGCCAGCGGCGGCGATTCTCCATGGGCCATGGCGGCCGATCCCGGTTATCTGATTGGAAAGCCCAACGACGGAAACCCGAAACATGCTTATACCGATTCGTCGTCCTCTGCAACGAGCATGACGGCTGGCATCAAGACCTTCAACGGCGGGATCAATGTCGATGCGGTCGGTGCGCCTGTTCCCACGCTGGCTCATTTGCTGCAGGAAAAAGGTTGGCGCGTCGGGGCGATTTCTTCTGTACCGATCAGCCACGCAACTCCCGCAGCTGCTTACGCACATAATGTGTCGCGGGATGACTATCAGGATCTGACGCGTGACATGCTCGGCCTGCCCTCCATCAAGCACCCTGAGCAGCCTCTACCAGGGATGGATGTAGTGATTGGCGGCGGCTTTGGAAACAACGGCGATCCTAAAAGAGGCGGTGACAGCCAGGGCGAAAATTACGTCCAGGGGAATATTTATCTCACCGACAAGGACCTCGCCGCTGCCGACGTTCAGCAGGGTGGTCGCTATGTCACAGCCGTCCGCTCTGCAGGTCGCAATGGTACGGAACTGCTGAAGGAAGCCACTCAGTCAGCCATTACCGGCCATCACCGATTGCTCGGATTTTTCGGAGTTGGTCACTACAACGGGCATCTGCCGTTTGCCACGGCCGACCGCCGCTACGATCCGGTTCCAGGCGTGAACAAGAAGCCCGAAGAGTATACTGCTGAAGATCTTATGGAGAACCCGACGCTGGCGGAAATGACAACTGCCGCCATTCAGGTTCTGGCGAGCGACAGCAAGCCGTTCTGGTTGATGGTCGAATCGGGCGATGTCGATTGGGCGAACCACGACGACAACATCGACAACTCAATCGGAGCCGTGAACACGGGCGACCAGGCCGTCAGGGTCATCACCGACTGGGTTGAAGCCAACAGCAACTGGAACGAGTCGCTGCTGATCGTGACGGCCGACCATGGGCACATGCTCAATATGGTTAAGCCTGAACTTCTGCTACAAGAACCCGCGCCTGAAAACTAACTATGGGGCTTGCGACGAATTTATTTCGCCATTGATCTTCTTCCGTGACGTTCTGAAGTGGTCTGCGCCCAGCGCGATCACATTTCTTTTCCACAAAGAAAGTTGCTCATGTGGTTCCGACAGATTCTTCAGCAGGTTGCTTGTGCGGCGCTGGCACTTTCGAGTCTCGGCGGCAGTGATAAATTGTGGGCTCAGACGCCCGCGCGCCCGCTCGTTGTGCTGACGCCGGAAGCCGTAGAGATCCACAACAGCGGGATGCTTTTTGACGGTCATAATGACCTGCCCTGGGAGATGCGCGACAAGGGTAATTCGTCCTTTGACATTCTGGATATTTCCGTCGATCAGCCATCTCTGCATACGGATCTTGCGCGGCTTCGAAAAGGAGGCGTGAAGGCTCAGTTCTGGTCGGTTTATGTGCCGGCCGAGTCCGACAAAACCGGCGACGCGCTGTCTCAAACGTTCCACCAGATTTCGATCGTCAAGGCGATGGTCAAACGGTATCCGGAAGCTTTCGAATTCGCTTCGACTTCCGACGACATCGTTCGGATCGTGAAGTCCGGAAAGATCGCGTCCATGATGGGCGTTGAGGGCGGATACAGCATTGAAAACGAAATCAGCAATCTGCAGCGACTGTACGACGAAGGCTGCCGCTACATGACGCTGACGCATTCAAAGTCGCTCACCTGGGCCGACTCCGCAACCGATGAGCCTCAAGTGAACGGCCTGTCGGATTTTGGTCGTGAAGTCGTGCTGGAAATGAATCGTCTGGGCATGGTGGTTGATTTATCCCACGTGTCGCCGGAAACCATGCGCCAGTCGATTGCCGTTTCAAAGGCCCCGGTCATGTTTTCCCATTCAAGTGCTCGTGCGATTTGCGATCATCCTCGCAATGTGCCGGACGATGTTCTGCGTCTGGTGAAAAAGAACGGCGGGGTCGTGATGGTAAATTTTTTCTCTGCGTTCATTGCCCCGACAGCGGTTTTGAAAATCAATAAGGAAGCCCGCGGGACTCTGCATGACGTCGTTGATCATATCGACCATCTTGTCAAAGTGGCCGGGATTGATCACGTCGGCATCGGGTCGGATTTTGACGGAGTACCTCGCTTGCCCGAGCAACTGGAAAGCGTCGCCACTTATCCGCTGATCACGCAGGAACTTCTGAATCGGGGCTACGATCGAGAAGCCATTCATAAAATTCTGGGCGGCAACATGATGCGAGTTCTTCGCGAAACCGAAAGGGTGGCCGCGGAGCTCAAGCAAAAATAAGCCGCCTCCGCCTGCTGCCAGATGGTTAGCAGTTTGGTCAGTCAATCGGCTCCAGACCAATCGGCTCGCGATCAATCCTTCTGATCAACGATGCGAATCATTTGCCGCTCGGCAAGCCATTCCAGTGACTGCTTTTGCCATGCATCCCACATTGGTCCTTTGTAGCCGTTCAGTCCATGACCACCGGAGAGCAGTTCCAGATACTTTGAGGAAATTTTCGCGGACTGCAGCGCGGCAAACAGTGCCTGGCTATGGACCGGCGGAACGGGAACATCGTCGAGAGCATGAGTCAGAAATATCGGCGGTGTGTTTTCCGTCACCTGCTTCTCGGCGGAAAACTGATCGATCAATTCTTGCGATGGATTCGCCCCCAGCAGATTCGTTCGCGATCCGCCGTGAGTCTTCTCACCCATAGTCACCACGGGATACACGAGGATCGCAAAGTCCGGGCGACTGGACGGTCGATCCAGCCAATCGTTTGCTTGAGGCTGGCTTGGGTCGAAATGAGTCGCCGCGGTGGCCGCCAGGTGGCCACCGGCCGAGAACCCCATGATGCCGACCTGCGATGGGTTGATGTGCCACTCGGTAGCTTTAGAGCGGACAATGCGAATCGCCCGCTGCGCGTCGAGCAGAGGGACGAAGGAACGGCCGGCGGGCAAACGGTATTCCAGAACGATCCCGGCGATACCATGGGAGTTCAGCCACTGAGCGATCCCATGACCTTCCGCACCCGTGACAAGCCCACCGTATCCGCCGCCGGGACAGATGACGATTGCGGAACCGCCCGGCTTCTTCGGTAGATGGACGGTGATCTTTGCTTCCGTGGTTTCGAAGGTGTTGTCTCCGTTGGGCGCTTTGTCGGGCCACAGTCGAACTTCGAAAGGCTCTGCTGGAAGACCGACGGGCTCAGCGTTTTCCTGAGGCAACAGCAGCGACTTCAAAACTTGCGCATAAATTCGGTGACCGAAGTCGTTGGGATGATTAACTCCGTTGCCGGTCAGATCCCAGTCCTGCTTGCGATTCAGCATTTCAGTCCAGATCGAAGTCATATCGGCCAGCGCGACGCCGGGTTCGGTCAATTCCTCGAGGGCCGTTCGATATTGCGGAAACAGATCATGATTCAGCGTGACCCAGTCTCGATTACCCAGCATCGATGCCACAAGAATGAACTCGACGTCTGGCTGAGTTTCGCGGACGGCTTTGATCATCGCCAGCGTGGTGGATTTGTATTCCTCGGCACTTCGTCCGGAAGAATCATTCATGCCGAACGCCAGAATGACCAGATCGGGCTTTGCGGCAACGACATCGGGTATGCGTGTCAGTCCCCATGGCGTCGAAGTGCCGCCGACCGCCAGGTTTGTCAGGGTAGTGTCCGCAGAAGTGGTCTGCTTGAGATGTTCCAGTAAAAGATCCTGATAGGGCGGCTGATGAGGACTGCAGTTGGCCCAGCCCGATGCGTTGCAGCCAGTGGAGATGCTGTCGCCCAGCAGAACAATGGAGATCGCTTCTTTACTTTTTAGCTTCTGAATCGTTTTCGGCATCGCCTTTTCGTCAAACGCAGGCAAGGCGGACGGCCAGGGCTTACCGGTGTGGCGGTAGGTGATGCTGGTCTGCATTTCATGATACTCAGCACCGCCGGCGAAGAAGATCTCGCCGTTCCCATCGCGATGAGTCAGCTTGTATTTCTGCGACCCAGCTGGACGTCTCAATTGATCAGCGGTGAATGACGGAATCCGCGAATCCTTGGGAAGCCGAATCTCGCGTGAGCCCTCCGCGATTCTATAGTCGCGACCTTCTTCAAATGCCTGGCTGCCGGGAACACGCCAGTCCACCGCGCGAGCGACGTTCAGAACTTCTCGAACCGGCAACAACAACTGCGCCGTCGCTTCTCCGGTGGACGGATCTTTGATGAACAGCACCGATTCGCCGTGAACAACATCGCCCTGCCAGAAGGGCCTCAACAATCCCGCATCATACTGCCAGTGGGAAGTCGCGGAGGGCTCAGTCTTCTCGTCAGCCGACACTTTTGCTTGGGAGATTGAGCCCGGATTCAGAATCCATCCGGCCACGAGAGCAATCGTCCAGGAAAACGCCGTGATGCTCTTCATCAGAATTCTTTCAGGATCAAAAAAACCGTGCCATCGCCCTTCATTGCGCCGTCCATTATGGTGCCCCGTCTTGTGATGCGTCAATCGTCGGTCACATTGTTGATGAGAATGTGCCTCGCATCTCCGAGGCGAGATTTCTTTTCCCCGCCTGCCCCCGTAATAAAGAGCCTGACCCCTGAGGCTCACAGCAAAACTTTGGCAAAACGGCCGATTGTGGGGGAGGCCGAAAAACGGTGGCTGGCCGGTGGCGTGAGGGGGTGTTGATTTCGTGAGCCGCAAAGCGATAGCTGCGGGTGCGTGTCTTAAAACACAAGGAAAACACCCACGGCTAGCGCCCAATGGCACTTGGTTTAAGAAATTTCTGAAATGGATATTTTTTGGCACGGTTATTGCGCATGTGAATTGACTCTCTTTAGAAGGAGTCAAATTGGCATGGTTGCGCGACGACGTGTTGTAGCTGTGGATG
>JBDNHX010000221.1:0-11414 GCA_041688565.1 Planctomycetaceae bacterium
TACCCGCTGCCGTAATACCCGCTGCCGTAATACCCGCTGCCGTGGTACCCGCCGCCATGATACCCGCCGCCATGATACCCGCCGCCATGATACCCGCCGCCATGATGGTGTTGTGCAAGTGCAATTCCCGGTGAAAAGACCGCTAGCGTTAACGCCAGCAACACCGCACCGGGTCGGCGTCGCAGAGCCGAAACCGCCGCGAGTGTCCTGCCACTCGACTTCTGATCATTCAGCTTCTTGTGAAACATTTCGCCACTCCTCAGATTTTTCATTCGCACACAACACTGGCCGCGTAGCGTAATTCGCAAAACATTGTTTACATCGCGCCCCATGAAGGACGTTTGCTGCCAGACAAGCTGTCCTATTATCCGCGGCAGCGAGGAATAGATCGATGGAAATTCCGGCATCGGCAACAAGTTACTCGGTCCTTCTTCTGCACGAGGCAACTCGCCCAGGCAGTCGGCGACCTCCCGAGCTGACGCCAATAGTTCAAAAACGTCAGCAAAATTCTCATCATCGCACGAAAAATCAACTCCCGAAATCGCCCATGTATTGGCACGGTCGCCCGGTCGGCGAGAGATTCTGGTTTTAAGCCACGATTGTCCGAATCCCTCCAATTCCGCAGGCTGAGAATGCGAAATTCAGGACGGCTGTTCAAGGAAAACGGCTCCCTCTATACTCGCCCGCGTGTCTACCCTGACATAAAGGGCAAAACGGCTTTAGAAAGCAAAGGCGACGGTTCGCCGGGCTCTTAAGCCATCAATCACGGACTCTCCACCGGAACAGACTCAGATGTCGGAAGAAATGAAACTCAGCAAAGTTGAATTGCTGAAGGATGCGTCTCATCAGTTACGCGGGACGCTGGCGGAAGAACTCCAGAATGACAAATCGGAATTTTCGGACGACGCTGCCACTCTGTTGAAGCACCATGGTTCGTACCTGCAGGACGATCGCGACTTACGCAAAGCCAAGGGCGAAGACGGGAAAGCCCTCGGCAAGCAGTATTCCTGCATGGTGCGAACTAGAGTTCCCGGTGGGCGTGTGACCGCGCAGCAGTTCCTTGCAGAACTCGACCTGTGCGACAAACTGGCAAATGGAACATTGCGAATCACCAGTCGCCAGGGATTTCAGCTGCACGGCGTGCTCAAGGGCGATCTGAAGGAATCCATTCGCACGATCAACGACAGTCAGCTGACGACATTTGCAGCCTGCGGCGACGTCAATCGAAACGTCATGGCCTGTCCAGCACCGATCAAGTCGGCTGTGTATGAACAGATTCAGGAGTTGTCTCAGGAACTGGCCGAACACTTCCGACCGAAGACAACCTCTTATTTTGACATCTGGCTGAAGGACGACAACGGCGAAGAAGTGGACGTCACGGAATTCAAGCCGGTGGAAGAGCCAATCTACGGGGCTCGCTATCTGCCTCGTAAATTCAAGATGGCCATCGGACTTCCGGAAGACAACTGCGTCGACCTTTACACTCAGGACCTGGGCCTGATGGCGATTGTCGAAAACGGGACGATCATCGGCTACAACGTTCTCGCCGGTGGTGGCATGGGCCGCACGCCGTCTGCCGAAAAGACTTTTCCGGCCCTTGCAAAGCGAGTCTGCTTTGCCACTCCCGAACAGGTGGTCGGTGTCAGTGAAGCGATTGTAAAAGTCCAGCGCGACTTCGGTAATCGCGAAGACCGCAAGCGAGCCCGTCTGAAGTATCTGATTTTCGACTGGGGCCTTCCAAAATTTAAGGCCATGGTCGAACAGTACTATGGCACGGGCCTGCCTGATCCGCATCCTGCCGACGTGACCGGCGTGGATGATCATATCGGCTGGCATGAGCAGGGCGACGGTAAGCTGTTTCTCGGCGTCAATGTGGAGAACGGCCGTATCAAGGACGAAGGCAGCCTGCAGTTAAAGGCGGGCTTTCGAGCCATCCTGAAACGCTTCGGAATGAACACACGTCTGACCGCCTTGCAGAGCGTCATTCTGTGCGACATTGATCCTAAAGATAAGGCTGAGATCAATCGGATCATGGCCGAACACGGCATGAAAGGCGCTGATGAACTTTCACTGCTGCGAAGGTACTCTATCGCCTGCCCCGCGTTTCCAACGTGTGGCTTGTCGATTACTGAATCAGAACGTGCGTTGCCCGGGCTGATTGATGATCTCGAAGTGGCCATCGCAAAGCTCGGGATGCAGTCTGACAAGATCGCCGTGCACATGACCGGCTGTCCCAACGGATGTGCTCGGCCCTATACGCCGGACATTGGTCTCGTTGGCAAGGCCGTTGGCAAGTACACCCTGTTTCTCGGTGGTAACCCCGAGGGAACTCGGTTGTGTTTCATCTACAAAGACATGGTGCCCCTGGACGAAATCGTGCCGACTCTGATGCCCCTGCTGACGGCGTACAAGACGGAGCGATCAGGTTCAGGTTCAGAATCGTTCGGCGACTTCTGTGCTCGCAAGGGCCTGGAAGCTCTCGAAGCCTTCACGGCCTGATGATGCAAAATAAAAAACCGTGGCTCCGAATGAGCCACGGTTTTCTTAAATCTCAAATGTCCAGCGGATCGGGGTACCGGAAGGTTTTGCCTTCGAAGTTGCGGAGCAGCAGGTCGTCGCCGTCGCGGCCGATGACGGTGTCTGGCTGCAGCGGAATTTTTCCGCCGCCGCCAGGCGCATCGATCACAAAGGTGGGAACCGCATAACCCGTAGTGAATCCTCGCAGGCCCTGGATGATTTCCAGTCCTTTGGAGACCGGGGTGCGAAAGTGTGACGAACCGCTGATCGGGTCGCATTGATAAAGGTAATACGGGCGGACTCGCATCAGCAGCAGTTTGTGAACCAGCTGCTGCATTGTCGGCACGTTATCATTCACGCCCTTCAAAAGCACGGTCTGAGCGCCCAGCGGGATTCCTGCATCGGCAAGGCGACCGCAGGCCTGCTTTGATTCGACCGTACATTCTTCCGGATGCAGAAAGTGGACGCTCATCCAGATCGGATGATGCTTCCGCAGCATTGTGCACAGTTCCGGAGTAATTCGCTGCGGCAGCACCGCCGGCATCTTGGTTCCGATTCGAATGAATTCGAGATGCGGAATTGCTCGAAGGCGACCCAGAATCCAGTCCAGCTTCTCATCGCTCAGCGCCAGCGGATCGCCGCCTGAAATCAACACATCGCGGACTTCGGTCGCTTCTTCCAGATAATGAAAGATGGCTTCCAGCCGCTGCACGTTCGGCTGAATCTCGCCGTGACCGACAACGCGGGATCGAGTGCAATAGCGGCAATAGGTGGAACAGAAATCCAGAGGCAGTAACAGGACTCGATCGGGATACCGATGCACCAGGCCTGGAACCGGACTATGTCCATCCTCGCCAAGTGGATCGTCCGCTTCGCCAGGAGTCCGGACGAATTCGCGTGTCGTCGGAACCACCGTCTTGCGCAGCGGCTGCAGGGGATTCTCAGCGTCCAGGAGGCTCATGTAGTACGGAGTTACGGCCGTGGGCAGCAGTGTGCCCCCGTCGGACAGGACGTCGCGTTCTTCCGTTGACAGGTCGAGCATCCGTTCGAACTGTTCGAGCGTCTTGATGCGATGTCGTGACTGCCATCGCCAGTCGTCCCAATCGCTGTCAGTTGCATCGGGGAAGAAGCGTTCACGAAACTGAACGGTCAGCGGATTCTCAACTCGCGGGGCTGAGCCTGCATGATGAGCGGCGTCGAGACGGATCTCGCTGGCGTGATCGCTTGAGGTTGAAGGTCGGACAGGGACAGTTGAAGAGGCCCCAGTTTTCTGAGCCGGCGCGGCTGAAGAACGCGGGCGAGTAGGTGATGTCGCAACGTTACCTTTGCGGGCAAGATGCAGCACAGAATGCGTACTGACGGAAGGAGCTAAAGTGGCGGACAAATCTTTTGCAACTGACAGGACCGGCAATAAACCCGACCCCGGAGGCTCCTCCAGCTCAGCACCAACGGCCGAAGTTTCTGAGCACTCACCGCCACCGTATGACGTTTCGTTCATCGACAAAGTTCTCCATGAGACCTGTGCCTCTGCAACAACCTCTGCATTTTCTTGTCGCGTCGTCACCTTTCCAAAAGGACTGCGAGACATGCTGGGCTCAGCAAAAACGCTCTCGCAGAAAACATCCTCTTCACCGCTGTACGAATCTTGAAGACTGCGGGAACGGAGATGTTTTCAGGAACAACGTCTTCTCTGAACGAAAGAGGGGCAGACAACATTTCTGAAGTCGGCAGACTCGCATCAGGCCGGCCGACTCCATCCCGGGCTGATGTTCAAACGCATTGAAACGAGTCTTTCCCGAAATCTGCCGCTCTGACAGCAACAGAACCGGGGCGAGGGATACAAACCAAAAGGCCGAACCCTCTCCACCTCCACATGAGATTGCTTTTACGACGAACTCCGACGGCTCTGGCTCGACTGATCAACGCCAGAACACATTCCTTGTCGGAAACATGACATGGGCCAAACTTCATACGGCACTGTCAGTGCGCGGGGGTTATAACTCCGGCCATTTCCAATTCAACAGATCCGTGGCAAAACTTTTTCCGAAACGCGAAACTTTGGCAAGCCCAGATTGGCGTTACTTTCAATTCTGATGACCATTATCCAAACTTTCTTCGGCGGCATTGGAAACTCCGATCACATGTTCAAGCCACTTATCGAGTGGCAAAGTTTTATCCACGGACGTCGTTTTGTCGCGGAACGCGTTAAGCGTTTCGGTGGTTGCCGTTTAACGGCAGGTATTCCGAAAGCCCTGGCGGCTTCCGCTACGACGATTCGCTTTCAAAGTGACGGCCATTGGGCGGGCGCCACCCGGCCAGGGCTCGTCAACAGGTTGGCATTTGAGTATACCCCGTGTTAGTGTGACAGTGACGCAGATCGACAGGCTCCGGACAGACAGCCATCATCAGCTTCACTGAACCTGCGCTGCAAAATGTCGTCGTAAACAGAAGATTCATGAGCCGTTGCAAGCGGTTCAGGAGCGGAAAGATGTCGGCCGACAATCCTGAGAAGTCACGCCTGCCCGTATCATTCAACGCGAACAATATCGTTCAACTGCTCACCGCGGCCGCCTTTTTTCTCGCCGCCTTCGTCATCCCGGCCACGTATCCTGAATTCGCCGGCAGTCAGATCGTGTTCATCGTGCTGGGCTGCCTCGCTTTAGTCGTCACCATCCTTTCGCTGCTCTTTCGTCGCTCGATCAATCTGCTGTATCAGCGAATCGGCCTTCGCTCGCGGATGCTGCTGCCGCGGGAAGGAATGGTCTACCTCGGCATCATGCTGGTCATCGCCGTCGGCGCGCTGACCGGCGGAAATCCCGATACCGGTAACATGCTGCTGCTGGTATTTGGAATGATGGCTGGACCGTTTGTTCTGAACGGCTGGGTGGTGGTCGCGATGCTGGCCCGAGTCCACATTCAGAGAACGTATCCGACAGCCGTCCCGGCGGGTTCATTTTTCAGCGTCGAAATTATTCTTCGCAACGACAAGCCGTTTCTGTCATCGCGACTTGTTGAGGTTCGCGATCAGATCGAAGGCGCTGGGCTGCATGAGCAGCCTTCTGTGACGTTTGTCCGCGTGGGTCCAAAGGAAGAACGCGCCGGCCATTATGAACTGAGCATCAGCAAGCGTGGACTTTATCGTCTCGGCCCGATTCGCATCAGCAGCCGGTTTCCGCTCGGCATCGGCGAACGCGGGCATGTCATCCCGAGCACCGGTGAACTGGTCGTGCATCCGGCGATCGGTCGACTGTTACCCGGCTGGAAACGACGAGAACGCGAACTCGCGGAATCCACAAGTCGAGCCAATGCAAAACTGGGCATCTTTGACGACGACTTCCACAGCATTCGTGAATATCGTGCGGGCGACAATGCCAGAGCCATCCACTGGCGAAGTTCAGCGCGCAAAGGGCAGATGATGATCAAGGAACATCAGCAGCATCGCGAAGCCGATCTAATTGTGCTGCTGGATTTTTTTCTGACACCCCAGTTTACGGAAGCGATGCAGGAGACCGCTGTCAGCCTCGCAGCCACGTTGTGCGTCGAACAGACTCGCCACACGTCCTCAGGCACTTACCGTCTGGCGATCGCAGGCAAGGAGCTGCAGCATCTGGAGGTCGCCGGTGCCGGCCGATTCCGCGATGCTTCCTTGCGAGCACTTGCGTTGTGTCGCCCGTCCGTCAAAGCGCCGCTCGCAGAAATGCTGATGGCCACTTGTCAGGGGCCGATCTCTTCCAACAGTCGCTTCGTTCTGATCACCTCCCGTCCCGAAGCGGCCAGACTGCTGTCCGAAGCCATCGCGCGAGAAACGATGAGAAACGAAGCTCAGCTGACAAATCGTCTGCTGATTTTATCCTGCCAGACGGATGTCCTGGCCGAAGTGTTTGCTTCGCCAGATCAGCTGCCAACTATGCCTGTGCCTGCTCAGGTTTTCGCAGAAGTGACAGGAGTGGATTCTCATGTCTGAGTTGTCAGTCGAGCAAAGTGATCAGAAGCTGCGGTCGACGTTCTTCCGCAGCGTCACCATTGTCGCCTCGGCAGCCGCCATCATTCTGGCTGGCAGTGAAGGCTTGCTGTTTCCGTCAGCGCTGACTCCCCTGTTTGCTGTCGTCGGCTGGCTGTTGGCCGAGCACGTGCGATGGTTCCGATTCCCCGTAATTCTGGGCAATCTCTTCGGAATCGTCGCGTTTGTCGTGGCGGCGAATGAGTTCCTTGGCGGAACGCTCGAACGCAAACTTCTGGCCGGTTCGCATCTGATCGTTTACCTGAGCTGGATCGTTCTGTTGCTGCCGAAGGGAAACCGTCAATACTGGTGGCTCATTGCGCTGAGCGTTTTGCAACTGGCCATCGCCGGTCTGCTCTCCGGCGGCATCAACTTTGGTCTGTCAATGCTGGCCATGCTGTTGCTGCTGTTGTGGACGCTCTCAGTGTTCTCCCTCTTCCGAGTCCAGGATCAACATGCGCGCGGAGCAGTACAGAAGCAATCGGCATTATCGGCGACAGCATCAACGACCGCTCCGAGGACCAGCGATGGCAGCACGGCGCGACACGGCTCATCGTCCACGGCAGATTCCTCTTCAATGGATTCTGCCGCGACTGAAAAGGAAAAGCGAAAACGTTTTCTTCTGACTTTCTTTGGACTGACAAATCTGTTCGAGCGAAAACGTCAGGCTGCGGCCTCACACAGCAGCGAACCACTCAAAGCCGGGATTCGTGTCCGAAACGGTCTGCAACGCGATTCGTCCGAAACCTGGGTCGGCTGGCGCTTCCGCTGGATGGTTGCCGGTTCTTACCTGATTTCTGTTGTGCTGGCGTTGATCGTGTTTGCCGCCTTCCCTCGCGTCTGGGTTCCAGGCTCGACCCTGCTGGGCGATGCAACTCCGAACGATGGTGGATTCCGAAACCGCACCGGCTTCACGGAATCCGTGCAGCTCGGTGACATCGGCCAGATTATGCAAAGCAATCAACGAGTGCTCGCGTTTGACATTTTAAACAAGAAGACGGAAAAAAAAGCCTCCGTGGAGAATTTTGAAGACGCGATGAACATGGATGAAATCCGGTTTCGCGGCAATGTGATGGGCTACTATTCCGAGGGACAATGGTCTCGGGGTTTTGAAGAAAAAGGGTTTGGCCGTGGTGAAGACATTCGCCGGCTGGGCGAGTTTACTCAGCTGCCTTCTGATTTTCGTCTGAACATTGTCCAGGATCCTCCGCTGGCGGTCTTCGCGTTTTCGCCTTATCCAGTCAGTCGCGTGACTACTGGCAGTGGATCTCGAATCGAGCAGACAGAAATCAGCGGATCACTGGTCTGGATGGGACGATCAGGGTCGGAGAATGTTTCACGGACGTTCACCGTGGAATGTCCTCGATTAGATCAACATCCGGAGATCACTTTTGAATTCTGGGCCACTCCAACCAACCTTCCGCCATCCATGGAAGAGCAACTGGATCAGCGTCGATTGGAATTTGCCACCAGCCTGTTTGTCATGGATGGATTCAAAGGGCCGATGTACAGGCGGCGCGACGGCGTAATAATTCCGCAGGAACGAATGTATGCGCGCGACGGTGATCTGAAATTTAAACTTCCACGACTTTTTGAAACCGCGAATTCTGTCTGCACGCGCAACGGGAAACTTGTCGAGCCCGCGGAAAGAGTCCAGCGGATTGTCAGCCATCTGGCTGCAGAGAACGGATTTCGGTATTCGCTCACACCGTCCCGCAGTGATCGTTCGCTGGATCCGGTTGAAGACTTTTTGATCAACACTCAATCTGGACACTGCGAATATTTTGCTTCGGCCTGTGTTCTGATGCTTCAGTCCGTCCAGGTTCCGGCTCGACTGATCAATGGATTCTCCGGCGCGGAAATTAATACTCTGTCCGGCAAGTACGAAGTCAGCCAGCGGCATGCTCATGCATGGGCCGAGGCCTTCGTGGACAACCGCTGGGGGACGGTCGATCCGACACCCGCCGGCGATCGACAGGAAGGGATCTCCAGTGTTCAAAGCGTGACATTGATTTCCAACATTCAGACGGCGCTTTCGGACTTCTGGAACGATGGCATTCATCAGATGTCGGCCGAGCGTCAGCAGGAGTTTTTCGCTCCCGTGATCTCCACATCCAAATCCCTTTACGAAACCATTCGGGATAAGGGCCTCTGGAATACTGTGCGTCAGTCGGTCACAAATTTCCTGAATTCGCCGTCAAGCTGGATCAGCTGGCAGGGTGGCATCGTGACGTTCGTGCTGCTGCTTTCCGTGGCTGGTCTTGCACGACTGAATGTGTTCCGAAAACTGGCCGAGCTGTGGCGCCTGATTCCGCTGAACCTGTGGAAGCGACAACAAACAAGCCGCTCGGTGATTCGATTTTACGAAGGCTTCTGCTCTTTGTGTGAACGACATGGCCTGCCGCTTCCGCCGTCGAACAGCGCCCTCGAAAACGCAGCTCTGGCGATTCAGCATTTCAAATTCCGCCTGGCGTCACCCGATCTCGAATCGCTTCCAGAACGAATCGCCGTTGCTTTCAACGAAGTTCGATTCGGCAGTCTGACATTAAGTGATGAACAGGCCACCAGCATCGGCCGGGATCTGAACACGTTCGCCGAAGCTCTGAGAGGCCAGAACCAGGCTGCGGCTGTTTCCCGGTGACTGGCTGCTTTTAGCGGAAGTCGAGACTACGAATGAATTGATCACGAACGGCTTACACAATCAGCAGCCCGCGCGGCCGCATCACGAAGAACGTCGGATGCCCGTGAATTTTCGCACCTGTTCGGTCAGTGCGATTTCCGTTGACAGCCGTTCCATCGAGCTGGCTCCGTAAAAGCCGTTGATGGCGCGGACAGCCCCGCCAGCGGGCTGTTTTTACTCACGCATTCCGCATTTTCGTTTAACAGCAATACCGTTCAAAAAGTAGCAGGCACATTCCGTGTGCCGTCCGCCAAGCTGCGAAAACACTGTTCTTCTTGAGGCTGCGGCACATGGAATGTGCCTGCTACTATGAATAATTGAACGGTATTGCGGTTAAACGATTAAATTAACACTCCGCCAGCGTCTCGAGTGTTAAATGCGGCCACAACCGGCCACCCAAACTGCAGATTTTGCGACCAGACGGGATTTGTAAGATCAGGGCGGGCACGATCGGCAGTTTCCGGCCCCTCCGCAACTCAGGACTCTCAAAAACCTGAGCTTTCCAGATCTTGCTGTGCCGCCCCGAGATCGCTAAAGTTCGCTGAACGGAAACCAATGCTGATTGCCCCGGCCGTCTTGCAGGAACCTTTCCAACGCCGCCGTAGCTCAGTTGGTAGAGCGACGCTTTCGTAAAGCGTAGGTCGTGAGTTCGACTCTCATCGGTGGCTCTTCAAAATGCCAATAAAAACACAGGGAATCCGAGTAATATCGGGTTCCCTGTTTTCGTTTCCTCCGTCGCCAGTCACCTCTTTAGTCACCTAAAGCTCACTGAAATAAAACCGCTCAACCAGTTCAATGATGAAGGCGTCTTTCAGGTCGCAGGGTTAAAAGATATCAAGGCCACGATCAAGCAGATCTCCCAGCCGTTGTCAGTGACGATGTGTCTCGCACGATGGAACTTGCGAATTTACGTGTCTGTAATCTTACCGCCTCGTCTCAACCAGGCGAATATTCTCTTCAACGCCGGAACAAAGCGGCTCCGGAATTTCGATTATCTTTGTGTCTTTAACGCCGCGTAGAATTATCTCGCAAATCTGAGTGGAACCGCCATGCCGGGTCGATTCAACGGTCAGCGTATGCGCCGCGAATGATGTCCCCATCGCAAATGGACTGGCAATCATCTCCGCGACCCGCTTGACGGAACAATCTGCCACCGAACTCAAACTTCTTCTCTCGCCACACTCTTGGATAAATCCCGTGAATCCCAGTCCATTGTCACAAATCAGTAGACTCTTGCGGGGCGGGAGGAGTCGTCTTCAAACATGCAAAGACTTCCGATCTTGACAACTTTTCCTTCGAAAGTGCAGCAGGCTGAACGCCGTCAAGCTTTCGATATCCGAAGCCTCGTACTGATTCATGTTCTCACCATCAGCTCGCCGCACGACCGCCTCCCGTGCACATCATTTTTGCAGCTAACGATCCATCAATCACTCTAAACATCATCCCAACGAATTTGCAAAATGTCCATTATCGGGTGAAGAAGCTTTCCTTGTTGGGCATCAAAGACTACAGTCGCATGCCTTGTCACCTGCGATGCACTCACTTTCACTGTAAAGATGATAAGTGTTGTCGTTGAAGGTGTAGGTACAGCGATTGTGAAGCTCGAATAGATTCGGATGACTAAATAAAACGCAAGCCGGCGAATGTCGGTGGGCGAGATATTGAGTAAGCCGGCGTGGACAAAATCCTTTACAGGATTCTGTCCACGTCGGTTTTTTTATTGCCTGAGCGTCCGTCAGGGGGCAATGCCACCTGAACGAAAACGCTGAGGCGCAAGGGGTCGAAGGAACGTCGCCGGAGCCAAACTCGACCTGAGTTGACGTTGTGGCGACAGAAGAGCGAGAACCGGACGATTCGCTGGCTAACATCAGCCAGGCGAGAACGGAGGCTTGTTGCTTTCGTAAATGGTTCTCGCAGTTATTGAAAAGAAGGACGATGATTATGAGTTACCAGATGTTTTCAGTTGCAGCTATGGCATTGGCAGTCCTGTCCGGAGGCGCAGCCGCGTTTCCTGTCGCCAATTCGGAAGACAATCCACATGCGGCCCATATGCTGAAGTGCGCCACAGTTTGCGCTGATTGCCAGGTTCAGTGCGACGCGTGTTTCCATCACTGCGCATCGCTCGTGACGGAAGGCAAAAAAGAGCATGCAATCTCAATGAATTGCTGCGTGGATTGTGCAGACTGTTGCAACCTGTGTGCGACGCTGTGTGCTCGA
>JBDNHX010000030.1:0-6949 GCA_041688565.1 Planctomycetaceae bacterium
GAGCAATTGAGACAATTGCTCTACTCTCAACCCTACTCTCAACCCTACTCGCAACCCGATCATCGAATTTATACAGTCGAACCAGTCGCTCTATTCGTACAACTTGAACAGGCCCGAATGATCGATGTCGCCAAGTTGCATTTCGTCGACAAGTTTTTCATAGGCCTGCGGATCTGCATCTTCGACTAACTGCTGAATCCGTTCCGGCGACGGTGGCAGACCCAGCAGGTCAAACGACAATCGTCGGATCAAAGTGCGGCGGTCGGCTTCTTCGCAAAGATTCAAATCATGCTCACGAAGTTTGGCCACGATGAATCCATCAATCGGGTTCATCGTCCGACCTTTCAAAGCCGGTGACTTCGGAATCGCGGGCACTTCCGGCACGCGGATCGGCTGCCAAGCCCAATGCTGCAGCCGAGGGTCCTTGAGCGCTTCACGATCGTAGGCGGTTTCGGGCCACAAGGCGCCTTGATCCAGCCAGCTCGATAGCTGAGCAATTTCTGCGACCGAAAGTGGCGGCCCGTTCGGCGGCATTTTCTGATCTTCATCCGTGCTGGTGAAACGCCGCAGCAGTTCGCTCTCTGCGGATTTTCCCGGGACAATCACAACACCACTGTCACCGCCTCTGAACGCAAAGCTTTTGGCGTCGAGTCGCAGCCCACTCTTTTGCATGTCTGGCCCATGGCACTTGACACAATGCTGCTGCAGAAGTGGACGAATGTCGGTTTCAAAATGGATTTCATCAGCGAAACCGGAGCTGGCGATCAGAAACCCGGTCAGTCCGGCGATTGAAACTTGCGCAGATCGGCAGGCCTGAGACATGAAGGCTCGCATAATGACAGTGCTCCCGCATTCGTGATCTTGCGCATGTGTGAAACACTTCCCACACTCTGCCCGCAGAGAATTTCCAGCTTCTGAACAAGCACAATGTACCTGTCGCCCTTCGCGGAGACGAGTGTTCAGGCTTCCGGAACAATCCCGAAAAGTCGTGGCTCAGAGCAGTCCGTCGGGGTCGATTGTTGGACATAAAACGGTATCGTGAGCATTCGGAGACAGTTTGATCAGCTTTTATTGATCAGCTTTTACCCCAAAAAATGTCGCAGGAGTTTTCTCGATGCTGGTGGGTTATGTCAGTGACGAGCGATACGTTGCTCAGGCGGATGTTCTGCTGGAATTCATCAATGCCTCCGGTGCATCCTTTGAGGCACACTCCCGAGCCAGCGGTTCTGTTCATGCCGAACTTCAGCCCGGCGAGTACAAAGTGATTCTGCAGAAGGATGGGTTCGGAGCGAAGTTTTCGCAGGTAACGATCCCGCCGAAAGAGCCGCATCAGTTTCGAATTCTGTCGGATGGACTGCTCGGCTATGCCTGGCCCAAGTGGGTTCAGAGTGGCGATGAGGCTGAGTTTCGAGTTCATTCGGTGGAGCAGTATAAGCTGGAGCTTTGGCGCTACGGCTGGCAGCCGGAAAGAGTTCGTGAGCTCGGCTGGCATGATGAGCATGGGCCCCGCGCCACGATGCAAGTGACTCCGGACGGCGATTACACTCAGACGGGCGTGGAGTGGAACAAGGTCGGATATGTCTGCAGGACACATCGCCAGTTCGTCACGGCTCCGGAGCGCAGTGGCCTGTACTATTTTCGAGCCAGTACAAAATCGGGCCGGCAGTTTTCCTTCCCATGGATCGTGGCTCCCAAAAAGCCGACCGCCAAAGTGGCGCTTCTGGCATCGAACATTACGTGGAATGCGTACAACCCGTTTGGTGGTCGCAGCAACTACATTCATGCCGATCAGCTGCCTCCGACGCCAACGGTCAATTCTCGATATGAACTGCGGCGTTACACTGATGCGGAGCACGGAACGTGGGGCTATCCGGCTTACGTTCCGCTGTCATTTGAGCGGCCCGAACCCTTCTGCAGTATCGACTTCGATGAGAAAATTACAGATCCCATCGAAGGGCGACAGGCCTGTCACATCGCACCCGCGGAATGGCGACTGGCCGGCTGGCTGGAAAAAGAGCACATCGACTTTGACTACTACGCCGAGACGCAGTTGCACGATGGGACTCTGGACCTTTCCGCCTACAAAGTGCTCATCATCGCCGTGCATCCGGAATACTGGACGCGTGAAATGTACGATCGAGTGAAACGCTGGGTCTTTGAAGAAGGTGGCCGACTTGTTTATCTGGGCGGCAATGGATTGAACTGCGAAGTTACGATCCACGACAACGGCTCCATGACCGTGAAGAACGGCAGCATAACTTCGCTATGGAGTGAAGGAATGGGCGGTTGCGACAGCCGCATGGCCGTCAGTCATGAATCGGAAGCCAACCTGCTGGGCGTCGTGTTCACTCCGTCCGGAGCCATGACCGGTGCGCCCTATTCGACAGTGGACGAATCCCACTGGATCTTCGAGGGAACGGGCTTGAAGAACCGGCAGCTGTTTGGCGAAGCAAGTCTGCATTGCCGTTGCCCGGGCGGTGCATCAGGTCACGAAACGGACAAACGTTCGGCAAGTTCCCCTGCCAACACACATGTGGTTGCCCGTGGCCTGAATCCTGACGACGGCGGTGCTGAGATCGTTATCTTCGACACGCCATCCGGCGGACACGTCTTCTCGGCGGGCTCGATTAACTACGTGGCATCGCTTCCTGTGGATCAAAACATTTCACAAATCACGGCAAACGTTTTGCGTCGCTTTCTTGCCTGAGAGCGTGGGCAATGAGACTGTGATTTACGCATGCAAACGATTGTTGATTTAATCGTTTGCCCCGACTCGAAGAGGAGGCTCCGAGCGACACGCTTCCTCTTCGAGTCGGGTTAAACGGAAGTCATCCAGTTGAGCCTAAATCGACAACCCGCAATCGCCTTGCGAGTTCGTTGTATACGCAGCTGGTGCCTACAGCACGGGAATGATTTCTTCGCCGCTTCCGATCGACAGCGATGCGCCGCCGTCCGGCTGGCACCGGCGTCCGATGGCTGCGGGAATCAAATGGAAATCCTCGCCATGATTGGCGAACAGGCGGAGGTTCAGACCATTCTCAGAACCTTCCGGCAAAAGAGGCCGTGCGACATAAGCCGCCGGGTTCTTACGCAAGCGAGTCAGCAGGTCTGCAAACTCCACGGCCATTCCATTGCGGCCAAAAAAAGGTCGCGCCGGATGCAGAGGATCATTTGTTCGGATGGCGTATTCCTTCACGTTCGCCATGACATGCTTCAGGACAATCGGATCCTCACACTCCAGCACGGAAGCAGAATCCAGAAGCGGTTCTTCGCCGAGCAGTTCGCGGATCATGCGCGGGATTAATTTCCCGAATGTTCGACAATTGGCCAGGCAGCTGCCGGGAGGACTGAGCACATCCACCAGCCCGTTTTTCCAAGACCGCACCAGGCCTGGAACTCCGACCAGCGAATCGGGCCGCAGGCAATTGGGATCCAGCAGATCGTCATCAATGCGCCGAACAAGTGTCGACACACGAAGTCGCTCGGCGCCCGCGTGCACAAAAACGCCGTCGCCACGAACCGAAAGATCCGTGGCTTTCGCAGGATAGGCATTCAGGCATCGAGAAATAAAATCATTGCCTCGCCCCGCCGCACTGTAAAAGCCAGGCATCAGAACAACCGTGACTCCAGCGGAGTTGTCCCTGTGAGGTACTGACAACAAGGGCCGGGTGTGGATTTCGGACACACAGGTTTCGAGCATGGACGAAAGCAGGTCGAGCCCGGTCGGCAGCGAAAAATTATGATCAAGAACAGTCATCTGGCCATCGGAACTCAGATGAACGTCCGTCGAACCAAACCACGTCCAACCAGCATCCGGCCGACTGTTGTTCAGGACAGTCCCAAACAGTGACCTGATCTGAGCTTCGATAAAGCCGAACTCCCGCAGGTAGGGCGGGATATTCTGACGGCAGAAAATCTCATCCAGACTGGCTCGGACCGCTTCGAATCTCTGCCGCAGACCCCGCTCCAGCAACGCCCAGTGGCTGCTGTCCAGTTTAGCCGCAGAGCCACCGCCCTCAGCAACGGAAACAGAACACGAATAGAGGTGTTCATTTGATCCAGTATCGGTTGCCCCTTTCGAAGTCGTAGCGTTGAGGGGCCCGGAGATGCTTTTCTTTTCCGCAGGCACAGATTGAAAATCAGGCATCCCCATAACGCGTTGCTTCGTAATCTCGGGAAACATTTCGTTCCCCGAGCTGATGGCCATCATTGAATTGTCAGATTCACGCAACATTACATGCACTTTGCGATTTTTTTCCGCAGCGTTTCGACGCAGTCTCCCGCCCAGAGACGCAAAGTCTATGCCACCAATGACGCCCGGGACGGATCTTCGCCAGAGAAACTCCCGTCGCGGGCCTATGGCTCAATGGCAGTCGATTTGCGATCATAGTGGGCATCACTCTCCGAGTGATGAATGCCATGGGCCGCGAATTGCGGCCTTCGTCATTCAGGGCATTGAAAAAGCGGACATTGTGCCTTTATTGTAAAGCAGAATGTCCCCTGCGTTCCCCCGCGATGGGGACAGGTGTTTTCGCAGCGTCAACAGCGTGAAGTATTGCGAACATGGAAAATCAAATTGATCTCATCTCAGTTGGCCGGTGGACTGACGACCGGGTGAAACCGATCCAGCATTCTTTGCGAGGGAGTCGCAATCGCTCTCACTGGCGTTATCAACTGGTGCCAGCGATCTCACAGTCGATCCCGTGGACTCTTGACTCCCAATGGCCCGGACCGCGATACATGAGTGTAGATCATGGTCGTGCTGACATCGGCAAGATCTGCAACATGCAATCGCCGAACCATCTCCTTCTGTGCAAGTAGATCTGCAATCACGGATTCAGGCAGCACCGTCACACGATCCTTCGCTCCCTTGCCATCGCGCACAATCAATTGCCGAGCTTCAACGTCAACGTCTTTAACTCGCAAACGCAAACCCTCATAATGACGCAGCCCGCCGCCGCACAGAATTCGAGCAAACAGCAGATCTCGACCTTTGAGGTGACGAAAGATGGTCGTAACTTCTGATGTGGTCAGGACCACCGGAATACGGTTTGGCTTCTTCGCACGTTCGGTGGCAAGAAACTGAAGGTCACGTTTCAGCACTTCATGAAACAGTGAGATCAAACTTTCCCGCGAAATGTCGATTCGAGGCTTATCGACTTAATGAACAGAGCGGGCATAGGATTCCATCCACTTCGGCCACCACTCAGCGTCATTCTTTGCCAAACCACGGTTGTTTGCCAATCTTATCATTTCACTCGGAGACATCCTACACCTCGCAGCCCATTCCTGACTTGTTCAAATTGACACCTCTCAGGCAGGTTGATACCGTGATAACCACGGCGCGTCCAATATTTGATATTGAACGCGCCGTATGATATTGAAACAAACCATCGTATCGCCCGTGTTTTTTGCCCCTCATGGCCAATATCACTCGGCGCGTGTAATTCAGAGTTATCCGGACAAATTTGTGGACACACTCTTTGCTATTCTGGCAGTAGGCATCTTCGCTTTGCTCCCGATCGTTGGTTCGGCTGGCTTGGCATGGAGAGCGATAACCGCCCTTCGTTCTTACCAGATCAGGACGACTCGGTGGATGACTCTCCCCTTGATCTTGATCGTTTTCTCGCTGATCTGCTTCGCCGTCACAGCTTGGACGCTTTCATACTCGCCACATACGAAACCTGGAGTCCTAGATCCAATCCTCGTTTTTCTGGTGCTCGACGGCGTCTTGCTGCTCCCTGTCGCTTTAATAACTCTACTACACGGCTTGGTTTCTCTACGCGATAAAAAAATCGAAGCTGGTCTAGATCTCGTTGCGGTTGTTCTATACGGATCGTTGTATTTCACGTATATTCCTTTGCAGAATTACTTTCCACACGTTTAAATCTATATGCCCACAGCATGGACGCCGATTCTCCAACTCCATGGTGCTTTCAACGCGTGATACAGGTTGGGTTTTGGACAGAATGGTACCATTCTGAAATAACTGGATTCACTCGTGCCCGCAACTTATCGATTTATAGATGATCGTTTGCGGCAATGACTCGGACGGCAGAGTCAATATGTGACTGTGAAGAGTCGGATAACGAAAAGATGCAGGGGAGTTGCCGTCCCTGCTTGTTGAAATTGGCTAGTCAAGGGCGGCAACCCCCTGATCTTGATCGTTCGTCTTGATAGGATGCTGCTATGGACACAGTTTACATCGAGACTTCAATTGTCAGTCACGCAACGGCTTGGCCAAGTCGCGACATCCAGACTGCCGCCTTGCAGCAACAAGCGCGCGATTGGTGGAGTGTTGAGCGACCAAAGTTTGACCTTGTCACTTCACAGTTGACGCTCGACGAAGCATCACGCGGTGATCCGGCAGCTGCCGCAGATCGAATGAAATTCTTGATTGGAATTCCGCTTTTGGATATCGATTCCGACGCGCAGGCCTTGGCCGGTCTTCTGTTGTCCGGACACATGATGCCGGAAAAGGCTGCTGCCGATGCTTTGCATGTTGCAGTGGCGGCCCTCGGTGGTGTAAAATATCTTCTCACGCTTAACTGCAAACATATCGCGAACGCACATGAACTTCCTCGTGTCTACAAACTGCTGAATGACGAGGGTTTCGGTGGCATGCTGATATGCACGCCAGCTGAATTTTTGGGTAGCAATTAGAATGACAACGAAACAACCAATACTTGACGAACTGCACTCGATCCGCGAACAATTGCTGGCTGAGTCAGGAGGTACGCTTGCGGGACTCGTCGCGCGATTGCAGAAGGAGCAAAAAGAGTCGGGCCGAATCATCCTCAAAACAAGACGAAATCGGGTAAGGGCCGCCATCACTGACGGCCCTCCCCACACCACCTGACATGCGGGTCCGCATCAGGCGGTTCCTCGAAGCGGAGCGAGGTCGCACCAGAGTTGTTTGAGCGAAAGTAATCCCAGTTGCTCCAGCCAC
>JBDNHX010000222.1:0-7372 GCA_041688565.1 Planctomycetaceae bacterium
GCTTTTCATTTATTGGAAGTTAATTTAGAAACACAAACACCGCATTCACCACGCACGCGATCCAAAGCATGTCACTCTTTTATTCTGATAGCGAAGTCTGGGAACAAATCACGGCCTTTTCTGCACACTGCATTCGCAAAAGAGCGGCGGTGTCGTACGTGACGAGTGATTCGATCCTGAAGTTTTCGACCGACGACCTCTGGTTCTGGATGCGAGCATCGAGACAGTGAGGCAAGGAAGCACCAGCGCCAGTGTCATCAAACGCTCTCTGACACGCGGTGCGCAGGTTGTTTCTGTGCCCCAGCTTTACGCAAAGGTGATGATCTTTGACTCAACTGCCGTGGTCGGCTCTGCGAATATCTCGGTCCGTTCTGTCAATACGTTGCGAGAAGCCATCTCGGTATTGTCAGACGTTGGTTTTGTGGAAAAAGCCAATCGTTGGATCGACACACTTGCTCGTGATGGCGAGCAGATCGACGAAGCACACTTGAATCGGTTGCTAGAAATTGAGTCGGAACGCGAACCGATTCAGCGATCCTTCGATAGAGAGATCAGTCGGTTGAATTCAACTCAACCGGCAACGTTTTTGTTGAGGGCGATAATCTTGAAGTATTGAAGCTCCTCCAGAAGTCGTTGTACGGATCGGTCAAGTTGATCTATATCGACCCTCCTTACAACACGGGAAACGAGTTTCTGTATCCCGATCGATACACGGAGTCTCTGGAGACGTACCTCGAATACGCGGGACTCTCCGATTCGGAAGGAAGGAAGTTCAGCACGAACGGTTCCTCAGAAGGGCGATTTCACACACGATGGCTGAACATGATGTATCCAAGACTCTATCTTGCTCGCAATTTGCTTGCAGAGGATGGCGTCATTGTGATATCCATTGATGACAACGAGGTGAAAAGTCTTCGCTTGCTCTGCGACGAGATTTTCGGTGAGGAGAACTTTGTTGCTCAGTTCGTGTGGAAGTGTCGACAGTTTACTGATTCGCGATCCAATACGAATGTTTCAACCGACCACGAGTATGTTTTGGCGTATGCGAAAAGTGATTCAGCGCGGTTCCGAGGACGTGAACGTGATGAAACGAAGTACTCAAACCCGGATGAAGATCCTCGCGGCGATTGGATGAGTCGTAGTATGTTAGGGCTCGCAACGCGAGATCAACGACCGAACCTGCACTATGAAATCACCGATCCAGAAACGGGAATCCCGTTTTCGCCACCAGAAACAACCGGCTGGCGCTATGCCCGTGAACGCATGGAACAGATGATTTCAGAAGGACGTGTGCTTTTTCCAGCGAAACCCGATGGTCGACCAGGGGAGAAGAAGTTTCGTTCCGAGCTTGTTAGTCAGTTCACGTCATTTCCGACGGTAATTTCTGACATTTTCACATCCGACGGTACTTCTGCGGTGCGTGATCTCTTCGGTGCTCAGGTATTTGATTTCCCCAAGCCTCCAGCATTGATGAAGTTGTTCATTCAACAACTAACTTCGTCTCGTGATACGGTCCTGGATTTTTTTGCTGGATCGTGTGCGACTGCAGAAGCAGTGATGCTGTCGTGCCGAGAAGACGGCATGGACCGAAAGTTTTTCCTGGTACAATTACCTGAGCCATGCCAAGGAAAGTCCGAAGCAGCACGTCAAGGTTACAAAACAATTTCAGAGCTTGGCAGAGAACGGATTCGACGAGTAATAAACAAGCTCGCAGAAAAAGATGCTGGTAACCTCAACGATGGACAAAAACCTTTGAAGCGTTGTCGGATGACAAGATCGACATGGGCTTTAGGGCGTTTCGTCTCAATAAGTCAAACTTCGCACGCTGGCAATCCGACTCCGCTGGTGAAGATAACGAAGCTTTGACGCGACAACTGGAGCTTTACGTCGATCACATTGATCCGAATTCTACACCGGAAGACATACTGTTTGAGATTCTTTTGACGGCTGGGGTTTCACCCGCAGAACGTGTCTCTCAGTTAACGATTGCGGACGCCACCGTCTACTCAATTACTGATGGTAGACTATTCATCTGTCTCGAAGATGAAATTTCTCGCGAACTGATCGACGCAGTAGCTGCAGCCGAGCCCAGGCAATTTATTTGCCTCGACCGTGCGTTTAAGGGGAACGATCAACTCAAAGCCAACGCCGTTCAAACTTTCGCCGCCCGTAACCACGGGTGTGAGAAGGTTGAACAAATTATTTTCCGGACGGTGTAGCCATGAAACTCAAATTTGATTCCGGGCTGCAATACCAGGCCGATGCGATTGCGTCGGTCGTTGACCTTTTTGAAGGTCTGCCGTCCAAACGAGGTGCGTTTGAAGTTAGTCTTGGTGCTTCTGAATACATGGGAACTATCCAAAACGAGTTAGGCATAGGTCATCAATTGGCCCTTTCGCCCGTTGCGTTGTTGGCCAATCTAAACACGATTCAAGAACGAAATATCATTCCTAAGAGCGATCAACTGTTCGATGAGAAGAACACATATCAGTTTCCCAACTTCTCGGTTGAAATGGAAACGGGAACTGGGAAAACCTACGTCTATCTCCGATCAATCTTTGAACTCAACCGCAAGTTTGGTTTCAAAAAATTCATTATCGTTGTTCCGTCGGTCGCTATTCGTGAAGGCGTTTTGGCGTCGGTTGCCCTGATGATGAGTCACTTTGCTGGACTTTTCGACAAAGTTCCTTACGACCACTTCGTTTACAACTCAAAAGACTTGAGCAAGGTTCGTCAATTCGCCGTTAGCAACGAAATTCAAATCATGGTCATCAACATCCAGGCGTTTCAAAAGGACGCTGGAGATATCGAGGACTATTCCAAGCTGACGGATGAACAACGCAAAAAGTTAAACATCATCCACCAGGAACAGGACAAAATGTCGGGCCGTCGTCCGATCGAGTTTGTTCAGGCAACCAAGCCGATCGTTATCATTGACGAACCGCAAAGCGTTGACACAACGGTTAAAGCTCACAGAGCAATCAAGACACTCAATCCGCTATTGATCCTACGATACTCAGCTACGCACGCCAACCCATACAACTTGCTTTATAAGCTCGATCCAATTCGGGCTTATGACATGCGGTTAGTGAAGCAGATCGAGGTCTCTTCGATTCGAACAGGAGACAACTTTAATGAAACGTTTATTCGCCTTGATTCGATTGGCTATGCAGGCAAAGCCAAAACACCGCACGCCAGGATCACGATTCACGAAGACACCAAGACAGGGCCAAAGGACAAGAAGGTCACGCTAAAACAGGGTACCGCTATTGCCGAGCAAACAAATCGACGCGGCTACGATGGCTACATCGTGACGAATATTTGTGCGGAGGAGGGGCTTGAGCATGTCGAGTTTGCCAATGGCACTACGCTTCAGTTAGGCGAGACCGCAGGCGGCATGGGTGAAGAGACGCTTAAGATGCAAATTTTTCAGTCCGTGGAAGAGCACTTTAAAAAAGTCCGTCGCTTCAAAGAAAAGGGAATCAAAGTTTTATCACTGTTCTTTGTCGACAGAGTTGCCAACTACCGCTCGTACGATGACGAGGGCAATCGCCGAAATGGCATTTTTGCGGATTGGTTGAAGGAAGCGTATCGCGAGTTCTCGCAGAAGGATATGTACTGGAACTTGATCCCGTTCGATGCGGATAAAGTTCACGATGGATACTTTTCCGAAGACAGGAAGAAAGGTAAAGCTGTCGGTTGGAAAGACACAAAAGGCACAACCAAAGAAGACGATGATACTTATCACAAGATTATGCGGGATAAGGAGCGGTTACTTTCAGCCGAAGAGCCGCTGAGTTTCATTTTCAGTCACTCAGCACTACGCGAGGGTTGGGATAATCCTAACGTGTTCCAAATTTGCACGCTGCGTGAAATGGGAACCGATCGCGAACGCCGGCAAACACTCGGTCGCGGTTTACGTCTTCCCGTCAGTGCCGATGGCAACCGCGTCTTTGATCATTCGATCAATCGTCTGACTGTGATCGCCAACGAATCATTCGAGGACTACGCCAAAGGATTGCAAACCGATATTGAGAAGGACCTGGGCGAGGGATTTAAGTTCGGTCGCATTGCCAACATCGCATTCGCCCGTGTATTGGACCCGCAGACTGATGAACCAATTGGCCAAGATCGATCCAAAGGGGTTTGGAAAACGCTGGTCGATGGTGGGTACCTGGATAAAAAGGGCGACATCACGGATAAGTTCATGCCTGAGAAGCCAGGCTTTGTAATGGAGGTGGCACCTGAACTCGAGCCAATGCGTTCTGCACTGGTCGACGAGATGAAGCGGTACATCTTCAAGAACCGCATCGTCAACGCCCGCGACCGTCGGAGACTGAACTATAACAAGCGCGTCGAGTTGAGCGATGATTTCAAAACTCTCTGGGAGAAGATCAATAAGAAGACTCGTTACCGAGTTGAATTCGCGACCGAAGACTTGATCGAGCGAGCGACCGAGAAGATCAAGAAGATGGAGAAGATCCATCCCGTGCAAATTCTAATCGACAAAACCGAAGTCAACCTGACCGAGGCAGGCGTCGAAGGCGGCAAAGTTTTGGAGAGCAAAGCCAACTATGCCCGTGAAGTCCTCTTCCTGCCTGACATTCTCGCGTTCTTACAACGCGAAACTGAACTGACGCGAGGCACACTGGTTGAGATACTGAAACAATCTGCCCGACTACCTGAATTCAAGGTCAATCCTCAAGCGTTCATGACGGAAGTCTCAAAGCTCATTACTCGAACGATGAATGAGTTGTTGATTGATGGAATCAAGTATGAGAAGCTCGAAGGTCAATCTTACGAGATGCGATTGTTCGAGGAGAAGGAGATCGAGGAATACTTAACACGACTCTACACCGTGCAAAGTACCGACAACCGCACGCCATACGATTTCGTTCCGTTCGACAGTGAAGTGGAACGTGACGTTGCCGAAAAGCTCGATTCATCCGAAGCCGTTCGTTTCTTCTGCAAACTTCCAAACTGGTTCAAAATCCCAACACCGCTAGGCGACTACAACCCTGACTGGGCCGTTGTGTTGGAGCGAGATGAAAAAATTTACCTCGTCCGTGAGACCAAAGACACGCACGCCCGAGACAAACGCCGCGACAGCGAAAACAAAAAGATCGACTGCGGCCAAGCCCACTTTGACGCCTTGGGCGTCGACTACAAAGTCGCGATCAACATCCAGGAAGTACTTACTCCGAAGCGTAAATCATGAGGCTTCACGTTGCTAGTAAACTAATGCTGCACCAATAGCTTGCAACAGGTATCTCTGATTATTGAATCATCACGATTGGTGGATGTCGCACCAAATTAAATGACAGGCGCGAATGAGGCGTTTCATCTGATCAACCGGTGCGTTCGTCGAACGGTTCTCTGTGGCAAGGGCTGCTGATCCGGAGATGACTACTCGCGCCGGAAAGAATAGATCTCAGATCCCTTCTGAATGAGAGACTACATCCGCAGTGATAATGAAAAAGTTTACGGAGATGTTAGAGATCACCTTCAGTCGCGGTAGTGAATTCTTTGCGATAAGCGATCACGATGGCCGCAATCAGGAACACGGCGGCAAGTGCCAGCAGCCAGAGAATATGCAGCGCGGCCGAGTCTTCTCCAAACACGTACGAGAACGACGCGTCTTTGCGAATTTTTTCGTTTAGCGGAACCCACTGGACCAGCAGCGAACGCAGACGAAACTGGACCGTCAGGCGATTGATCAGCGCGGGGATCAGGCCCAGCACAATTTCCACGAAGCCGGTGTACATGACGCAGAACACCATCGCACGTTTCGGTGAAATGACGCCGACGAGCAGAAACACGGCTGAGTACGAAAAGCAGGCGAGCAGACTTAACGCGGACAGCGCGAACCAGATTTGAAACGGCGAAGGTGCGTTCGTAAACACAATGGCCGACGCAGCGCCGGCCCACGCGGCCGTCACGCCCCACGTCACGGCTACCAGATACTTGCCAATCAACAGCCAGAAGATTCCGTTGGGGCGAGTCGCCATATAAACCCACGAACGCTGTTCAAGCTCCGTGGCGACCGCGGGGCCGGCAGTCAGAAGCACGCCCAGTGCCGAACACACACACGGGATCAGAACGTAGAGCATGATGGACCAGAACGTATTCAGGTCCTCCGTCGGCATCCGCTCAAAATTGGGGATCGTTCGAATCAGCACGGTGATCGCCGGCGGAAACGCGGCCATCACAAGCCACCAGGCGATTCGCCCGGCCGTCATCGAACGCTTCCACTCATGCAGAAATACGGCACGCAGGGCATTCACAGTTCACCTCGGTGAATTTTCATCAAAGAATTAAACAGTGATTGCAACGAATCGTCAGCCGTTCGCATCTCCTGAATCTGAAGGCCATCGTCACGCACCCAGGCAGCCAGTTGACGTGACAACTGGCTGGCATTCTGAGTCGTCAGGACAACCATATCGCCCTGCGAAGTGCTGGCCACACGGGCCGCGTCGGCCAGATTGTCATGAAGGACTCGCGCCGCCAGTTGACGCGATTCACTGCAGCGAATCTGAATCTCCAGCGGAACCTTAAACAGCAGCTCATGAACTTCCGTGGCCGTCCCTGATGCAAGTACCCTGCCGCCAGAGATCAGTAGAAAAGACTGAGTCAACGCTTCGACTTCATGCAGGACGTGTGTGGCAATGATGACACTGCGTCCTTTGTCGATCCAGCTGCGCAGCACGTTTGTTATTTCTGAACGACCAATGGGATCCAGGCCGCTCAACGGTTCATCCAGAATCAGCAGATCGGGCTCATGGGCAATCGCCTGCGCCAGCTTTGTTCGTTGTCGCATGCCGCGGGAATACGTGGAGATCGGTCGGTGCATGCCCTTGTGCATTCCGGTCATTTCCAAAAAGCGGGTCGCCCGCTGACGTGATTCGACGGCCGAATAACCATGCATCTCCAGCAGATAGGCAACCCAGTCGACTCCCGTGATCGACGAATACATACCCTCGAAGCCCGGACAAAAGCCAATCCGCCGCATCAGGATCGGATTGTTGCGAGGATTCATGCCCAGCACTTTGACCGTGCCGCGTGTAGGCAAAAGTTGTCCGGTCAGCAGATTCAGCAGCGTACTTTTTCCAGCGCCGTTTGGTCCAAGCAGCCCGTAAGCTCCCGGCGGTAGTTCGAGCGTTATGTCGTTGACACCCAGTACTCTGCCGTAAAGCTTCGTGACTGATTCAAACTGAATCATCGGAGTTGTCGACATAAGCTTTGTCCCCATCAGCCCGGGACCCGGGTGAAAATAGCCATCGCGAAAACATAGACGCTGCCACTCCGAGAAACCGTGACATTCGCTCGTTTGATTCTTAGCGAAACTGTTGGCCAGCGTCAGGGTCGTGAGCCA
>JBDNHX010000223.1:0-7684 GCA_041688565.1 Planctomycetaceae bacterium
CAACCGGCCTTGTGATTTGCGGAGAATCCACAAGGACGATCGTTTTGATCAGTTCCCGTCCGTCCATAGCAGGCGCGCCAGCAACTGAGGAACTTGAAGAATCTGCCACGACGTGAAATCCCGACTGAAGGATTTGGAACGACGACGAAAGTCCACCAAATCGCACATTCGTGCGCCTGCCAGAAGCACTAATGCTGCGTCCACTTCGACTTTACCAATTAGCCGGAACGCGCTAGCGTCCGGTATCCTCAAAAAAAAACGAAGGTTAGCGCCCAATGGCAGTTGATTTGACAAAGTAGACCTCACTCTCCGAGTGAGGCAGGCCGCAAAAATGCGGCCCGTGGCATTCATCACTCGGAGAGTGATGGCTACTATAATTACAAAGTGAGTGCCATTGGGCACTAGCCCACGGTTTTGCGGGTAAGCAGAAATCTGCCGGTGCCGTGATTAGACCCTACCGCATGACTACCTGAGTGTCAGATTGAAAACATTTATTAACGATGTGTGAATTTCGTGCGGAGTTTCTTTTCTTATTACACTCACTGCAAAAGATATTCGCCGATGGACCACGACCGAATACGTTTGTCTTCTCCGGCTGTCAGAAGAAACTTTCCATTCGCGGAAATCGCCAGACCTGCGATTGGGCCCGCGTGGGCCGGAAACATCAGGGGCTTCTTCGCTGGACTATTCAATGACAGAACCCAAATATTTCCTTCGGCGTCACCCGACAGAAGCCACCTCGCATCGGGAGAAAAGCAGGTAGAGGGTCGTCGACTGCCGACATTCGGGATCGGCAGGTGATTCTCGAGCTTTTCCTTCTTCACGTTCAGGATCGCAAGCCCTGCTGTGGTAATAATGGCGACTTTTAAATCCTGCTGGTTCACAAAAACTATGGGCTGGGACACTGCCGAATCGGGCAGCAGATCTTTGTTGCGGAAAATCTGAACCCTTTCCATTGGCCACCCCTTGCTTGTCCGTCGCCAGAGCCGCATTTGAGGCCCATCCTCATGGGTTCCGAAAGTCAGCAGGGATTTGTTTGTCGCGGTGCTCTGAATGAGGGTGACACCACAGGTCCCGTCCAGCGCCACAGTAAGATCGTCAGGCACAGTGCCAGGCAATGATTCGGTGATTAGCGTTGTTCGAACAGTGAGATACTTTGGATCAAGTTCTTGGAGAATCGATTGATTCCGGCTGCGAAAGCTGGCATACAGCGATTCGCCATTGGACGAGTACGCGAGGGCTGTGACCATGCATTCAAACATTTCCAAAGCATCGGAACGTGACGAGGACGAATCGTCAATCCTCGTCAGTGCTTTGGCAGCCAGTCCGGCCGTTCCAAAATGCCCCAGAATTGTTGTTTTTTCATCCGGGGAAATAGCACAAACGAGATAGCGTCGAAGCGGATCAATCATCAAAGCTCCCGTGCTGACAACCAGCTCCGCAGGCGCCGGACCACTGGGGATCAGACGTCCCAATTGCTCATTCAACACGAGTTGTCGAAAATTCGGCACCGCTGTCCAGTGTCGGAGAGTCACTCCGGTTGGCATATCGACGATGGATATTCCTGGACGGCTGGGATGCGACAACACGGCCATTCGTCCGTCCAGCGAGCAGGACATGCGAACGTCCTGCCACGCCTGTCCGGAAAACTGGTAGTCTGCCGTGTACTCTGAAATCAACACCGGTTCCGGCACTGTTTTTTCGGCCGGTGGGAGACCTTCAGCAGGCGGATCGAGAATCGTCTCATCCTTTCCCTGAGACTGAAGAATTGACCGTCGAACGGTCTGCCGATACTCAGGATCGGTTGCCGATCGGAGCTGATGATGCAATAGAGCGGTCTCCGGTTTTGGCGGCCGAATGCCAACCATTTCCTGATCCATCGGAGGTTCGAGAAGGGACGCTGTTCGCGTTGGTGGTCGTTGAGCCCCTGCTGTTTCCGGGTCCGTGGAATCTGTTTCTTTCAGAGCCTCATCCGTTGGCAGTGCCAAGGTGCGAGCGGCAGGTGATTGAAGAGTGATCGGCGAGATCGGCTGATCAAAAAGCGTAGCGTGTCGTTCTTCACCGATAGCCAGAGTTCCGAAAGGACATTGCTTCAGTTCAATGATTGCTCCTTCCTGTTTGGAAGGCAGCAACTCCATCCGGCGTTGTGAAACATCCAGACGGGACAGTGTCCCGGTGACGCTGCCAACGTATGCAAAACTTGTCCCGGGAATCGGCGTGATGGCCGTAATGGAATCCGGGCGATCCTTGACGTCGGGAATGAATACGGCGTCGTAATCGACGGGCTCGCCAGCGTCATTCAGTCCTGAAACTGGCTCTCCTTCTTTTCCAAACGCACGGCGAAAGATCCGACCATCCGCCAGGCCGGCCAGGATCTCCCGTCGCTCAGGCAGGAACGACACACAGACAGGCTGAGTGTCTGCAAAATGCTCAGCCGTCAGCTGATCAAACACCGTTCCGCTGGCTGTTTCAACAATCGTGACAGTCTCGTCGGACGAAATCACCGCCAGCCATTGTCCGTCAGCGGATTCGCAGAAGCTCAGGATCTGCAGCCCTTTGACTTCGAACTTCGCCAACGGTGACGGTGTCACGGTCGTTGACGCCAGAGAAGCCAGGTTGCTGGTTGAAATCGTTTCAATGGGCTGTACAGGCTGAATGACATCGGCCGTTTTCCAGATTGAACATTGCCCCTGAGCATCAATCGAAAGCAGCTTCTCACCCTGAATTGCTCGGAGCAAAACAATGGCAACTTCGCTCAGACGTGCGGACGGTCGAATCTCGTCCTGGAACAGAAAAAGGTCGCGAGCGTACAGGTCCCAATTGTGCTTGCCCGAGATCATTCGGACAAGAACTCGGCCATCTTTCGTGCCAAACAAAGCCGTTGAACCATCGCCCGTCAGTTCAACGCAGCTGACTTGGCCCGGCAATGAAGTGACGGATTGCAGCAGTTCGTCCTGTGCTTCACGTGTTCCATAACGTCCCTGCAATTCAGGCATCGTTTCGATTTGAACAATGCCTCCACTGCGTTCGCCTGAAGAGGCCAGGATTCGTGTTCCATCCACACTTGTTCCCACATAGAAGCGGCGCGAAAGTTGAGTTACCAGACGCAGCCAGTCAGGTTGTGACAAAGCCATTCGACCAAAACGAGAAAGCACCTCCGGCGCGGCGTTGGCCGCGGTCGGCGCGGGGTTATTTGGGCCAGCCGTTCCTTTGTTTCCTTTTAGGCTGCCCAATAATCCACCGGCGTTTCCAGTCACCGTCATCTTACTGTTGTCCTCTTTTTTCTTAGCAAGAGCCTTTGCGCTCCGACCGCTGGCGGTCATCGTCTCTTCTTCGTCTGGTTTTTTGGTCTGCGCTGCAGTCGCCTCTGTGGAACCTCCCGGTGGTGTCGCCGGAGACGCTGCCGGCACGGGTTTGCCGCCGTCCGCGGCGACCGTACTTTTTGCACCAGCCGCCTCCGGCTTTGCAGGACTCGTCAATGGAGTGGGCTCATTCGCCGCCGCGGCTGTTTTCTCCTCCGGCGTGGGGTCAGCGGGCTTCTTGTCGGAAGACGCTGCGACTTCTTTCGTGACGTCCGGCTTTGCGGCAGTCTCAGACTTTGCTGGCTCCTGCTTTGCGGGTTCGGGCGCTTTGGCCATGCGATCGGCAACCGCGTCAGGCGGCTTGCTGAAGTCTTCACCGCCTCCGCCTCCGCCTCCGCAGCCAACAATGAACAGCAGCATCATCATAATACCTGCTGCGCGTGGAACAGCATGAGACCGCAGGAAAAGGCAACTGTTACGCAGCCCGGAACTGCTTGGACTGAGCGTCCGTGGATTGCTTGAGGGCAGCCTCGGTGGAGTCAGATTGGTTCGAATCCGTCGAATAATAATCTCACGAAGTAGAGACCGGCAGAGACTCATGAATTCGTTCCAGATGACAGGACTTCCGAAGGCCATTGATAGTCATTACCACTAGTGTCTTTCCGTTAAGAATTCGTGAAGATGGAATGAAAACCATGATTCCGCCGACGTCAGCATCGTGCGGCTTTTTAGAGTCCGATTGCCGGCGAATCCATTGCCATGTCTGGAGTTCCCATCGCCCAATGAAACTGAAAATGCTCAGGAAAATTCTACATGGAGGCTGCGAGGCTCACTTTGCCAGAAGCCCTTAACCTTGATTTAACATCTGCAAGGCATAGTTTTCGATTGTGTCCCGTCCATCGTTTGGATCTTACAGGAAAAGGCTCCATGGCATCAGGTCTCCTTGACCCGGAATTCCTGATCGGCGCATCGCTCGCAGACGGGCGATTCAAAGTCGTCGCGCGCATCGGCGCGGGCAGCATGGCTATAGTCTATCGGGCGTTCGATCATCGTCTGGAGACAGACGTCGTTGTTAAAGTTCCCAAGAAACAAAAGCTTGAAGATCCCGGGCTTCGCGAGAGATTCAAAAGAGAAAGTCGACTTCTCGTTCAGCTTCAGCATCCACACATTGTTCGGATTTTGGACATCGGGCTGCATTCGAATGTTCCCTATGTTGTTATGCAATACCTGTCGGGTGGATGCCTCCTCGACAAAATGGTTGGTCGAAATGGACAGCCGGGGCCCGTGAACCTTCAGTCTCTCCGCGACTGGGTTCAACCCGTCGCGAAAGCGCTGGATTATGCGCATCAGGAGAAAGTTGTGCATCGCGACGTGAAGCCTGCAAACATCATGTTTGACCATGCGGGCAACGCATTTCTGGGAGACTTTGGACTCACAAAGATCATGAATGGGGACCCGTCGGAAGAGGCTGCAGACGAAACGGCAGCCGGTTTCGTGGTCGGTACTCCGAATTTTGTGGCTCCGGAAATCGTTCTTGGCAAAGACTATGACGGCCGCGCTGATCAGTACTCGCTCGCCATCACCATCTACAATGCGATCATTGGACAGCCGCCGATGCTGGGAAAGAGTCCTTCCGCGACGATGGTCAATCAGACCCGAAGAGTCCTCCCGCTCCTGAGTGAAATTCGCAAGGCTGTCCCTGAGGCGACGGCTGCAGCCGTCGCAAGAGCTTTGCAAAAAAAGCCCGAAGACCGCTTTGCCAGTTGTATAGAGTTTGCAGACGCGGCGATTGCGGGTCTAACCGCTTCTACCAACTCCGATTCCTCAACAAGTACCGCTCTCAAAACATCACCATTGAAGTCGGGTGGTGGGAATGACTCAACCGCCAGATCTAAAAGTGCTGCGACCGGATCAAGACGCCGATCGCTGGATTCCATTCCGTTACTCTCCGTCGGCGAGGCGATTCCGACGGGCAAAGTTTCTCGCGTCAAAAAAAACGGCGCTTTTGACTGCCCGAACTGCAGAAAGGAATTGCGGCTCAGTGAGAAACATGCCGGAAAAACCGGGCGGTGCGTGCAGTGCCAGACGCGGTTGCGAATTGCAAAAAATCTCGCCACGCTGACGACCATCCCACAAAAAGCGGCGGGAGATCTGAGTTACGCAGACTCCTCGTCGTCCGGTGCAAACTCGGCGGACGACCTGATCCTCGGCGAAAAGGTGTTCGGAATAAAATTGAGTCGGCGTTCCCTGTTCATTCTCGGAATTGTGCTGCTCATCGTTGTGATCGGCACGGTGACTCTGTTCCTGAATAGGTTGCAAAAAGTGGATCTGGAGAAACGCGAACAGGAGTTACAGCATCGTTTTCAAAATCACGAACAACAATAGCCGTCGTTGAAAACCGTGCTGAGTTTTTGCGTCAGGAAAGCTGCAGAATTGGGCGTAGCTGGAGGTCTGTTATTGAAAATCACCTGCCGTACCGTGGCACCGGTTTCGCAGACGATTTCAATTCCGTGCGGGGCGTTGCCATTTCCAGCGAAATTGCTGTTCAAACTACAATCACAGAACGCTGTCACGGACGACGCGCGGCGTTGACCGAGTCACCATGCGATTCTCGGTCGAATTTTCGGTGGCAGTTCAAACGCATTTGCCGCTGCGCGGCGTGTCATCAGCGTCAAGCGTTTTCATTGACGATCAGTTTCCAGCCGGAGCGTCCATGCGCAGAGTCGTCAGGAACGAATGACCGGTGGACGGCGGGGCCTGCTGCGGAATATGAAAAAGATCATCCGCAAGCTGATTCTTTACCGGTGGAACCAGCAGACCGCTGACGCTCCCCGGGCTGGATCTGTAATCGGTGTAGCCGGGGCTTGAATGTCCTGCGCGAAACTCGGCCGACGCCGCGCCCTGCTGACGCCATTCGTAAACACTCATTCCCTGAGCCTGCTGAAGTTCGGCAAGCAGAGTATTGTAGTCGGCCACCGCACCGCTCAGGTCACTGATCGCATCGACGTAGGATCGCATCGCTGATTGAAGATCGGTCAAAGCCAGCAGCAGCCAGTCCTGACTTGTGCCAGCCGCCGGCGGCTGGGTGTAGCGAATTCGGGAGACACGCAGCCACTCCTGTTTTCCTGAAGTCCTGCCACACACGCTCGCAGTCGATGTTACACGAGGCTTGTTGCTGCTGGAACATCACGGCGGCACCGATCTGGAACGCGACGTAAGCTCCGAACAAAAGCAACGCATCCTCTTAACGTATGCAAAACTTCAGGCGGAGGCAGTAACGAATCAGCCAATGTTGAACCTGCTGCCAAAGTTAAAAACGGCAGATCTTCTGCCTTCGCTGCTGAATTTTCTTGACCCCGAATTCTCAGGAACCTCTGCCACTGGCCCCGCGACTGCCAAAGACTTCTTTTCTGCTGATCGATGCCAGTACTATTTTGAACTGTTCAAAGCCCGCGCCGGTAATCTGGCCGAACTGATTGCGATGTCATCGCGGCTGCCTGTGACGATTAACCATTGCGATTTTCGTCCCGGGAACGCAGCGGTGCGGGACAACAACGACGTCGTTATCTACGACTGGGAAGAAGCTGTTGCCGGTCCAGCTGGCACCTCTTTGCACAATTTCTTCAGCGGCTGCTCGACGCCTTGTGAAATGTTGCTGGACCCTGCGTCTGCCTTGTTACCTGAACATAATGAATCGCGAATCCTGTTGGGTAGTTACATTGATGCACTCGTCGCGAATGGATATTCCGACGCGAGTTTGCTTCAAGAATGTTTGCCGGGCTCAATCTGCGGCGGAGTGATCAATTATGTGCTTAGTTACCGGCGTTTTCTTCCGCCAAATGAGGAGTACCGAGACACCATTGGCAGCATCATTCGCAATGGCCTGAACGATCTGCTGAAGCTGGCGGATCTGCTGAGTGTGTCATCGCGTGAAGACATGTTTAAAATCGTTGCCGACTATGAATCTCGGAAGCGTGAAGACCATGCCTGTCGAGCAATGGCGCAGTTCGTTGAGCGTCGTCCGTCGGATGTTGAAGCCGTCCAAAAGCTAACGTCTTTGCTCTTGATGTCTGTGAATTGCGAGGATGCGAAGCCAACGTTTTCCCGTCTGTTGCAACAGTATCCGGAAAACTGTGTTCTTCATTTCCACTTCGGTCAGTGGCTGCTTGAGCGACTGGAATTTGACGCAGCGATCGATCATCTCACTCAGGCTGTCGAGCTGGGGGCAACGGACGATGCGATTGCTCAGGCGCTCAGCGATGCCGTTGAATTTCGTGAGGCGTGTGTGAACGCGAAACTGCCTGGCCAGATTCCGACCATCCGTGTGTCTGCTAATGAACAATATAATGGAGCCATGGGCTCGGTTCGTCGGCGTCTGGCTG
>JBDNHX010000224.1:0-13226 GCA_041688565.1 Planctomycetaceae bacterium
GATATACTCCCCATCGCCCCGCCTCCCTGCGGATTTCCTTCTTCACAGTGTTACGCACAATCAGAAGGATATACGATGACTCAATTCATGACCTCATCAGTCCATTTGCCCCAGTTTCACACGCAATTCGGAATTGCACCCTACTCGAGACAATGCGAGGAAGATTTGCGATCCGAATCATGCGCTCGAAAAGGTGCGAGGTCTTGTAGTGCAAAATCTTGGGCGTGAACGGCGACAAAGATTATGGCGCGATGTTTCCAAGACTTAGCTATGCCACATTTCGGACGTGATCGCCAGGCTGCAACGTAGGGCATGGCCTACAGACTTTAACAGATAGATCCATGTCCTTTCGACATTTCCATAGCCAACTGGGACGGCCTCGCGTTTGTCCCCTTTGCCTAACCACAAAACGCCCGCTCATGCCAGGCAAGCTGGCACGGGGCGACATCTCGTCCGCCGCTGTTCACGCTGCGTGCATATTTCGCCTCACGCCACATGCACGCCCACGAAATACTCGCTGCATTCAATCACGGCATTCAATCACGGCAATCTCCGCCGTCCCTGACAATCTCCGATCCGCTAACCTGCCTCGGACTGCGATTGCCGTGCCGAACAGGAACAGTATTGGTGATGGACTGTTTGATACACGACCCGCTTGCTCAGACCCATGGACATTCCTACAACTCGCAGACGGTGATTGACAAAGACAGCGATCCCGAGCCAGAGGGGCTCATTTCAATGTCTGCCAGAACACAACAAAGGACTCGACTGAACCATGCAGCCTGATGACAAAGCCCGTGAACTGGGCGTGAGTTTTGAGCCACTGACTCCGGGATATTTGAATCTCTGCGTTCGCTCCGGAACGCAGCTGATTACTTCAGGACATGTCAGCGACATGAAGGGCGTGCTTGGCAAAGGCCTGACCGTCGAACAGGGATATGAAGCCGCGAAGGACTGTGCGAAAAAGGTTCTGCGATCTGTTTACCATACTCACGGAACACTCAACGGGCTTCGCGTCCTGAAGGTGCTGGGCTGCGTGTATTCTGCCGGAGAATTCACCGATCAGCATCTTGTGATTAACGGTTGTTCGGATCTGCTGCATGAGATTTTCGGTAAGACCGGAGACGGCTATCACGCCCGCAGTGCGTTGGGATTTGCAGCGTTGCCAACTGGCGCCGCTGTCGAAGTGGAAGCCATTTTCGAGATCAAAAGTTAGTCCGCAGGATGCGGGACGGGTTCAAACGAAGTGACGAAAACGGCGGCGATTTATTTCGATCGCCTGGCGAACTTGAATTCGTTTGGATATCTTCCCGGGGTTAATTTTTGTAGAACGGCAGACGGTATGGGGAGTTGCATCGGCAAGTCCAGGGATTTCCCGAGCCATGTCGAGGCATTTTCCCTTCAGGCGCTGGACATTCGAGCGCAAGTTTGGGATTCACCGTCCAATCAGTAGTTGCACTCTTCTTTGGAGATTCGCAGTCAGACGAATTTTCAGCGAACTTGTTCATGCTTCATTAGTTTCTTTCAACAACGTCGGCTCTGACAGGACCAGATGAGATGACAACGGATCCAACACAACCAGAGTCCCAGGCTACAACGTCCATGCCTGAAGCGGTCGCAGCGCCTGTGCAGACCGAGGCCCCTGTAGCCTGTTCCACTCCTGAGACCGTGACTGCTGCAGAATCAGACGTCACTCCTGCAGAGCCTGAGGCGGCTGAGCCAGAGCCTGCGGCGGCTGAGGATGTGATCGTTCAGGCACAGGCCGCGTCGCTGGAAGAAGGATCATCTGCAGCCTCGCGAGCACGTGAGAAGATGTCTGGTTCGTCCGATCGGCCTGAAGCCACTGCGGAAGCGAATGTTCCACGAGCGGCTGAGCGAACGCGTGGTGTTGAGATCCCGGCCGCCGATGAACTCGATTCGTCTCTGGAAGCCGAAATCTCTGCCGCGATGACGGACGGTTCCCTGACAACGCCAGTTGAACTGTCAGCCGACGCTGAAGAATCTCCGGCAGAAGGCGCGAAGGAAATTGCCCTGGGAGCAAAGGTTCGTGCGACCGTTCATGCGATTCATGGTGGCGATCTGTTTCTTGAAGCCGGACTTCGCCACGACGTGGTTGTCCCGCTGACTCAGTTTGCAGAAGGCAAGCACCCCGCTATTGGCGACCAGATTGATGTGATCATCGAGGCTCAAAACCCAGACGGGCTGATCGCAGGCCGCATTCCTCGAGCACGCCATCGTGCAGGTGGGAATTGGGAAACCCTGGCTGTTGGGCAGGTGGTTGATTGTCTTGTAACCGCTGTGAATAAAGGTGGTCTGCAGGTCACTGTCAGCAATATGCGAGCCTTCCTGCCTGCGAGTCAGGTGGAAATCGGGTTCGCCGGAAATCTGGACAGCTATCTCAACCAGAAGTTGAGTGTTCAGATTACAGAAGTGAATGCCAAGAAGCGTAATCTGGTGGTCAGCCGCCGAGCATTGCTGCAGGCCGAACGTTCCGAAGGCGAAGGCGAATTCTGGACTCAGGTTGAAGTCGGCCAGGACTACAAGGGCGTTGTAAAGACGCTGAAAGACTATGGCGTTTTCGTCAACATCGGGCCGGTCGACGGCTTCCTGCATATTGGCGAAATCAGCTGGTCACGCATCAATCATCCAAAAGACGTCCTGGCCGAAGGTCAGGAAGTGGATGTAAAGGTTCTCAAGCTGGACGCAGAGAAAAAGCGAATCAGCCTGGGAATGAAGCAGCTGGCACAGAATCCATGGACCAGCGCTTCGGAGCATTATGCTCAGGGCCGAACGGTCTCCGGCAAGGTGACTCGCATCACGGAATTTGGGGCCTTCGTCGAACTGGAACCAGGTCTTGAGGGCATGGTTCACATCAGCGAACTTGCCTGGCGACGTGTCGGCAGCGTGGGCGAAATTCTGAAAGTTGGAGATAGTCACGATTTCCAGGTTGTCGAAGTCGACACCAAGCGCAAGCGTGTTTCGCTGTCCCTGAAGGCACTGGAAAAACGTCCAGAATCTGCGAAGCCGGACAGAGTAGAAGAACCAGAGCCAGCGCCAGCCGAACCACGTAAGCCACGAAATACAAATCTGCGGGGCGGCACGGGCAGTTCCAGTGGTCGCGGCATGTTTGGTAATCCATCAGATTTCACATAACAAAACCGTAGCTGGACTCGTGAGAGTTCAGAAATTCGTCCGAATTCTCACGAATCCGGCTACCCGCGAAAGTTTTGAAGCAGACTTCACTCACGAAGCCCGGTCGCAATTATGAGACCGGGCTTCTCGCGTTGTAAAACCTACTCGCCGCATTGTTCAAATTTCACAGGATCCGCCTGTGTCAGATTTCGAACTCACTGATTTTGAGATCGTTCAGGAACTTTCGCCGCGGGAAGACCGGCAGCACTTCCATGCGATCCTGCGCGAACGTCAGCAGTCTGTTCAGCTCACGGTTTTTTCGCCGGAGATGTCGCAGCGAGCGGAGTTTCGACGAGCGCTGAAGACTGACCGAGCCATGTTGATGATGCTGCAGCATCAGTCAATTTTGCGATACATGGGCAGCGGCGAATCGGGCGGTCAGCTTTTTCTCTGCTCCGAGATGTGTCACTTCGATTGTCTCACCGCACAGTTGGAGAGCGGACGCGCCTTTTCGTCGGAAGACGTCATTGAGATTGGCTGGCAAATCTGTTCGGCTTTGCAGCAGGCGCACAATTTGGGACTGGCCCATGGCGGACTGTCGCCTGATTCTCTGCTGCTGGCGGACAATCTTCAGGTGATGGTCATTGAATTTAGCATGGCACGCTGGCTGAAAGCCGCGCAAAAATCAGACGACGCAGGTGCGTCGGGACCGGCTCTGATTACCAGCAGCGCTCTGGCCTCGCGAAAAGACGTTGAGCACGATCTGCAAAGTCTGGCCGCGATACTCGGGACGCTGCTTCAGACCTGTCCAGAAATCCAGGAGACATCCGAGCCCGGACGGACATCGACACGTGGCCCACTGGAACGTCTGCTGGTTCGCATGACGTCCGCAAATCCCGCCCTGCGGCCTGTGAGTGCCCGCGAATTTCAGGGTCGGCTTGGCGAAATATTGATCGGCAGCGATGACGATTCCATGCCGCTGGTGGATCAACGTGAATTCACAGGCGGCTCGAAGCGTTCCATTATTGTGGAACTGTTCGAACCGGCCGAGTCCATCGAGCAGATTTCTCGACCAACTCGCACATCGGCACCTTCTGCCTGGTGGAAGCAACTTTTGCCGGTCCTGATTGCCATCGGGATTGGATTCACAGTTGCGGTGCTTGCCGGTCTGTTTGACTAAGCGGCGAAAGCAGCCGAAGCAGTGAATTTGTTGTCTCTGAAACACGACCGTGGCTCAAACTTGAGTCAAGTTCCGATTTTATTGGCGGCGTGTCGCGTTTAAGTTCCTCGGATCTCACTTCTCTTTGATCGACGTTCTCACCAGCATTCGCCTGGTTGCCGATCACGGTAAATCTGTACCTGTTATTCCGAGGGATCCTGTATGAGACTCCACATCAGAACCCTGCTTCTGACCGTTGCTTTTCTGAGCACCATTACATCCACCGCCAGCGCCTGCTGTTTGCTTGATCCATTCCACTGGCTGTTTGGTTGTGGCTGTGGTCCCTGCTACAGCACTGGCGGTTATGGCTACGGCGGATACGGACCGCCTCAGGGCTACGCACCCGGATACGGTGGCTATCAGCCAGCGTATCCGGGCGTTATGTCTTCCTGTGCACCGTGTGCTCCGCTCTGTCCAATTGTGTCTATCTTTAGGATGCCTCGCTGTCTGCCCATGCCGGCGATTTTCCAGCAGTGTCTGGACCCATGCGGAATGCAGCAGTGCGCGGCACCAATGATGCAGCCATCCGTCATGCCCAATCAGCCTGCTATGATGCCAATGATGCAGATGCAGCCTATGAACATGGGATGCGATGGCGATTGTGGCGGGCTCGAGCCCATGATGTCGAGAATGAATACTCCAATGATGGACATGCATGGAATGGCATCCGAAGGCGACTGCTGCGGTGATGACAGCATGATGGATTACGGTGGTTCACAGTTCATGATGCAGAGCTGGTCGCCGTCTCAGCCGATGATGGCCTGGTCGCCGCAGGGAGTTTATCCTGGTGTCGGCGTGCCAACGAAGTCGTATCACTCATCACTGCCACCAACAGGCTACGGCATGTTCGCTCGACCACGACTCGTTCGCCGCGAAGCTCGCCGGACCGCTCAGCAGTACCGCCGCATGAATACTCATCCGGGCTACGTTCCAATGGGATATCCAAGCGCTGGCATGATGCCGACGACTTCTGCATGGAACCCGCAGACCACATGGACACCACAGCCATCCGCACCGCAGATGGCTGCTCAAATGCCGATCATGCCTTTCCATACGGCAATGGCTGGCGATATCATGGGTGATCATGAGGTTCCGACGTCAACGGCCGCTATGGCTCCTGTCGTTCCAAATTCCTACAGCGGAGCCTCACCTTTTGTTCGAGCGTCCCTGTCACGGCCCGTGCTGAGCACCTATGGTCAGTACTCCAAGTCTGTGCGATAGTGCAAGTCTGTACGATAGTGCGGGCTGCTGAGGATCGGTGAATCAGCATTCAAAAGTGAGTCTCTCTGTATGGTGATCGTCGGGAAAAAAGGTGTTCTGGGTGGATTTCGGAGAGCCACCGGTGTTGGTGCGGCCCCCGGTACACTTGATCGCGGGCCACAGCCGATTTCTTCGAAGTGTCGCATCACGCGGATCTCGTTCAACGTCGACAATGCCGACGAAGAGGTGATCGACACGGTCGGAGAACTGAATGAAGATGTTCCGCCGGAACGTATCTATTGGTTTCGCCTGGAAGGTATCGCTGACACGCAGACACTTCAGGATTTGGGCGAAGCGTTCGGTCTGCATCCGCTGGCTCTGGAGGACGTTGTTAATTCGCACCAGCGATGCAAAGTGGAAGACTACGGCGACCACCTGTTTATCGTCATTCGAATTCCTGCGTATGACGCAGAAGGATCGCTGATCACTGAACAGGTGAGTCTGTTTGTCGGCGAGGACTTTGTGGTTTCCATCCATGAAGGCAGCAATGCCCTGGAGCCCGTTCGTGAACGGATTTTATGGGCCAAAGGCCGCATTCGTGAACTGAAATCGGATTACCTCGCGTACACAATTCTTGATACGGTGATTGACAATTATTTTCCGGTCATCGAAGAAATCGGCAACCGCCTGAATATCATCGACGAACTGTTGGAAGATGGTTTCGACAAAAGTCATCGTCTGGAGATTCGCAATGTGCGATCAAATCTCCTGCTGCTCAGAAAAACAATCTGGCCTCAACGAGAAGCCCTCGCGTCCCTGCTTCGCGACGAATGCACTCTGATCCGAGCCTCTACGCGGACCTATCTGCGCGACTGCTACGATCACACGATCCAGCTGATGGACGTCACCGAGACTTATCGCGAACTGTGCGCCGACCTGCGTGACTATCATCTGGCGGATATCAGTTACCGCAACAATGAGGTCATGAAGACGCTCACGATTATTACCACCCTGTTCATGCCGCTCAGCTTCATCGCCGGCTTTTACGGGATGAATTTCCACTACATGCCCGAGATCCCGTGGCGACTGGGTTATCCGATGGTGATTCTGGTCATGATCACCGTCACATCCGGGCTGCTCTACTTCTTCCGCCGCAAAGGCTGGCTGTGAGGCACGAACAGAATTTGAAATCAAAAATCGCAAATCTGAAATTTCAAATTTGATATCCCTCACCGTACGAACCAACGGACTCGATGCTGACTAACGTGGTCTGAAAACTGCAGCGTATACGGATCGCAGCGGCGATAGACGACTCGACCGTCCGTGCGAACCATCAGCCAGCCGAAGTCCCATCCTCCGCTGAAATAGCGAAGTGGAATCGCTGGATGGACTCGCACAACCGGGTGAGTCCCGATGATAAACAGTTTCTGCTCCGTGTAGTAATACGCGGAGCCGCCCTGCACAAACACTTCATGGGCGACGGCGTCTCGCGGGTCGGCCACAGAATCGCAGAGCCCGCTGATGCCCAGCTTGATCGAGCACCCTGAGGAGAACGCATCGATCAGATTCGCCATTGAGCCCGAGACAACGGCTCCATCGCTGGCATGGGCCAGCACTTCTTCCCAAGTGTCGTCGACGAAGTAGCGAAACACGTCGAAGTCATACACAAAATTATGGCTCGGCGCATTCGTGCCTTCGTCCCATGCGTCGGCCATGTGATACTGCGGCATGTTGTCCGGCGGCGTCGCAGGAGAAGCTCCTGGAATCGCTGTTGCTTCGGCGCCGTCCAGGAACGGACGCGCAATGGCCTGAGTCCCATCCTGGTTATACAGGAAGAACGACATTGAAGGACGTAGCCCAAACCTGTCCGGCAGCGAGATCGGCTGACGGAGGCTCATGATGCCACCCGCCCAGCGGTCTTCCAGCAAATACGTCACGCCGAATTCCGCGACTTCCCGAATTCGCTCGGAACTTGAAGAGCTCACATCGATATGCTGATTGTGAAGAAATTCGGTGCCGATGCGAAGATCAGCGCCCGTTCGAATGGCGGCCACCAAATCCGCGGAGGAACCTCCGATGATCTCACGCCTCGGATTCAACTCCAGAGCACAACGCCAGTTTCGCATGACACGACCATTCGAGCTGCAGGATTGCGACAAATGCTGACTCGGGACCGCACGAAATTTGACCTGCAGGACCCGCTCAATGCTACTTGATTTGTAGTGGAACGCGCCAAGCGTTTCGGTATTCTGCCTGATAAGCCAGCCTTCCGAAAGCGCTGGCGGCTTCCGCTACGACGATTCCCTTTAAAATCGATTACCATTGGACGCCCGGTTGGCAACCAACGCGGATCCTGCTTTAGTGAGTCGATTTGGCTTTGGCGGCACGGTCCCGAAACCACTCGGCCGTTTGCTTCAGGCCGTCTTCGGTCCCGACTGTGGGGCCGAGCAATTGGACCAGCCGATCGCCATCCAGCAGCGACCGTTCCACATCACCCGCGCGACGGTCGCCAAACAGGATTTCGCTTTTGCTGCCGAGCGATTCTTTGATTTGCTCGGCCAGCTGCAACGTCGTCGATTCTTGTCCGGTGCCGATGTTTAGAATGCGATCTGGAATCTTCCCCTGCAGTGCGGCCAGATTCGCCTTTGCGACGTCGTCGATGAAAACGTAATCTCGCACACAGCCTGGATCGCCCGCAGTTTTGCGAGCAAAAATTTTGACGGACTCATTCAGCAGCATTCGGTTGCAGAAGATCGCAACCACACCTGCTTCGCCATGAGGGTCCTGCCGCGGGCCGTAAACATTGGCATAACGCAGCACGGTGTAGTTCAGCCCATGTTCCTGACGAAAGCATTCCAGATACTTTTCGACCGCAAACTTGCTGCACGCATAGGGGCTCACTGGAACCGGAACCGTTGAAAGCGAAGCACGAATCCCCTCGGGCACTTCGCCGTAGATCGCCCCGCCGGTGCTTGCGAAAACGATCTGCCCAACTTTGTGTTCCACACAGGCCTGCATAATATTCAGCGAGCCAAGAATATTGATCGATGCATCCTTCTGAGGCTCCCGCACGCTGATCGCCACGCTGGCCTGCGCCGCCTGATGACTGACGGCGTCCGGCTTAAAGTCTGCAAAGGATGCCAGTACGGCTGCGCGGTCCTGAATGTCGACCTGATAAAACTTCGCGTCTGCGGCCACGTTTTCACGACGTCCGCTGCTCAGATCATCCAAAACAGCAACCTGCCAGCCAGCCGCCAGCGAGCGTTCAGCGATATGACTTCCAATAAAACCCGCACCACCTGTGATCAGCAAACGCATCGTCGATAATCCTCGTTTCAGCAGCAACAATGTTGAGAGTCATACGGTTCACGCCGTCGCTGAATTTTTCTCTTTCAGCAGAACCTTTGATGAAAGCAGAATTCATTCCTGACCCCTTTTCTGAGCCCCTGCGAACCAAATGCACCGTCTTTTATGGTCTTTCGCAGAGATAAACTATTCCATTCAGCAGGATTGTGTCGGTTCTCTCGGGGAGTGTCATTAACTTTGGCCGGTTTGGCGGGAGAAAAACACGGCAATTTTAGGAGAATCCGGCCCTCATTTTTCCCATCCACCGGAGGTCAACCTGCAATAATGCGTCTGCTGGACATGGGATGTGTCATACATTGCGAATGAGCATCTGATCCCGATGCCACTTGAATTCATTCGGCGTGCTGGCCTATTTTTTGGCGATTGTGGATTTTGACAGGGCCCCGCGACGATCGAAAGGAAACTCTGATGTCACTGCCAATGCTTTCTGAACGTCCCGTCATCGAAGAAGATCCACTGGATCTGATGGAAGAGATTGAGGCTCTGAAGGAAGAAAAAGACGCATCGATTCTGGCTCACTTCTACGTGGACGGTGAAATTCAGGACATTGCTGATTTCACCGGCGACAGTCTGAAGCTCGCCCGCGATGCCACGAAAGTGACGACCTCGACAATCGTCTTCGCCGGTGTGCATTTTATGGGTGAGTCCGCGAAGATCATGAGTCCGGAAAAGCGAGTGCTCATTCCGGACATGCTGGCCGGATGCTCGCTGGCGGACAGTTGTCCTCCGGATCAGCTGGCGGCGTTTCAGGAACAACTGCGTGAGCAGGGGCGAGATTTTCAGACGGTGGCGTACATCAATACTTCAGCCGCGGTGAAGAGTCTCGTCGACTGGATTGTGACCAGCGGAAATGCGCGTGACATTATTGATCGAGTGCCCAGGGACAAAGAAATTTTGTTCGTTCCCGATCAGCATCTTGGTCGGTATCTCGTGGAAGTGACCGGACGAAAGATGATTCTGTGGCCAGGTTCCTGCATGGTCCATGAAGTCTTCAGCATTCAGGATCTGATTCGCATCAAACGGAGAAATCCGGGTGCCGTAGTGATGGCGCATCCTGAATGCCCGCAAAACATTCTTGAGCTGACGGATGTGATCGGCGGCACGGAAAAGATGCGTCGCCATGTGATGTCAATTGAAAAACCAACCACGTTTCTGATCGCCACAGAGGCGGCCATGATTCATCCGCTGCAAAAAGCGGCCCCGCAACACAATTACATTCCTGTGCCGGGCATCATGACATCAACCGGCGAAACCTGCGCCTGCAATCGCTGCCCGCATATGTCTCGCAACACCCTGCAAAAGGTTCGCGATTGTCTGCGGGATGGTAAACCAGAAATTGAATGGAAGGACTACTTCCAGAAAGCGCGCGCTGTGCTGGACAAAAGCCTTTTGCAGTAACAAGCGTTGAGCCATCAATGATCCGCACCTCGCGCGATCACTGTGCAGGCGTGCGCGGTGGTGAGGCCGGAGTTTGCAGGGGATTGGCAGTTCCCTGGGATCCTGAGCTTGCGAACGGCACGAACTGGCTGCAGAATTGAGGTAGTCGTCGGGCGGAGTGACCGCCGTCGACTGCCCCACCGAATTTTGCCTCAGCCCCTTCTTCCTTCCTCAGGCAAACCGAACTATGCCAGTTGCCTTTCGCGACCGCTTGCCGTCGTTCATTGCTGCGTGTCTGTGCGCTTGTCTGCCATCCGTTTCACTGGCCACTGAAGACAGCCTCAGCGCGGAACAGACAGATTTCTTCGAAACCCGCATCCGGCCAGTTCTTGTCGCGCACTGCTATGAATGTCATTCGGGCACCACGGCGACTCCAAAGGGCGGGCTGCGGATCGACCTGCGTGAAACGACGCTGGCCGGTGGAGATTCCGGCCCGGCAATTGTGCCTGGCAATCCGGCCGACAGTTTACTGCTGAAGGCGTTGCGATATGAAACGTCGGAGATGCCACCGAAGGGTCAGCTTCCCGACAATGTGATTGCGGACTTCGAACAATGGATTCAATTGGGAGCACCCGATCCGCGCACGGAAGCGGCCGGAAGGAAATCGGCGGGTGTCGACTATCACAAGGGACTTGAGTTCTGGGCATTTAAGCCGCCGGTCCGAAATCCGGCCCCGGAGGTTCAGAACACTAAGTGGGCTCACAATGACATCGACCGTTTTGTGCTGCACAGCCTGGAGGCTCAAAATCTGAAGCCGGCCGCTGCGGCCGATCGCCGGATGCTCATTCGCCGCGCTTACTTTGACATGCTCGGACTGCCGCCGGAACCGGCTGTGATTGAGGCATTCATTAACGATCCATCGGAATCGGCTTTTGAAAAAGTCATCGACGATCTGCTCGCTTCACCGCACTATGGCGAACGCTGGGGCCGCTACTGGCTGGACCTGGCCCGCTTCGCCGAAGACCAGGCGCACACGTTTCAGGCCCGCATGTATCCTCAGGGATACATGTACCGCGACTGGGTCGTTCAGGCGTTAAACGATGACATGCCCTACGATCAGTTCCTGCGACTGCAAATCGCTGGCGATCAGTTGGACGGACCGGAACCGTACCGGCATAGAGCGGCTCTCGGACTGTTTGCACTGGGCCCTGTGTACTACAAGGACAACGGCGAACAGGAAAAAGCAGAAGCCGATGAATGGGACGATCGCATCGATACGCTGATGCGGGGGACTCAGGCGATGACTGTTGCCTGCGCACGCTGTCATGACCACAAGTACGATCCCATTTCGACGGCCGATTATTATGGATTGGCCGGCATCTTCGCGAGTTCGGAATATCGGGAGCTGCCTGCCGTTGCGGATGACGTCGTGGTGGCTCGTCAAAAAGCCGATCGAGCCGTCGAGCAACAGCAGTTGGAAACCGACACATTTCTGGCAACGCACGCTCCGGCGGCACGTCTGAAACTTTCGACAAGCATTCCCGATTATCTACGGGCCGCATGGAAGGTGATGTCGTCAAAGACGGATGACCAGAAAAAACTGACCGGCGAGATTGCCAAAGATCGCAAGCTGAATCAGGAACTTCTGCAGCGATGGGTGGCGTGGCTTTCCGAAGAACCGGGTTCGGGAGCCGTGAGTGAGGCTCGTTCGCACCTTGCCGATTGGCGTCTGTTTCGCGAATCACAAAGAGCAGCGACGGACAGTGACGACGTCCAGACGGCAAAGCTGAATGCGATCGGTGAGCAGCTTCAGCAGCGTGCGGATGCGATGCTGGTTCAGCGGGAATCGCTGCGGCGTCGGTTTGGCGACAACTTTGCGTTTGTCAGTCCTGAAGACCGCATGACGATTGAGCCCGGGACGATTCCGCTGGGCAACCTTTTCGATGATAAAAAAGGCGCGCTGCTGGCATCGGCGTTGACTACGGACCCGTTCCGCGCGAAAGCCACCGCGGGAAGTCTGGGAGTCGATCGACTGCTGCAGGGCTGGGGCGGGACGGCCGAGATCGCTCCAGGGGTGCAGTTCAATTTTCATTCCATCGGAAGCGATTCGCGAAGGCACGGGGATATCACCAATGATGCGTGGTCGACTGAGGGCGGCATTCGGACGCTGGGCATGAAATGCAGCAGTTCGATTGGTCGAACCGAACAGGGCCTGGGTCTGCATGCGAACGCGCTGATCACATTCAATCTGGATGAAATCCGCCGCGCTGGTCTGATGCCACCGTCGGAAACGATGACGTTTCGTGTTGATCGAGCCGGGATTAATGACGATTCGTTTGGCAATGAGTCCAGTATTCATATCGCCGTGATTGTGTCGAAGCCGCATGACAAGCCCAGTGAGTTCAATGCCATTGCCGGCGCGTATCTCGACGGTCAGGCGGTCTCGATTGAAGAGAACGATGCGGTTTATTCGTTTGCCGGAGAAATGCCGCCGGCACTGTTGGCCAACGGCCAGTTTGTTTCCTTCGATGTGCCTGTACCGCCGGAAGCGAAGTCGCTGACCATCGCCGTCACGGGGGCTCAGATTTCTGAAACGGAAAACACAATCAGCAGCGATCATGCCGTGCTCTCGAATGCTCGTCTGATCTACTCGGTGACACCCGCTCAGCTGGCGAGCGCCGAGAGTGAACCGCCGTTGGAAGAACTCCCGGAATCCGAGAGAACTCAGTTGCAGGCCGATGCCACATTTCTGTCCGAGTTGTTTGACGATCGCGGCGTGCTGGGGCTGGCTTCCGACCAGATCGGACCATTGCTGGAAGGCGACACGGCCGTGAGTCTCACCGAACAGAAGACTCGTCTGGAACAGCTGAAGAAAGACGCGGCGGCCATCATTATTCCGATGGCGCACGCGTTGACGGATGCTTCCGGGCGA
>JBDNHX010000225.1:0-4819 GCA_041688565.1 Planctomycetaceae bacterium
AAGAACGCTCCGTTTCATCGAGGTGTCCACGTTGATCTGACTCCCGGAGAGGCGACCGAGGTCAAGCTGACAGTGCAGGCGAAAGGCGACGAAGTGCTGGGGCGATGAAAGTCACTGTGACCGCTGATTCGTTCGGACTCTATGCAGCATTGTTTGGAAATCGCAAAAAAAAACAGAACGGGGGAAAGCAGCTCATTTATGAAACAATGAGCTGCGTCTCGTTTCCCCTCGACCAAACGACAAGGGGTGCTGCGCCTTGTATTAACTTGCCGTAGGCTTTGATAAAGAGGTCCGGACAAGCCAATTAGAGGTCAATACGACCGTGGCTGGAGGCGTCTATAACCGGGCGCTGACCTGTTAAATACGCCTGCGCTGCGCGAAACGCATACCTGACCCCATTCGTCCCCGAGTTGCACCAATACTCCCCAAATTCAGAATGTACATGAACCAAAGTAAGCGATGGATCTTCCACACCACCTGGAAACCAAACTCGCCACGGTTCACTCCAAAGCTCCTTGATTTTAGCTGGATCCTCCTCAATGGTAGCGTGCCCACTGATCGACGCATAATTGCCATTTCCAGCCAGAGTCACGCACACGCTTGAGTTATTAAGAATGTCGTCTACTTTTAACGATTCGCTATTCGTAGCAAACCATAGATCGCCATTATTCTCCAACTGGGCAATGATCATTGGCCGACTTGTAAGTCTGCCGCCAGCTCCAACCGTAACTAACATCGCTCGTTCAATTTTCTTGCAAAGCTCTATAAAGTCCTGTAGAGAGTCATTCATCTTGATCGCCTTTCATTCTTCGTCGAACCGTTGTGAATACCACGGCGGAGATGGCGATAGAGCTCAATGCGAGCACACCAGCGTCCCTGTGCCATTGTGGCGCCCTTCTAATCGTCCATTTTTCTCGGCATTTCCACGTCTTGAAAATAGCTGACGACGAGTCTTCCTGAATCACGGAAGACTCGTCGCACAACCATAGTGGAAGCCATAACCATCCCCATTCGCCTCGAACCATTTCCACTTCCACGCCGAAGTCACCTCATCGGGCGATCGGAACCGTTAATCTTAATCAGCTTGTTATAGACTCCAATGAGCAGGAACGGCGCCGCCCACTGGCCAACAAAGAGGCTCTGGTCTTTCTTGTCACTCATTCGCAGCGCCAACGCGACGGCCATCGAGCCCAAGGCTGCAAACAGCCAAATGTCGGACGGTACCTTGGCAGATTGATACTCCAGCGCACGCGTCATTCCGTCTTCAGCATGTGCCTTCACTTCGCTGTTGCTCGGAGCCGTTTTCTGTCGTTCCATTGTTTCGTACATTGTAATTTCCTTGAGAATGATGATTCATGACTCAGAAAAGACCGGGAAGACGAAATTGAAAGTCCTCCCGGTCGACCAATAATTGACTTCGCGAATCCGGAAGGCTGTCGCAGAAATCTCCTCCATCAACACGGTGACCGTTGTCACCTACACCCAAATTAACAACCAGATTAGTTGATAAATTATTCTGGCATAATGACGGTATCGATGACGTGAATGACGCCGTTCGTACAAGCGATGTCAGTCTTTATGACTTCGGCGTCATTGACCATCACCTTTCCGTCAACAACCTTGATTTTCACGTCTGTCCCCTGAACTGTTTTAGCTTTCTTCATCTTTGTGACTTCGGCAGCCATGACTTTTCCAGACACCACGTGGTAAGTCAGGATCCCTGCCAACTTCTTCTTGTTTTCGGGCTTCAACAGATCTTCCAGTGCTCCCTTGGGAAGCTTCTCGAATGCTTCGTCGGTGGGCGCGAACACCGTGAACGGACCTTTGCCTTTTAACGTTTCCACCAGATCGGCCGCCTTCAGGGCCGCAGCCAAGGTCTTGAAATCTCCTGCCCCGACCGCCGTATCAACAATGTCTCTTTCTTTGTCGTTTTCTTTGTCCGACGCAAAGCCGTTCATCCACGTGAGCCCCATGACTGCAGCAACCGACATCACAAACGCAAATCTCTTCATTTCTCGAACTCCTCAGAATGTCCTCGCACGAAAGTAGAAAGCAAATTGGCCTCGAGCCAGAACGGACGATGTTGCAACGCTTTAGGTGCGAACACCACGCCGACCTTCCAACCATCGCGTATTCCGAACAATCTCCGGCATGCGCGATCTCTAGTGCATCGACGACCACGAGATAGAGTCCGACATCACGGTCGTGCGAGATGACCGAGTACCAAACATCTATCTCCGACAATCGTGTTGCAGAGCGCGTTCCAAAATACTACTAATGAATAAGAAATAAGTTATAACGTTGTCCAGCCCAGGCTGATTCAGTTGAGACCTACGCACAAGAAGGCGTCTTAGTGGCTAACTTCCTGACATATTCGGGCCGAAACATTGTCGTATGCAAAGAGGCCGATCGCAATTGTTTTTTAATATCGAGTGACACACAAGCGGGGGTATCTGTTGTTTTTGACATACAAGTGTCGAGGGTCCGGTCTCCTATCATCCACTGTGATCGTTGACCGCCCTGATCAGGACAGGCTTGTTTGAGATTCAGCAGTGAAACCATATGGCGATCTCCACAACGTCTCCACTACCGTTGACAGCCTCTCGCCTGCAGAATGGCAGTTGGTTCAGGATCGACGCATCACATTCAGCACCATCTCCACTGAAGTTTTCTGATCCATTCCGAATCAGGTGAATTCGCAAAGCTACATCGATAACTTCCAACTCATGCCACGGCCGTACTGACTATTGACGAAATTAAGTCCCTCGTACGTTTGCAAAACTCTACGTTTACTTGGCGACATCCTCGCGCCTATCGGAATTCGAGAAACCTCGGCCTTCCAAATAAAACTTCCAAAGCATTCGCGTCCCTACGCTTCGCCATGGACGCCAATGCTCGGTCATGGCCTCGAGTTCGTCATGTGTGGGTCTGGAATCAAGGCCCTTCAAATCGCGAAACGCCTCGTGGACTCCAATATCGCCCATTGGCAAAATATCACAGCGCAGCAGACATTCGGAAAGATAGATATCAGCCGTCCAGTTCCCGATCCCTTTATGCTTTGTCAACGCCGAGCGAACGAGTTCGTCTGGTAGCGACGTCAATGAATCAAACAAAAACGCCCCTGTGGCAACTTGCTCCGCAAGGAGTCGAATATAAAGGCTTTTCTGGCGCGTAATGCCAACGTCCTTAAGTTCCGACCCCTTCAGTGTCAGTAATCCCTCCGGCGTCACCGTCCCGCCCAGCTTGTCTTTCAATCGGTAAAATGTTTTGTTGGCCGAAGCGAGTGAAACTTGTTGCCCCAGGATAATGTGGACGGTCGTGGAGAATCCAGGCGGACGAGCCCACATGTCCGGATAACCATTTTCATCGAGAACTTGTTTAAGTGCAGAATCTCGCTCGGCAAGCCATCTGCTGGCAGATCGCAACCGAGTCGGCGTAAGCGAGAAAATTCCTTTTGCGGCAACCATGAAGTTTCATTAAAAGTGAGTCGAACGTACTTAGGTTATGATCGTGAAAAGGCAATTGAATCACGCTTTTTTTACGCGTTCGGACTGCTTTGATTATCTTTTGCGATGCGGCTTGGGTTAGCCCTGCAAGAATCGCTTCTCGGCCCGTGCTTACAGCGATTCCCAATAAAACGATGGCGGCAGCGGCAAATGCAACGCCATGAATCCGTGAACTACTCGGAAGAATTGACCAACTATTTTCATGGGACCTAGTGCTGCGCTGCCTGATCGCTTCGATGGCCGGTCCGCTCCAACAATTGCTCCCCTTCCCGCGGACGGTTACGCTTCAGCAAGCGTTTCGAGCTTAGTGTCATGGTGCGCCCTCGATCGTACCGGGATTGGCGACTCAGCATTTTTGCTCCGCCAGGGGCGAATCTCTATTTTTCAAAATGAAAAAAGCCGATGCCGCTGCAGACCTGTGGGTTTGCAATGGCATCGGCTTACTATTTAACGCGTCTCTCAATCTGCATTGAGCTACGCTTCGTCGAGTTTTCCGAAGTTGTCGAACGCAGTGCTTCTCTACGTTCGCCGCAGGGAGGTTAGACATGACCAGCGTGAAGGGCAAGTCGCATCGGAACAATCGGCGGAAATAGTTTTATCCTTGTATCTTTGGTGATTAGGCCCATGGTCACCAATCAACGTTGTGACTGGTAACTCAAATTCCGTCGCTACGATATAACATTGCAACGGATGACTTTACAGAGGGTCGACCTGATGAATGTCAGGAGGATCAGCAATTGAGTAAGCTGGCTTATCAAAACACTTTCAACCACGTGAGCCGCCAACGGCCGAGGTTGTGGCATCCCTCCGGGGCTGAATCGCAGTGAAATCTTGGCTTCGCAGGTTCCCAACAGATCTGAAGTCCGCTCCGAGTTCGCTTGCCTGCGGCTTAGTTTGCGAGAGCATCGCGGAGTTTTACTACGGTTTCGAGGATTTGGCGAACTTCTGCAATACGAGCGGGTTTGATCAAATGGTGATTGAACCCTGCCTCCATCGAAGCGTGTTTGTCTGATTCCTGGCCATAGCCCGTCAATGCCACCAGGACAACATTTTTGAGCGTAGGTTCTTTGCGAATTTGCTTAGCAACTTCGTATCCATTCAGACCAGGCAATCCGATATCCAGCAATACAACGTCTGGGACATATTCCACGGCAAGTTTAACAGCGGTCGGTCCGTCATGGGCCGTTTTCACTTCGTGGCCGGAAGCTTTAAGCAGCATAGAAAAGCTAAGTACGGTGTCCACATTGTCGTCAACAACGAGAATTCGCAAGGGTTGTGATTCTTGCAAGGGCGTCTCGGCGAGAAGCGAAGAC
>JBDNHX010000226.1:0-16374 GCA_041688565.1 Planctomycetaceae bacterium
AAAAAATGTTTTTTGAGGAAACGGGCGGGGTTTGGTAGCCGAAGTCGTGAGACTTCGAAATCGTTTCCTGGCTAATGCCCGAATTCTCACGAATCCGGCTACAAAAATCCTTAACGGCTTTGGGTGTGGGGGAGGCTGCACGAGGTGGGTATGAGGATGGTTCCGGTGCATCGCATCGTGATCTCTGCCGGGCGATGTTGCAAGTGGCGGCGGAAAGTCGAGCCATTCGGAGAGTCACAAATCTGAATCGTTGCTAAACTTCCGGGGACCGGGGACCGGGGATGTGGCGTGACTCCGTCGGAGCTGCTTCAAAACAAGGACGCCTCGGACATAAAAATTTTCGTAAGCCCAGTGGGCGAAGGCTACGGAAGACGACCGTTGATCAGAATCGCGTTTGTAATTCCTACTCTGGATCAGTCCGGGGCTGAGCGGCAGCTGACATTGCTGGCGACCGGGTTGCCACGCAATGAATTTCAGATCAAAGTTATTGCGATGAATCGCGGGGGGCCTTACGCAGACCAGCTCAGAGCGGCCGGGATTGATGTGGAAGTGCTGGGCAAGCGATTTCGCTTTGATCCGCTGACGTATGTTCGACTGCGAACTTCTCTGAAGTCTTTTCGTCCCGATATTGTTCAGTCATTCCTCTTCGCCGCGAACTCGTATGTGCGTTTACCACGAGTCGTACCGACCGGGTGTCGAGTGATTGTTTCTGAACGCTGCGTGGATTCGTGGAAGAGCGGCTGGCAGTTGTCACTGGATCGAAAGCTGGTCTCGCGAATGTCGGCAATGACCGCGAACTCCGAGAGTGTGGCGGAGTTCTATCGCGAGGCTGGCGTGCCAAAAGAACGGATCACCGTCATCCCCAATGCGATGCCGATAGCCGCTTCAGAATACACTCGTGAACAGGCCCTGCAGATCCTCGGGCTGCAGCCGCAACACAGAGTCGTGGGATTTGTCGGCCGGCTCGCTCCGCAGAAACGACTGAAGGACGTGATCTGGGCGTTCCAGTTATTGCGGCAGGTGGTGGACAACGTTCGACTGGTGCTGATCGGGGATGGTCCCGAACGCGACTCGCTGGCTGAGCTGGCCTGCAGTTTTGAGTGTCGTGAGAAGATCGTGTTCGCAGGCCATCGCAAAGATGCGTACTCTTTAATGTCGGCCTTCGATGCGTTCGTCCTGGCCAGCGAATTTGAAGGAATGTCGAACAGCCTGATGGAAGCGATGAGCCTTGGAATTCCCTGCGTTGTGAGTGACATCGCTCCGAATCAGGAACTGGTGACTCACGAGCAAACCGGGCTGGTGTTTCCTTTGGGCAAAGGTCCGGATTTGACAAAGTCTCTGGTGCGTCTGTTGCAGAATCCCGAACTGTCAAAACAATTGGGAGAAGCCGGTCGTCAGCGGATTATGGAACGTCATGGCGTCGATTTGATGGTGCAGAAACACCGAGAACTCTACAGAAAACTGTCCTGACGACGAGCGGCCGGGCGTAAGCCCGATGGAAGTCGATTTGCGATTATAGTAGCCATCACTCTCCGAGTGATGAATGCCAGGGGCCGCGTCTTGCGGCCTGCATCACTCGGAGAGTGATGTCTACTTTGTCAGCATGTAAGCCAGCCAGCCGAAAGCCTCAGAACGAGCAGATAGCGACATTATTTTCAAATCTGAAATGTTTGATTTGAGATTCCTGGTCTGAAATTCGGAGAAACAAGTCCACGTGTGCGGAATCGCAGGAGCAATCTGGTGGCAGCCTTCACAGGCCATCTCTGCAGAGACTCTGCAGCGGATGACGGACAGCATTCGTCATCGAGGCCCCGATGCGGACGGGCACTACTTCTGGCCGTCTCGTGATGCTCGCAATTCATCCACGGGAGTCGCGTTGGGCCACCGACGGCTCAGCATCATTGACGTTGCTGGCAGCGCTCAGCCGCTCGGCAACGAAGACGGCAGCGTGCAGATTGTGTTCAACGGCGAAATCTACAACTACCTTGAACTGCGAGCCGATCTTCTCAGGGCAGGGCATCAGTTCAAAACGGACGGCGATACCGAAGTCATTGTCCATCTTTACGAACAGTACGGCTTGGATTTTGTGAAGCATCTGCGGGGCATGTTTGCTCTGGTTATTTGGGACAGCAATCAGCAGCGGCTGGTGGTCGCTCGAGATCGCCTGGGGAAAAAGCCGGTCTACTATCGACTGGAAGAAGGGCGTTTGTCGTTTGCCAGTGAGCTGAAGGCTCTGCTGCAAATTCCCGGAGTTCCTCGAACACTCAACCGTCAGTCTGTGCTGCGATTTCTGACGCTGCAGTATGTGCCGCATCCACACTGTATGCTGGAAGGATTCAGCAAGCTACCTCCCGCCACAATCGGCATTCTTCAACACGGAAAGTTCACACAGCAGACCTACTGGTCGGCGCCGTTCGATCAGCCGCAGCTGGGCAGGACTCGCGTGGAAGACTGGCAGGATGAACTCCGCAGTACGTTGACTGAAGCCGTGCGGCTGCGGTTGCGGAGCGACGTGCCGCTGGGCGCATTTCTTTCGGGTGGCGTGGATTCAACGATAATCTGCGGTCTCATGCAGTCGCAGCTCGATCGCCCGGTGCAGACTTTTTCCATTGGTTTTCCGGTAGCCGCTTTCGATGAGCGTGCCTATGCGCGAGAAGCATCGCAGCATCTGGGCACGGACCATCACGAAGCTATGGTGACACCGGATGCCCTGTCAATTCTGCCTGAGCTGATCTGGCATTACGACGAACCGTTTGGCGACAGTTCCGCGATTCCGACAATGTATCTGGCAAAGATGACGCGTCAGAACGTCACTGTGGCGCTGACCGGCGACGCGGGTGATGAATTGTTCTGTGGCTATGAACGGTATCGCGCGGCTCGAGTGACCGGGGTGGCCGACGTGCTGCCGCGCTGGATGCGGCAAATCGCGTCGTCGGTGATTTCGCGAATGCCGGCATCAAGCGCTCACCGATCGTTCACTCGGCGACTCAAACGTCTGATGGAATCGCTGGCTCAGGATCCCGAACGGCGATATTTGAACTGGATCACGATTTTCAATTCCTCGCGCCTCGAGTGGCTTGTGACGCCTGAGCTGTGGAAGCTGGCTCAGACAGAAGATCCGGCGGCGTGCATCTTTGAAGCCTATGAAAAATATCCCACGCGGGATTTCATTACGCGAACGACCGCAACGGATGTACAGACGTATCTGCCGTGCGACATTCTGACGAAAGTGGACATTGCCAGCATGGCGGCCTCGCTGGAATGTCGCTGTCCGATGCTGGATCACAAGGTTGTCGAGCTGGCGGTCCGGATGCCGATTGAAGTGAAGCAGACCATGAAGCAGTCCAAGAAAGTTCTTGTGGAGACATTCAAGGATCTGCTGCCTCAGTCGATACAGACGCGTAAGAAGATGGGCTTCGGTGTTCCCATCGATCATTGGTTTCGAGCCGAACTTAAGCCCGTGCTTTACGACATTCTGTTGTCGGAACGCTGTCTGTCACGAGGTCTGTTGAACCCCGGCGCCGTTCGAACGCTTGTCGAAGAACACGTATCGGGCAGGATGGATCATGCCTATCGCTTGTGGAATCTGCTGTGTCTGGAACTCTGGCAGCGAATGATGATTGATCAGGTGCCCCCATTGTCAGCACCGTCGAGCATCAGCTGAGTGGGTTCGCGATCTCGCTGAAGCGAATCTGGCTGGCGTGATCTGTTTCTCTAATTTTCTTCCAGCAGATAAGAAGCTGCGCCTCCATAGGAACGCTACTGTTTTGCTTCAGGCTTTGAACAACATTCGGGCTTCGTTGAGTCTTCGTCGGACTGGATCGGTTTTCGAGGCCTGCAGCAGCAGCATGAGGCCGTAGGAGCAGTCGTTGCGGGGATCCACTGCGCACTGCGAGCGATGCGAGTTTGGAATCTTTGCTTTTCGGTCGTTCCTGCGATTCTCAAAAAAGTTTCTGCAAGGTCATGATAAGCCAGCTCCGACGGCATCGCGGTCCAGCGATTGGTGCGATCGTTGCCGATGGTCATGAGAGCGGCATGCTGTGTGCGATCTGCGTCCAGAACGGGATCAAGATCGTAAAGACCCAGCCCACGACGAAGGCGTTCGACATCGTCCAGCGTTCCGGTGCAGAAGAGCCATTCAGCCATGTCGGCCGCGGGCACAATTCCACGCTCGCTGGTATACTTGTGAAGATCGTCCGGCCGATCATGTTCAGGATCCAGAGACACGGCGATGAACTGCAGCAATTCTGCCGGGAACTCATTTTTTAGTGACTCGCGCAGGCGCTTCATCGTCTGAATTGTGCCAGGGCATGTGCCGGTACACTGTGTGTAAAAGAAGGCAATGCACACGATTTTGTCCCGCACCAGATCCTGACGGAACGAATGCGAATGCCCATTTTGGTCGATCAACTGTATATCGGGAAATGAATCGGATCGTCGGATGCCCGAGGATGCTGCCAGCTGCGTACTTGAAAGCAGCTGAACACGATCAACGCTTTCCACAGAAGGCACGACCGCCATTCGCTCGGGCGTTTCGTGAGGAGTAATCTCCAGACGAAAGTACGCAGGAATCTGGAACACGGCAGCAATGGCTGAGGTTACCAGCAGAATGAGTGCAAGCAGACGAATCATAGACAGACTCAATTCGGATGAATCAGCGGAACTTCTTATATGGGCAGGTACGCACTGCCAGTAAACAATTTTTGGAAGTCTTCAAGGCCCGGGCAGGGAGCCAGAGTGCGCTATGCCCGAGCGATGGAAAAATCGGTCAATGAGCGGCATTAGAAATGGCAGTCAGGAAGCAATCGCTGAGTCCTGAGTGCCACTGATTGATGCCGCAATCGATTTCTAAGGAAAACTCTGCTGAATTCTCTGCGGCGCCCGAGTCGGCGTGATCCGCGGGTCAAACGTAAACATCATGCGCATATCTTCGTGTTCCAGGTTATGACAGTGGAAAGCAAAAGGTCCCTTGAACGTGCGAAAGTTCATCAGGATCTCCGCTTCACCATTGCCATCAAGATTCACAGTGTCATTTTTGAAGCGATCCTCCACTTGCGGACGCAGGCCGTTCAGACGGACCAACTGGTGGGATTCCAGATGGATGTGAATCGGGTGCCACCAGCCTCCGCTCGTATTCCGAAGGATCCATCGTTCGGCTGTCCCAAGTGTCGGTGTTGCATTTGCCAGATCGGGGTCGAAAAACTGCTTATTAATCTGCCAGGCACCGTTGCGGCGACTGAATTCAAAGACACGAGTCTGAGTAATCTCGGCCGGGTTGATCGGAACATGCGGACGCAGTTGCGTTCCGACGGAAACGCTCGCACTATCCGGCTGTCGATCACCTTCCACAATGAATTTCAAAAATGACGTGCCGGGAATCTGCAGTTCACGGTCGTCTAAACTTCCGGAAGGTCCGCGTCCATCCTTCTGGATCAGAATATTTTCGAGGAAGAGTTCGTTCGGTGCATCTGTAAAGTCGATTACCACATCGGCTCGCTGTGCCATGCCCAGAAGCAGAGTGTCTCGTTCGACGGCGTTTGGAAATAGCCATGTGTCTTTGCCCAGGCCGAGGAACGGCTGGCCGCTGCTCAGACGCATCTCGAGAAACCTCGCATTGCAGCCGTTAAGGATTCGGAAGCGATATTTTCGCCTCTGAACCTTCACAAACGGCTGCGCCTTGCCGTTAACCACCCAGATGTCACCCAGTGTGCCGTTGTGGTCGAGCGGATCGTAGAACAGCGTCCCGTCAGCACGAAAGCGGCGATCCTGAAGGCTCAGCGGAATATCGTACTGCTCCGCCGGAAGTACGTTTTGATCGATCAGATCCTGCTCAAGCTGGTCGGTTGTCAGAAAGAAACCGGACAATCCATGCCAGACGTTGCTGGCGGCGATATCCATGGCATGGTCGTGATACCACATCGTGGACGGACTTTCTGAGAAGTCCGGCTGACCGTTCAACATCGGTACCGTATTGGTGTAGAAGTAATCGCGAGCTCTCCCAGGCAAGACGTAAAAATTGGGATAGCCGTCGGAATGAGCCGGGTTATGGCCGCCATGCAGGTGAATGGACGTCTCAATGTTCAGGTCATTGTAGGCTCGGACAACCACGGGCTGGCCCACTCGTGCTCGAAACGTTGGGCCGGGGTAGGTGCCGTCATAGGTCAAGAGTGGCGTTTTGACACCGGGAATGATTTCATGCTGAGCAAACTGCATCCTCAGTTCATAGTATTTGGTCGGAAAGGCTTCGTACCATTTCAGGTCCGGGCGTTCGCCGACACTGCATGCTCGACTCATTCGAAAAAGCCGCGATGCCGTGAGACGCTGATGGTTAGCACCGGTCGAGATTTTCTGATATTCAATCAGACTCCAGCACAATCGATTCTTCAGGCAATTGAAAGAACTCAGCGTGAACTCGAAACTCGCCTTTGTCTGTGCGTTGTTTGCCCTCTGCGATGTGGCGTTTGCTGAAAAGCGAATTGCAGACATTCCGTACGTAGAAAACGGCCACGAGCGACATGTGCTCGACATCTACACTCCTGAATCGCCGTCGGGTGAGAGCCTGCCAGTGATGTTCTGGATTCATGGCGGTGGATGGCAGCAGGGTGACAAGACTGATGTTGCCCTGAAGGCGAAGGCGCTGACCGAGCGGGGATTCGTTTTTGTGTCGACAAACTATCGTCTGCTGCCTGAAGTATCGATGGATGTGCTGACTGGTGACATTGCGAAATCGTTCGGCTGGGTGCATAAAAACATCAGCAAATACGGCGGTGACCCCAAACGCGTTTTCGTTGGAGGGCATTCCGCTGGGGCTCAGCTGGCAGCCCTGATTTGCACCGATGATCGGTACCTGAAAACAGAAGGCGTTCCCTTTGATGTTCTGAAAGGCTGCGTGCCGGTCGACGGCGATACATACGATATTCCGAAGATCATTTCGACGGCAGAACACCGGCAGACCTTGTATGGCGGCACGATGTTTACGTTTGGTCATCGGCAAAAGTTCGGCAACGATCCGGAAAAGCATGTCGACTTTTCAGCCGTGACTCATGTCGCGAAGAACAAAGGTATCCCGCCCTTCCTGATTCTGTATTTCTCAGGCAATCCCGACACACATGCCCAGGCCAGACGTCTGGAAGCCGTGCTGCGAGAAGCGGACATTCCCGCCGAAGCATACGGCAAGGGCGACAGCAACCACAGTCAGCTCAACAACGATCTGGGGAACCCCGACGATCCGGCCACGCAGCAATTGTACAAGTTTCTTACCCCGCTGGTCGGCGGGAAGTGACAGTCACATTGCTTTCATTCGGATACGTTTCCGCGAATCATGACGTTCTCGCAACCGATCGTCGGCGCGATGGTGCGCACGGGGCCGTGGAAAATATTGTCGGTCACGAGCAGCGTTTCGCCACCGGGGGCGAAGGTGATGGCGCTGGACGCGTGCGAGCCGCTGGTGAAGACGTTGCCACGAATGGTCACGTTGCCGTAGCGACCGCCGGGCTCGTAGGTGGTGAAATATAATTCGGCATAGTGTTCGTATTCACCAGTTAGAAAACTCCGCCGACCACGTTGCGGGTCGTGTTCACACTTCGTCGTGTTGTTCACGAAGATGTTGTCGGCCAGCACAAAGTTTTTCGGCTGATTGATCCATGACCCGCGGCCGCCATTACGAAACGTATTGCCTACGATGGTTACGTTCTCGCACGATTTTTCCACGCTCATTACCCGCGAGCCGTTCGTGCCATCGACCGTGTTTCCCGTGACGACGGCGTTTTGGCAATACTCAGCCAGAAAGAACGCACCCATGCGCGAACCGGTGATGTGGTTGCCGGTGAAGACGATGTCGCGACTCTTCTGGATGTGCATCGTGTCGCCGAGGGCACTGAGGCGGCAGCCGCGCACGATGACGTCTTCGCATCCGACGAGGTCGATCGCACCATTTCCCGGGCCGCTGCCTGCGGGTGCGTAGAGTGCAAGATGAGCCTGGAACAGATTGCTGATGAGCTTCACGTCGGGACCGGCATCGCCGTCGAAACGAATCGGTGATCCGCCCGGTGTCTCCGAGATGCGAATGAATTCCGGTGTGCTCTCGACGACAAAGTATTGGCGTCCCCGCACGACGTTGGTTGGCAGCGTGTCGCCATAGAAGCAGACCGCGTCGTGACCACGTGATGCTTCCGCGCCGTCACGTTTCCGCGTAACGGGTAACAGTCTTGTGTTATCCAACAGGACTCGATCATCACCCAACTTTATCTGCAGCGGCCCACTCACCAGATCGTGCCGAAAATACTTTGCCGCCATTGCCCGCTCGGCATCGCTGTAGTCGTCCGGCCAGACGGTGATCTGCCACAGGTAGCCGTAGTCCCACATGAACTTGCCGCTGCGTTCCAACGAACAGTTTTCGACGGTGACATTGCGTGCGTGTGTTTCGATGTCCCGATCACTGCCCGCTTTCGCCGCTCCCAGCACCGTGATGACGGCACCCGCCATGCCGTCCGAAGTGATATCGCGAAAGGTCAGATTCGCGGTCCGTCCGCCGGGCGTCGTCGTGATGAGAATGCCTCGAGTGTTGGCATTCGGTTCCCAGGTATTCATTGTCTGCGAGGGATCGAAGACATGCCCGCTGAAGTGGCCGCCAAACCAGCGAAAGTCACTGACGTTTTCACCGGCAAACACCATAACACGAGCCTTGTCCCTCAGCGTCTTTGGCAAATGAAACCGTGCCCCATAAGCAAACACCGTCGTGTCTGACGCAAGCGGCAGCGGCTTCACTCCATCGAGCTCGTAATCACCAGGCGGAACCGTTACCACGCGGCCTTGATCCTCCGTCGCGGCGAACATCGCAGCCAGCTTCTGGGAATCATCCGCATGCAGCGCGGCCATTGGAGCCAGCAGAAGGGCGGTGATGAGTGTAAGGCACCACATACCGGTAGAACGGTCTTTCCAGGCTGTCATCGCAGCCTGAACGGCCTGGAAAGGCTGTGCTACGGTCGGTGCGTCGTTTTCCCGCGATTGCCTAAGTGCGTGTTTCATGGTCATTTCTCATTTCTCTTTTGAGACCTGCAGGACGCTCCTGACCCGTGTCAGCGGTATGCAATCCAGGGACACTCAGAGGAACGAAGGGGGTCAGTGTCAGGAACTGAATCTGGCGATAATAATGAAACGTAGCCGGCACTTTTGATTCCCCACGAATCACGTTTTCAGCGGAATGAAAGTGGGGAATGCCGACTTTGACCTCAGAACAGCTCGGATGGCAGAGCGAGTGGTGCAGAAAGCGAGTGGTGCAGAAAGCGAGTGGTGCAGAAAGCGGGTGGACCACTGCCGCCGGGGCAGTGGGAAATGGCGTGGACTTAGCGTATTTTGTTGTAGTGGAACTTGCCAGGAGTTTCGGTTTTCCCTGCAAAAACGGGGGTGCCGAAAGTCTTCGCGACTTCCGCTACGCCTTAACTCCACACCATTTGAGGCAGTGGGGGTGGCAGGCGATTCAAGAATCACCGGGATGAAAAGAAAAGGGCCGCGTCTGAACAGTTCAGGAGCGGCCTTTATGCTTTGAACGAGTTGTCTGGCTTGACCAATATCAGCCCAGCTTTTGCAGGACGTTGTCGATCAGGTTGTAATGCTTGGCCTCGTCGGCCGACATGAAGTTATCGCGGTCGGTATCTTCTTCAATCTTCGTCAGAGTCTGACCGGTATGCTTCAGCAGGATGTCGTTCATCCTTGCTTTGATTCGCAGAACTTCCTTGGCATGAATTTCCAGCTCGGTCGCTGTTCCTTCCATACCGGCCAAGGGCTGGTGAATCATGATGCGAGCGTTTGGCAGAGCGTTGCGTTTGCCGGGAGTTCCGGCTGTCAGAAGAATGGCGCCCATGCTGGCCGCCTGGCCAATGCAGTAGGTCGCCACGTCGCAGCTGATGTACTGCATGGTGTCGTAGATGGCCATGCCAGCGGTGATGGAACCGCCAGGGCTGTTGATGTAAAGATGGATGTCGGCTTTCGGATCATCGAACTGCAGGAACAGCAGCTGAGCGACGATGCTGTTGGCCACATCGTCATTGACGCCACTGCCCAGGATCACGATTCGATCCTTCAGCAGGCGGCTGTAGATATCCATCGCGCGCTCGTCGCGACCATTTTTTTCGATGACATAAGGAACAAGCACTGTCATTTCCGGCATCCAGCAGAGATGAATTGGTTTGTCAGAGTCGACTGGTTCGCAGCTCGATCTGAGCGGCGTCGGAGTCGGTCACTACTTCTTTTTTTCTTTGGCAGGACGCTCAAGGATTTCGTCAACAAGCCCATACGCCTTTGCTTCCGGAGCGTTCATATAATGATCGCGCTGAGTATCTTTGGCGATTCGCTCGACGGGCTGTCCTGTATGGCTGGCAAGCAGTTCATTCAGCAGCTGCCGGGCGGCAATGATATCGCGTGCCTGAATTTCGATATCAGACACCTGACCGCCTACCTGGCCATAAGGCTGGTGAATCATGATCTTGGAATGCTTCAGAGCAAACCGTTTTCCCGGGGCACCGCCAGCAACCAGAATTGCACCACCGCTGGCTGACAGCCCGACGCTGTAGGTGGCCACATCGCATTCGACAAACTGCATGATGTCGTAGATGGCCAGAGTCGCAGTGACTGAACCACCCGGCGAGTTAATGTACAGGTGGATGTCCTGGTGCCGATTTTCGGATTGCAAAAACAGCATCTTCATCACGATCAGATTGGCGCTTCCGTCATGGATCGGGCCATCAAGAAAGATGATGCGATTGTCCAGCAGCAGATCGCCGACCGTCATTTGACGCTGGGCGGAATATTCGCGGGCTGCCATGGGCATGTAGTCGAATCGCGGGTCCTTCATTCGCTTAATCCTGCTGTGGTCAGTACTTCGCGGGGTGACATGGCATTTTAAGATGCCGAATAGATTTACAAGAGTCGTCTGTAAACAAAAACAGGCGTCGCGTCATCCTACGCTCGCCTGTTTCATTCGAACAGTTTGGATTATTCAGATTCGCCGTTGTCGGAAGTGTCATCAATCAGGCTGGAACTCATACTCCCGCAGATTGAGAATCGAACAGAGGCCTGTTCGTTCTTTTCGACCGGTTTGCGAGGCACTTCTTCGAAGGTGGCCGTCTCAAGGATGAAGTCAACCGCCTTGCGTTCGCGAAGCTGTGCTTCCAGATTCTCAATCATGCCCGACTTGACCATGCGAGCACGGATGCGTCGCACTGGTTCACCGCTCTGGAAAGACATCATCAGCAGTTCGCGATCGATATCCATCTGCTCGCACTCGATGCCTTCCTTCGTCGCGATTTTATCGAGAACGAAGTGTTCCTTCAGGGCTTGGCGAGTTGTTACTAGAGCGTCCTGGCGGATCTGGCTTTCACGAACCATGATTTGTTCGCGAGTGAAGCCGGCCTGAGACATTTCGAGAATTTCGCGTCGCAGAGCGTTTTCTGTCTGCTGTCGCACGAGGGATTCCGGCAGATCCCAATCGGCTGAGGCCGTGATCTTGTCCAGAACCTGACGACGAGTTTCCTGACGCTGCTGATATTCCATCTGGCGACTGACGGAGCTTCTCAGCATTCCGTCGAGTTCTTCTTCAGAAGACGCACCCAGACGATCGCAGAATTCCTTATCGATCACTGGAATTCGCAGGTGCTGCACTTCGGTCACGCTGAACGCGGCAGTGACCTTTTCGCCACGCATTTCAACAACCGGAGACTGCAGCGAAATCATGATCGACGCTTCACGGCTTTCGCCCGCTTTTGCACCGGCCATGATTGCGTCGAATCCGTCCAGAACAGCGTCCTGAAAGTTCAGCTGTGGCTTCAGATCAAGATTCTGACTGCTGACTTCACGGATGACTTTGCCATCATGAGTGAAGGCAATATCACAGATGACCGAATCGCCAGATGCTGCTGCGTCGTCTGTTGTTACGCGTTCTGCATAAGACAGCAGGAACTGCTCTTTGTAAGCATCATACTCTTCCGCAGTCTGGTCACCGGACGAACGATTGATCTTGATGCCGGCGTAATCAGGCAGTTCGAAATCAGGTCTAACTTCCACTTCAAATTCGTAATGGAAATCGCCTGAATCCGGAATGTCCAGACTGTCAACATCGATCTTCGGTTCGCTGATCGGCTCGATCTGATATTCGTCAGAGAGCTGCTCAAGACTGGCCAGAAGGACCTTCTGCTTAATGTCGCCAGAAATTTCGGTTTTGAATCGTTTTTCGAGAAGAGCGCGAGGCACTTTACCAACTCGAAAGCCAGGCACCTGGGCTTTTTCGGCGAGATCGCTTAGCGCGTCGTCGCGGATGGCAGAGATATCGGCCTCTGAAACAGTGACTGCGACATGCTTCTTGCAAGCGCCGACATCGGAAATCTTAACCTGCAGCGACATCCGAGATTCATTCTCGTCGGTACTTTCGTCAACTGCTTGTCCTGCGTCAGAACTCATTCTAATTATCCCAGAGCTGTTAACTGGCCGAGCCTCCACCGAACCAGTTTGGTTCGGGAGGCAATAAAAAAGAGCGGGTGAAGGGACTCGAACCCTCGACAATCACGTTGGCAACGTGATGCTCTACCAACTGAGCTACACCCGCAATGGTTTTAGTGTTCCACCGGAACACGAACAGACTATAACAAAACAGGCACTGGGACGGACGAATCTGACGGACACTTCATCGAAAAAAACTGGTTTCGATCTGATGCAACCAATGCTTTTCACACGAAATGCTGCCTGACAGCCAATGGAGTCACTGTTTCGAGCGGGGATTATGCTGGTTTCCCGTCTTCCGTCAACAGTTTCGTGGCCAATTACGATCGGAATCCATGGCTCTGCTTCTTCACACAAAAATTGGGCCAGCAGTGTTTCAGCTTTGGTTACACAAAACGAACGTTTTTTTGGAAAACTTTTCATTTTGTCTCCGTCCGGGAATTGAGAACATCCTTCTGCCCTCGTCTCCAGGATCGCTGCAAGAGATCGGCGACCATCACGATGCCTCGGCGAGCAGGAGTGAAGATGATAATCCACTCCAGAATCTCGCTCTTTAGGCTGGCTATGAAGTCGCTCACGCGCTGGCCACACATTTCATGGACTCTGGAATCAGTCGGCAGTCCTTCGGATGCATTGAAAGCTCCGCTGGAAAAATGGCTGGGGCCGTCGAAGAAGTGATTTCGCAGGCGTCATTGCAGTTCGACCCCAAGGTCCTTCATGAAGAACTTCATGTCTTCCCAGACTTGTTTTTTTGCAGCAGGGGTGCGGAGCAGATACGATGGGTGATATGTACACAGGACTTTGATGCCCTGGTAATCAAAGAACTGACCTCGGAGTTTTCCGACGGCTTCGGTTTTGCCCAGCAGATTCTGAGCCGCCACTGTGCCCCAGCAGATGATGTATCTGGGCTGAACAATGTGGATCTGCGCATTCAGAAATTCGCGGCAGTTGACGGCTTCCTGAGGAAGGGGATTACGATTCCCCGGAGGTCGGCAGCGGAGGATATTGCAGATGTACAGGTCTTCGCGTTTGAGCTGGCTGGCTTCAATGATTTTGTTGAGCAGCTGGCCGGCTGGGCCAACAAACGGTTCGCCTTTGGCGTCTTCTTCTGCCCCGGGAGCTTCCCCGATGAACATGATGTCCGCATTGGGATTTCCGACCCCGAAAACTGTCTGAGTGCGAGTTGTGGTCAGATCTGAGCACCGTCGGCAGTTGGCCACCATGTCTGCCAGGCCACACAGCGCCTGCGTTTTCTGTTCAGGATTGGCAAACGTCCGGTCCATGATTTCCTGAACGGCCTGCAATGGCTGCGGGCGATCAGCAGTGGCCTGCAGTTCTTTGGGCGAGATCAACCCGCTCGGCGACCGACGCGATTCAAGATCCGTTGCGGGCGAAGGAGCTGCGGATCGCTTTGAGGTACGTTCAGAAGCTGATGAATCGGCTCGAACGACATCCGGAGGTGCGGATTCTGCGACAGATGCACTGGGTTTTGGCTTCGCACTGATCCGAGCAGGCTTTTGAATTTCCACCTTCGGCAGGTGTGTTACGCCAGCACTGGTCAGGTGCTTCAGCAACTGAGCCATTGCGCGTTTGCTGTTCATGAGTAGGCCGAATGTGAAAATTTGTTACGGAGAATGAGCACGAAGTGGACGACGAAAATCTTGACGGGAATGATGCCAGATTTGGCATCGAAGGACAAATCACCGACCGAGTTGAAGGCGAGTCACTATTTTTGCCGCTGAGCAGCCCGCTACGGCAGTCGTTGCAGGTGAGCCAGCAGGAATCGTTCACCATGAAGAATTGGCTCGCCAGGCTGCGTTGACTTTTCTGATCGCGAAAACCTGGCAAGTGGGTGGCTTTGTGTGCTGTCTGTGCAAATTGAATTGAAAATGGTTTTCCTGTCCGAATGAAACGGCTTGCCGGGCTCCGGATGGGAAGTCGATACCAATGACAACCCCCAATTGAGCGATTTCCACACCGTGTGGGCTCGGGGAATTCGAATGCAGTGAGTGTCGAACGCAGTGACTCCGGCACTGACTGCTGACAAATTGACCAGGTTCAAGGACTAACCGCATTCGGGAGGAATGTAAGGTCTGCGAATTCATGGATGAATGCGAGGGATTGGATATGGTCAGACGATCATGGAAGTCGCTCCTGGCAAGTATGGCACTCGTTGGCGGGATCGCGGCTGGAAACACCGCATTCGCAGACGGGGAAAGCTGTACAGCAGGATGCGGCGCTGCAGGATGCAGTGACTGTCAACATTGCGAGCAGATTTTTGCCGACGCTGGCCAAAAGCTGACAGATCAGCTGGCCTCAATGAGTTGCTGTGGGGACGGCTGTGCCGCCTCCGAAAGCAGCTGTTGTGCTCCGGCATCAGTCTGTGATCCATTGTCCGACGTTTGTGGCGAAGGTTGCGGAGACGGATGTAGCGAAGGCTGTGATCTCTTCGGAGAATCAGGCAGCGGAATTGAATTCGGTGGCTGGACACAGTTCGGCTACCAGGACGGTCCAGACGGTGCCTTCACCGGCAACGGTCAGTTCAATGACGTTCGTTTTGGCGCCGGGTCAAACCCACGCGGCAACGAATGGAACAAACTTAACCTCAATCAGCAGGGCTTGTATCTCAACAAGACTGCCGACGGCAGCAACGGGGTCGGCTTCGGCTTCCGCGCTGAAATGATTTACGGTGTTGATGGTAACGAAGCACAGTCCTTCGGAAATAATCCCGGCCGCTACGATTACCTGAACGGCTGGGACCACGGCACTTATGAATGGGCTCTGCCACAGTTGTACGCTGAAGTCGCAGCGGGCGATGTGTCGGTGAAGCTGGGTCACTTCTATACGCCAATCGGCTACGAAGTCATTCCTTCCGGCGGCAACTTCTTCCTCAGCCGTCAGCTGACCTTCTACAACAGCGAACCGTTTACTCATACTGGTGCTCTGGGTACCTACACTGCCGGCGACAACCTGCAGGTTCTGGGTGGCTGGACACTGGGTATGGACACTGGGTTTGACCGGTTCCAGGGCGGCAGCGCGTGGTTGGGTGGATTCATCTACACGTTGTCTGAGACTACATCTTTGACTTATATGTCAACTGTTGGAAACTTTGGTCTGCGTGGCGACGGAGCCATTAACAGCTTCATCCTGTCAAACAACTGGAGTGACAAGTGGCAGACTGTGCATCAGTTCGACATCCTTGGCACAAATGGTGCCAGCGACTTTGGATATGACTTTGGTAATGACACGGCGACAGCGGACAACTCCACCGGTCTGATCAACTACATGTTCTACACGATCAACGACAAGGTGAAGGCCGGTGCTCGTCAGGAATGGTACAAGGCTGACGGCACTTCCTATCACACCATGACCTACGGCGTGAACATCTCTCCGATGGACAGGCTGGTCATTCGTCCTGAAGTCCGTCATATGTGGGCTCCAGGCGCTGCGGGTGCCGCTGTTGGCAGCACAAATGCTGCTGGACACAACGATCTGTTCAACCAGACCGTGTTCGGCATCGACGCGATCATTACCTATTAAACCGTTCGTTGTCTGAAAACTTCTGTCTTCAGGTAGCGTTCTCAAACTGACCGCAGCGGAGCCTTGTGTTCCGCTGCGGTTTTCGTTTTGGTACAGATCAGCGTCGAAACAGGGCCGGAATCTGAATGCAGACCATTCAGCAGCTGCCACATGGAGGCACAGACTGGGGTGCGCGACAAAGAGGAATCTGGCCCAAAAAAATTTAGGTGAGTTCTATTCCGGAAGGGGAACGCATCGTTTGACCCGACTCGGAGAGGAGGCTTTCTCACGGCTGCACTTTGTGCAGCCGTCCTCCTCTCCGAGTCGGGTCAAACGAAGTCTTCCGCTGACAACAAAATCCTC
>JBDNHX010000227.1:0-10725 GCA_041688565.1 Planctomycetaceae bacterium
GCACCCATGCACAAGTTAAATGGCATAATCGCAGGAATCACAATCAGGGGACTCACGTCCCCCGCTCGCCTGGAACTCGGCGAGCCGCGAGACGTCGGTCTCCGGATACTGTTTGCGCAATCGATTGTTATGACCCAAAACTTACCGATGGGTGCTTATTCGCAAACGCTGGACTGTGGAAAGCATGTTTCAGGAGATGACCCAACACTTAACGCGTGAAATCAAAACTCTGTGCTATCCTCGAGCGGCCGTGTTTGCCTTCTGTCTGGCGCTGATGGCGTGGAATGGCATGTCGGTGATTCATGCGGCTCTCCGCCGCGTGCATGGCGAAGAAACGATTGAAGAGAATCTGTCGGGGTATTATCTGTCGCTGGAAATATCGCAGGTCTATCACGGAATGATGATCGCAATTTCTGCTGAGGAATGGGCGGTCTTTCAGAATCTAACGACGGCTCAACTGGCTTCGCTTCTCCAACAGCTGGCGAAAGGTGTGTCGCTGGAAACTCTTCAAAAGCAGAAACGCGGACCTAAGAATCCACAGCCTCCCCGAAATTACTCCGGCAACGGAAAACACGTCGCCACTGCAAAGCTACTCGCAAGAAGAATTTACCAATAAATCTCACCTTCACAGGGCTGGCCTTGAAGGGGTTGGTGTAAACGCGAAAGCAGTCGGGATTTCTCGGCAAGACCAGGATTATTGGCCGTTGCCAATTCAACAGCCTTCAGGTAATCCGCGAGCGCATCTTCGTGGCATCCAACGGATCGCCAAACATCTCCGCGAGCGACATATGGCTCAGGCAAAGGATTGTCGAGTAACTCATTTTCCCGAACCAGAATGCTGACCTCATTCCAAGCAGCAACGACTTCCGGGGGGCGCCGTAAAATTGGGGCGGGAACTGCATCTTCTCCGTAGGACATGCTGCCGACCAGAGACACGCAAAGAAAGCACATAGGATTTACAAGACGCATTCAATTCTCCACGTAACCCGTGCGCATCCTCACTCCACAGAGGCCGCGAGTAAGCGGTCTGCGTGCTCGGCTCGCAACCAAAAGAGATTTTAAACTACGGATTTGGAGTTTTTTACCCAAATGGCATCGTTGCAAACGATTAAGGTCGTACGAACAGTAAAAATTAGCAATGTTGTGCCCTGTTCGGAAGACGGTCGATATCCGCTGCACTGGCGAGGGGCGGAATAAAAGCTTTCGCGCACTTGGTAGTATTATTCCTGAAGACGAGTTTGTGGGACTCAGAACCCAAACCGGGCTTTTTCTGCCTTGGGATTGGAATTGCCCATTCTTGAACAAGTTCATCCTTGTCGCGAATTTCAAATTCATGGCGACCCATTGAGACGTAGCGTTATGAGCGAGTGGCATCCTTGTGATGCCCGTTGCGGAAGCGTTTCTTAAAGGAATGCCGCACTGGGATTTAAGCGCCTATTGAAGGAGACGGTTGATCGCAGGCTTTGGCATACTGTTGGCCGTGGTCCGTGACATAAGTTTGCCGGACCAGCCTTTTTTCTGGCGGCGTCGAGGCTTCGGTCGCATGAGATGGCCGCGCAGATGGCCGGTGATGCTAAGTGGCCTGTTCAGTCGGAGCTGACGCTTTACGTGATCCACGGGATGCTTCACATCTGCGGCTACGATGATCTGACCGACGACGAACGAGTTCTCATGCGCTCTCGCGAAGCCGCCATTCTTACGGCGCTGGGTCAATGTTAGTCGATTTGCAGGGGCATCGTCGTAGCGGAAGCCGCCAAGGCTTTCGGAATGCTGGCATATCAAGCAGTCAACCGAAACGCTTGGCGTGTTCCGCTACAAAGTAAGTCAAACGAATGACTTATCGGTGACTGTGACTACCGAGGCGATAAACGTTGAAATGGCCTACTGAATCCGGTGCGTAGGCACGGGCCGACCAGGGCGGAAGCTTTGAAGAGACACCACATTCATCGTTGCGCCGATGGCCGATGTGGCAGCTGACAGCTCTTCTCGGACCATGATTTCCAGATCGGCCGGGTCGATGGCAACGCGCGCGTTGACGACGACATTGGCCGTGGAGGTCGTTGCTCCGGAGGCCAGGGACAGTTCCGGGCCCGTGGCGTTGCTGACAACGTTGGCGACCGCGTAGCTGGCGTCGCATAATCCAATCACTTTCAAGTGAGCCGCTTCGGAACTTGTGGCCAGCAGGCGGACATGCAGGCGCTGAATCAGATCCATCAGCAGGGCATCCAGCTCAAATTCGCTCTGTGATTCGACAACCACCTGACTGTTGAGCCAACCGAGTTCCGCTTCGCCTTCCGCATAAATATCGTAATCGACTTCCATCACTCGCTTGGCAAACTGACCACGCAGCTCAAGCGTCTCAAACAGAGCACCGAAGCCATCGCCAGTCTTCGCGGAGCATCTCAACACGGGTCGTCCGGGATATTCCTTCTCGATCAGACTCTGCAGCTCCGCCACATCCTCCGCCGAAAGTTCATCGACGCGATTGATGACGATAAAGTCGGCTTCTTCAATCTGCTTGCGAAAGATGTAGTTGGCCTTGGGGGAAAAGCCGCTCGTCGCTTCACCTCGTAGAATTCGCAGCCCGTGACTCGGCTTCAAGATGACTCCGTACGGAGCAATATCCAGAGGCACGCCGTAGACTTCCGTCAGTGGTCGAATCACTGTCGCGACAAGGTCTGTGCAGCTGCCGACTGGTTCAGCCAGAATCACATCCGGCAGCTCCCCTTCACCGAGATGCTCAACCGTCGACGTCAGAGCGTTGAAGTTGCAGCAGAAGCAGGAACCCGCCACTTCGCCCACATCAAAACCTTGCGATCGCAGACTTTGAGTATCCACAAGATCGGTGGTCTGGTCATTGGTAACAATGCCGACCTTCTTGCCCTGGTTCATGTAGTGGCGAGCCAGGCGGGAAATTGTGGACGTCTTACCGGCACCAAGAAATCCACCGACCATGATGTAAACAGGTTTCATCGTCTTTGTGTCTTACGCTGCAGAAATGGAATGCGGAAACTGGAAACCAAACAAATTCAACTGACAACGGCGATCACGCCTTTTGATCCGGAACTTCCAGGCGACAACAGCCCAGATCAAGAACTCGCGTACCTTTTTTTGTCGAACAGTGCAGGTCTTCGTGCAGTCGATAGTACATGAATCGGCCCTCGCGTCTGACTTCCACGAGATTGGCGTACTTCATAATCTTCAGGTGATGCGAAATGGTGACGACTTCGGCCTCCAGCAGTTCAGCAATATCGCCGACGGTCAGCTCACCATATCGCAACGCGTTGAGAATCTTGAGCCGATGAGGATCGCTCAATGCCTTAAGTCGCTCTGCACAAAAATCCGCGTCAAATACTTCCTGAGCCACGGCGTTCACCATTTTTAAACCGCTATTCTGAAGGTCATCATTCCGTGAAAGTATGTTACCTTCGTTCTGTCCACAAGGCAAACCGCGGTTCCTGCCAGAATCCGCCGTGTCCTCTTGCGGCAGTTCACAAACGCAAACGATATGGCTCTAATGTTCGTCTGAATGTTGTTGCGATGCATGATAATCAAACTTGACTCGAATGGAATCTGAAAGTGTGCAATTGGTGTCAGCGATTTCGGATGGGCGTGAGCAGTATGTTCCGTGGGGAGAACGCGTGTTCCTTCACAGCGCTTGGGCTGTTTTCACCGGCTGTTGTGATCGCATTGTTTCTGAGCGGTTGCACGTCCGAATCAACAACTCCAGAATTGTCAGATTCAGATTTGCCAGAACAGGCGACATGGGACGAAGTGATCCGCAAGGCTCAGGGCAAAACGGTACACATCGGCATGTGGGACGGTGATCCCATGATCAACGCTTACATTCGTGACTGGGTTGCGCCGCCGCTGCTGAAGGAGCACGGGATCACGCTTCAGCAGATCGGATCTCAGGGAGCCGCCACGGTCAGCAGGCTGATGGTGGATCTGGAATCCGGGCGATCGACCGGCGACTTTGATCTGGTTTGGATCAATGGAGAAAATTTTTTCCAGCTGCGAAAAATGCAGGCTCTGTACGGACCTTTCACCGATCGGCTTCCAAACAGCAGATACATCGACTGGAAGAATCCATTCATTGCGATGGACTTTCAACAGAGGGTCGACGGATACGAATGTCCGTGGGGCAATGTCCAGCAGGCGATCATCTGCAACAGTGAACACGTCCCGGATCCGCCTCGAACTTTGGATCAACTGGCGGCGTGGATTCATCAGCATCCCGGTCGATTCACCTTCGACAACGGATTCACCGGCATGACGTTTCTAAAATCGCTGTTGTACGAATTCGCTGGGGGACGCGATTCTCTGAACGGCCCTTTTGACGAAGCCAGGTATCTTGCCGCGTCTGCAAAGCTGTGGGCGTGGCTTCGTGAGATCCAGCCGCATCTCTGGCGACAAGGCGAAACGTTTCCCGAAAATGTCGCGCAGCTGCATCAGCTATTCAGCAATGACGAAGTTGACTTCACCATGAGCAACAACGACGGAGAAGTCGACAATAAGGTGCTTCAGGGTGTGTTGCCGGAACATGCCAAAGCGTTCGTGCTGGAATCCGGATCCATTCGAAACTCGCATTACCTTGGCATCCCGGTGAATGCTGCCAACAAAGCGGCAGCGATGGTGGTTGTCAACTTTCTGATTTCGCCGGAAGCCCAATTGCAGAAGGCCATGCCTGCCGTCTGGGGCGACGGGACGGTACTATCCACGGAACTGCTGCCGGAAGAATGGAAGAACAAACTGGAGCACATCGACGGCCGAACTCGCGTGCCTCCGCGATCCGAACTGGAACGCAGTGCGTTGATGGAACCCGCGCCGGAGATCATGATTCGACTGAATGAAGACTTTCGCCGTGAGATCATCGAACGTGCCAGGTAGCTTGTCCATTTTTCGTCCGCGACTCAACCAGCTGCCCGGCCTTCTGCTGCTGTGCGTGATGATCGTACTGCCGGTCGCGTGGATGATCGGGTACGCGCTGGTCTACAGTCTCGGTGGAATCGGAATGTTGAGCCGCGGCTGGACGACGATTCATTGGCGTGCGATCCTCGACAGCGGGGAACTCTGGAAGAGCCTGCTTTACAGTGCCGGACTTGCGGCCGGTATCAGTGGGTTCTCCACTTTTGCGGCATGGGCGTTTGTGCTGCTGGCTCCGGAATCTCGGCATCGTCCGAGCGTCCTTGGTCTGATTTGTCTTCCGCTTGCAACGCCCGCGGTGGTTATGGCGGTAATGGTTTATCAGATCCTCAATCCCGGCGGCCTGGTGGCTCGCGTTGCTTTTCACGCGAGCCTGATTGCATCGCCGTCGGAGTTTCCTGTCATGGTCAGCGATGTCTGGGCGATCGGCATCCTGCTTGCCGGAATCCTCAGCACGCTGCCTCTGCTGACTCTGTTCTTTCTGAAGACCTGGACGACGGCTCGCATTGATCATTATTGTCGACTTGCCGAATCGCTCGGTGCTACCCATCTGCAGGCGAGATGGAAGATTGCCGGACCCATGCTGCTTGCGCGCGGCCGTTCGCTGATCCTGCTCACGTTTTTGTGGAATCTGGGCAGCTATGAAATTCCTCTGCTGCTGGGACGGCAATCGCCGCAGATGTATTCCGTGCTGATTCAGCGGCGATCCGGTCAGTACAACCTGCTACAGCGACCGGAAGCGTTTGCGCTGGCGACTGTTTATCTGACCGTCGTCAGTCTGGGTGTTGGTGTGCTGCTGTTGTGGAGACGGAGACATGAGTAGCTCCGCAAGCAAACAGCCTTCGCTGGCCATAAGACTGATCATCGCTGCCGCAGCGGCCGGAATTGTGATGTCGTATGGGCTGCTGTTGATCTTGTCACTGGGCAGCGGCTGGACGTTTCCTAACCTTCTGCCGGATCGAATGAATTTCGTACCGTGGAGGGCGTTTGCTTCCGATCGAGACGTGCTGATCAAAGCGCTGCTGACATCCACGGGACTCAGTCTGATTGTAGGCGGTCTTGGAACATTTATGGGCCTTGTGATCGGACGTACGGTGCGTCGATGGAACTCGGAAACCGTGCGATTTTTGATTTATCTGCCGTTTGTTGTCGCACCTGTGATTGCCGCGATCTGCCTCTACGATCTGCTCATTCGACTGCGTGTCGCCGGCACTCCCGCAGGCGTCATTTTCTCGCAGTGCATTTTTGCCACCAGCTTTGCGGCCGTCTATTTCAGTGAACTTTGGACGAGGAAAACGGATCGCCTGGAGGATCTTGTTTGGAGTCTCGGAGGATCTACGTTTGCCGTGTGGCGTCACGTTGTGATCCCGGAGGGTTCAGGGCTGATCGTGGTTTGTTTTCTGCAGGCCTGTTTGTATTCGTGGCTCGACTATGGACTGGTGTCGGTGATCGGCGGCGGCAACGTGCAGTCACTGACTTTGAGGATGTTTGGTTATATTCGTGAGGCCAGTGTGAATCAGGCGGCGCAGGCGGCACTGATCCTGCTGTTGCCTGCCCTGGCCGGTTCGATTGTGACGGCCGTGTATTATTTTCTTCGACGTGCGGAGGATTCGCAGTCGTGACTTCAGCAGAACAGCAGCCGGAGGATTCACGCGGCCGAACGGATTTATTTCAGGTCACGAGTCTCAACGTGAACTATGGATCTCAGACGATTCTGAGCGACGTCTCGTTTCCACTTCAGGCCGGGAAGACTCTTGTCGTGCTGGGTGAATCGGGCTGCGGGAAGACGACGTTGCTGCGGGCGATCGCCGGGCTGGTGCCGATCACGACAGGGGAGATTTGCCTGAACGGACGAATCATCACAGCGCTGGCTCCGCGTGATCGAGGCGTGATTTATCTCGATCAGGAACCGCTGCTGTTTGAGCATCTGACTGTGGCGGAGAATATCGCCTTTGCGATGCGACTTCAGAAGCAGTCGGAGCAGATCATTCAGAGTTCGGTCGAACAGATGTTGGATGCGATTGATCTGCGTGACCATGCAAAGAAGAAGGACTGGCAATTGTCCGGTGGACAGAAGCAGCGAGTCGCCTTTGCGCGAGCCGTTCTGGCGAAGCCGCAGTTGTTGCTGCTGGATGAACCCTTCTGCAGTCTCGACGGGAAGACTCGTGGCCAGATGCAGAGTCTGTTTGCGGAGATCAGTCACCTTTTTTCACTCACGTCAATCTTTGTCACTCACGATGTGAAAGAAGCCCTGATCGTCGGCCATCAGTTCGTCCGAATGTCCGGAAGTCACCTATTTCTGTATCCCGATCGCGATGCCTTTCTTCGCGATGAAGCGACCGGCATTCCGGATGAGATCGCTTTTTGGCTTTCACAGACTTATGACAGCAATCAGCCAGACGTTGAGAAACCGTGAGCCCTCAAACCGGCCCGCGGTGAAGCTTTTGAAGTTGGGAGTTTCCGACAATCACAAGTCCCTTCTCCCCTGCGGGGGAGACGGTGGCCGATAGGCCGGATGAGGGGGCTTTCGATGACGGCAGCGTGCGAACAAAGGCACCTCGCCCTGCCCCCAAGGAACCAGCGAAGCGCCGGCCCACCATGGTCAATTTTCCGGCAAAAGGTCATTCGGCTCGAAATTCCTAAACAAATTGAGCCGCCTGGCCTCTTCTCTGTTGCTTGTGAATGACGCCCTTATGGTTTTTCTGAAAATCGTGAGATCCAGGAAGGCGTCTGAAGAGTTCTCATGTTCGTTCAACATTGAGTTTCTGTTGCGAGTCTTCGCGGATCCCGTTGAAGATCATTCCGTATCTGAAGGAGAATGTCGATGGCATCACTGCTCCTGGATTCCAAGGTGGAAAATATTCGTGCGTTGCCTCTGGTCGCCGACATGGGGCTGGAGGACAATTTATGCCGTTCGTGCCGAAGTGTTGAAGCTCCGACGCGTTTGGGAACGGACGGTGACTGAGTTCCGGCAGGCTCGCAAGGATGCCAAAAATCGTGCTCGAGCAAAAGCCCGTGCGGACTTCGAATACTTTCGCACAGGCAAATCCACCACCGTTGTCCCCGAACACAGCACTCGGATGGGCCAGTATGCATCCCGCGCAGCTCAGTCTCTTCTAAGCATGGAGCAGCGTCTGGGTCGTTCAGCGGACTTCACCGAAGAATTTCTGGAACGGCATTCCTATTCGGCGGTGGGATTGGCCATCCTTCCGATGATGGCACTTCAGGTCGTCCCGTTGTTTCTGGCTCCGGCCGCGGTCATCGCCTGCGATCCATTTCTGTTCATTGAGCTTCCCGACGAACCCGGCAAACTTCGAATGCTCGGCCACTGGTACTGGCAACAACAGGCCGACGGATCAAAGAAGCTGCATGTTCATGTTTAATTTTCTACGCGGCCACATTTGCTGCACGTAAGCCAGAACCCGGGTGACTCGCGCTACTGTTGTTCGGATGAACAACCAGGTTTTAAACCGCCCGAGAATCCAAGGGACAAGCCAGCCGTAATCCGATAAAATCGTGGTTCATTGAGTCCGATCTTCGAAGCGGAGAAATCGGTACACTCGAACGCTCCGTTCGCTCACCGTTCCACGCAGGGATCAATGCGTTTTCCGCGTGGCGTTTCCGCCCACGGAGAAACGAGCCAACTAAGAAAGTCCCGCCCCCGTTGCTCTGCACGAAGTCCAGAGGGGGACGGTCGATGCCCCAATTAGTTGGGAAAGTTGGCAACGAATGTCGGGCGATCGCTGGGCACTTTTAATGCGACTCGAAATAATTCCGCAGAAAGCGCGCCCGATGCCGCATTGGCCCGCGATCTACGTATAGGAAGGGTCGTCATGAGCCAGCCGGATGAGCACCAACAAAGCCTTTTGCAGGCAGCAAAGAACGGAGACGATGATGCGCTGGGGGAATTAATTGAGAACTTTCGTCCCTTGCTGCGTGCTGATGCTCAACGGACTCTGAGGGATATTCAGGGGCGAGTTGACGCTTCGGACGTGGTTCAGATGACCTGGTGGTCGGCGTTTCGAGCGTTTCCCCGCTTCACGGGCGATGTCGATGCGTTTGTTGGCTGGCTGAGAAAAATTCATGAGCGAAATCTTCAGGACGCCGTACGAGATCAAAATGGGACGAAGCGAAACGGCGATCGCGGGCCTTTTGAAACGGGGACTCAGTGCTCTTCGGGCGATGATGAATGATCAGACGCAGGATTAGGCCGAATTCCGCGAACCATGTGGTGCACAAATCAGGTAACAGAGGAAAGTTCAAATGTTCAATTGCAAATGCATGTGTCTCGTTCAGACCCCATTTGACTTGAGCCTGAGGCGCTAGCCGATTTGACAGCACGAAATCGGCTAGCGCCTCAGGCTCAATAGGTACTTTTCAGTCTTCCGCTCGCCAGGGACGCCAGTTTTTTCCATCAGTGAACAGGTCATTCTATGAACCAGCCAAGTCCGCCTGATGATCCTGATAAAGAAAAGCGACGTCCACCAGTGTCTCCGCCCACCCATTCTGACGGGGCTCATAGCCGACTGGGACATTCGCAGGCGGTAAATCAGCGAGGTGAAATGATCTGTCTGAGTATCGCCCCGTTTGGATTGAAATTGAGCGGTGCCGTCGTGGGACAAATCCACAAAACTATGTCTTAGAACTCGCCAATCACTAACTTCAAAACGTGGGCTCCTGCTGGGCAAGCCAGCAGGGGGCCAGTCGATTACCCCGCTATTCGCTCCACATCGCAGTTGGCTTCCTATCGCCCGTCGCCCCATGTCGGCTTGCCCGACATGAACGCACGTTTTGAAATTAGAAACCGTGCCGAAAAAAAATCGGCTCCCGTCGCCGGCTCGTCCAGCATGAAGCAAAGTCTCCACCGGTCGCGAGATGCCCGTGTTGTCCATGAAAGCCAACGCGATCTCAGCGGAACATTCGGCATCCTCGCCTCGCTGTGCCACTTGAAGAGTGGTCCGGCAGAGGCGCCTGACACAGCAAATCAATCCCGAGGAATTTTTCTTTCAGTACCAACTGCTCATCGAGCCATTGCCTTCGATGATCATGATTCTTGCCGGTCACCCCAATCATCGCCGCAGAAGAAAGCACCGCCGCACCGCCCGATTCATTACACAAACGATGGCAATCCCATCCAATTGGTGGCTTCTTGAATGACGGCTTCGAGATCTTCGTCGTTTTGCAGTTTCCACTTGCCAGGAGCAGCTGGATTCTCCGGTAATGCGAAATGGAACGTTTCGCCAGAGGGAGTCCGCTCATGTCGTCGGCAAGTGTTGAAGATCGAATCCTGCAACTCGAACAGAAAGTTCGTCAGCTGGAGAGCAATGCACAGCCTGCCACGACTTCGCTACCGTGGTGGGAGCGAGTTGGCGGGGACTTCAACGACGATGATATGTACGCGGCCGCGATGAAGCTTGGTGCGGAAATTCGCAAGGCCGATCAGACTGAGGTCGCGGGGGAATGATTGTTTGGACACCGACCACCTTAGCTGCCCGGAATCGGGCCCCGCAAAACAGCCTTGCGGAACCCATTCAGGGTTCATCTTTCGACAGACAGGACGCCAACTTGGGGCGGCGTTCATCCACATTCGGGGATTTTCTTGCCCCAGGCTCATTTGCACGAGCCTGGCAGGCTCAATCGCAATATCGTCAGCGTCGATCAGAGAAAAATACGCAGCTTGGCGGACGGCGCTCGGAGAGTGCCTGCTAATTTTGAGCGAAATCAAGCAGGATCCAGCAGGCGTTTGGTGCTGTCTCCGAACTGTTCTATATCAACACCCATCCGATCCAGCATGGAGAC
>JBDNHX010000228.1:0-4324 GCA_041688565.1 Planctomycetaceae bacterium
AGAGTCCGAACGAATCAGCGGTCACAGTGACTTTCATCGCCCCAGCACTTCGTCGCCTTTCGCCTGCACTGTCAGCTTGACCTCGGTCGCCTCTCCGGGAGTCAGATCAACGTGGACACCTCGATGAAACGGAGCGTTCTTCAGAGTCCCAAGCTCGAGTTCTTCGTGCTCCAGCATGATTAGCACGCCTCGTTTCCCGGGAAGTGCACGGATCGTTGCCTTTCCGGACTTGTCAGTCATCGCCATGTAGCGTCCAAACCTGTCGCCAGGATCATCCGAAGCCAGAGCGGCTTGTCGCTTTTCCGCGGTAGCTGTGTACAATTCTTCGGTGGTCTTTCCAAGACCGTCCACCGTTCTGTGGTACATCCCGATGATTCCGCCCGGTGGTATTGCATTCGGCGACATGTAAATCGCCGCCTCTTCCACAGCCGCTCCCCCAATGTCGACAACTGTGAAATCACAGGTTGCGGTTGGTTCCATTTCCAAAACCAGCGGCCGAAGAGCGTCAGTCGTGAACGACTGAGCAACTACCATTGTGTCATGCATACTCTGAGCATGCTGCCCAGTCGTAACGTACGGAAACCGTCCAGGAATTTCGTCGGGTGGCGCCGACACCGAAACCCAGTCGTCATTCACCGCCGTCAACTGAATGTCTGCTCCGCGAGGAACAGAATCGAATGCAAATGTTCCGTCAGGTTTGATGGATGTGTAGTCGTGCCAGAAAACGCAAGTGGCGTAGGATACGATCCCGTCAAATGACATCGACAAACACAAGCCAACTCGGCCGTCAGCGACTGGTCGCGTGACGTTGTTGTTCAATCGCCCTTCAAGCCGCTCACCCGGTGACATCGCCACATTCATAATTTCGGCATGTTCGTCAGAATAGTCATTGAGATCAATCAGATCACCGAAAAGTGTCGGCTGGCCTTCTCGCACACACACGAGCAGCAGAGTTCGAATCTCCGGTGCCAGTGCGTTGGAAGCCAGTGTGCCGTCTTCTTTCCGGTTCCAGAGTTCGGCTCCGGATTGCCCTGGCAACAGCCCGTACAGACCTTCTGTAATTGGCTTACCAGTAGCAGCATCGATCGCGGTGATTGTCAGTCTGCGACCGGCGTTGAGTTGGATCTCGATCGATGAATTAACGGCGTGATCACCGTTGTTCATCACAAAATCAGGATGCGTCACTGTGATGGACAGTTGCCCCGTCGCCATTTCTTCGTAGACGAATTTTGGATAGCTGACGATGGCAATACCCTGTTCGCTTGTGGTCCCCTTTGTCATGAGTCGGTTTCCCCAACCGCTCGAGGGTTCCTTTGCAGTGCGAAGCCCATTCACTCGCACTTCGGCACCCTTGATGGGATTGCGGTCAACGTCCAACACGGTGACCTGAATAGTTTCGACAGCGTCACGATCGGCTGCACCGAAAGAGCGGTCACCTTCCGAACAGCCGTTGATTCCCGCCGTACCCACGACGCATAAGGCCAACATCATGATCGCGGCTAACCAGCGACATCTGATCGTCAGACACTCGTCATTCGTCCCTGCCTGGATACTGCGTATTCGATGCAGAACTTCTGAACTGGTCAAGAACGCCAGACTCATGCGAGGCTGCGGCTTTGCACAAACGGTCAGAGCCATCTGAGCCAGCATTGTCCCGTAGTCCGAAGAATCTCGACCGGCCGCAGCGGAGTCACATCGCAAATCACACGCCAGTCGGTGAGCCGCCGGAAGTTTCCACGCCAGCGGATGAGGCCACAATCCGATTCGCACTATGCCGACAAACATTGACCACCAAAGATCGCCATTCTTCAGATGGCTGCATTCGTGCGCAATCACAAACTCCTGTTGACGTTCCGTCAGCAGATCCGGAAGTCTGGATGGAACGACGATGCTGGACTTCAGCAGGCCCGTTGCCATTGGCCCACTGATTTCCTCGGACACAAGCACATTCGGAACACTTGACAACCCGGACTGCGCAGCGATCCGTACGACCAGTTGAGTCAACCGATCATTCGCCGGAACGCAACGATTCAGAAGCCGTTTCAAACGCAACGCTTCCGCTATCAATAGGAGCAAGCGGCACGCCACCACCAACAGATAGCCTCCGCACAAGACCCGTACGTTGATCACAAACAACGATGCGGACGCCTCCACGAAAGTCGCTTCCCTGGAGTCTGGAGCCATCAGTGGCGTCTCAGACGCTGCAACGGACTTGCTCGATGCAGATTCCGACGGCTTGTTTGTGGCATCGCTGGTTATGCTCGCAGTCGCGGATGGGTTCTGGGCGACAAAGGAACTCGGAAGGAGCTCGCTTCGCTTCGGATCGCCCACTCGGAAGCCCCATCCTGCCAGCCACAGTGAAGCCAGGGGCATGATCAGCAAGACGAACACCGTGGATCGCCAGAGCAAAATCTGCCATCGTGGACTGCGTCGTTTCAGCAGAAAGTGAAACGCCCACGCGGTCCCGAGGATCAGGGAAATTCGCAGCAACACCAGCCCCCACTGAATAATCTCAGAGCTTTGCAACAGTTCATTCATGGCGAATGTCCTTAAATAATCGACGGCACAAGACGTTTCATCAACACTTTATTCTGAATCGGATTTCTTCTGCTGAGCAATCTCCTGCAGCGCCTGAAGTTCAGCGTCGCTCAGATTCTCGCGACGAACCAGCTCCAGAATCAGAGCTGCTTTCGAACCACTGGTAAAGATCTCGGCCATCCGCTGCATCGCTCGCGAAAACTGCGTCCCCCGCCGACTTTTGGCGCGATAGACAAAAGCCTTCCCCTGTTTCTGCCGAGTGGCAAGTTGCTTTTCCACGAGATTCCGCAGAATAGATCGCAGAGTTGCATTCTCAATTTCCCACGCAAAGTTGGCCTGAATCTCGGCGGGCTTCAGGCGATCCGCCTGCCAGAGGATTCGCAGGACTTCTCGTTCGTTCTCATTCAGGTCATTCATGGTACCACTCAAATTCGCTTTCAGTGGCAGGATGCAGATTTTGCTCTTCCCCTGCCAGGATAAACTCAATGAATGTGTGAAAGTATCACACATGAGTCTGCACGCCATGTGAAATGTGTGACATATTCACACATTTTCAAAAAAACAGATATCCATTTCCTGCGTGTGCTGTTCAGGATCTCATGTCAGCCACTGTCCGCATCTGGGCGGAGTGGCTTTGCAGATGTTGATGTAGCTTCCGAATGAGCAGGAACAGACCAGCAGCCTGTCTTCGATTCTCTATTCCCTCTGTGTGCTTCTGTTGAAAATCCTTGCCGCGTTGCTTTTGAACAGAAGAAAACAGAGTCAACGGAGGCTGTTGATGTCGTGGCCAGCAGCGTGTTCGTAGGCCGTAGACGCTGAGCGAAAATGGACCTAGCGGCTGTCTGCAGAAAACCGGCAACTGCAATGCAAGTTGGACCATTTCAAGCTGAAATTGAACATGGAGCGGCAGATTAGCCGAGGGGTTTGGTTTGCTCTGGCTGTTGAAGGAAGATTCGGTTGGTTATCATGCGGGCAGTCGAAGTTTCGACGATTGTTCCGTGCCTGAATTGACAAGGCTGAGATGTATGCCCAAACGAATCAATCTGCTCAAGCTGGTGCTCGCTGTTCTTGTGTCGTCTGCGGCAAGCGACGCTTTTGCTGAAGAGACCATTCAGTTCAATCGTGATATCCGCCCGATTTTGTCCTCAAACTGTTTTGACTGCCATGGATTCGATGCTAACCATCGAAAGGGCGACTTGCGTCTAGACACGTTTGAAGGGGCAACGTCCGATCACAACGGCTCAGTGGCGGTAAAGCCCGGAGATATTGCTGGCAGCGAATTGTGGAATCGCATTTTGAGCGACGATCCAGACGTGGTGATGCCTCCGCCGTCGTCAAAGAAGTCGCTAACGCCGGCGCAGAAGGATTTGATTCGCCGCTGGATTGAGCAGGGCGCGCAGTATCAGAAACATTGGGCGTTTGAGTCCCCCGTGGCTGGCGAAGCACCTGCCATCAACAGGGTAGACTGGGTACGAAATCCGGTCGATGCATTTATTCTGCACCGGCTGGAAAAAGAACACCTCAGTCCGCGGGATGAGGCTTCTCGTTCGAACCAAATCCGTCGCGTGGCCTTTACGCTCACCGGCCTGCCTCCGACCACGACCGAGATCGATCAGTTTCTGACGGACACGTCGGCCGATGCGTATGAAAAAATGGTGGAGCGATATCTGGACTCGGCGAGGTTCGGGGAAGAGCAGGCTCGTTACTGGCTCGACGTGGCTCGTTACGCCGACACGCACGGACTACATCTTGATAACGAACGCGAGATGTGGGCCTACCGGGATTG
>JBDNHX010000004.1:0-51544 GCA_041688565.1 Planctomycetaceae bacterium
ACAAGCCTTCGGTCATCACAGGACCGGTATGAGTATGCGTGGCGCTGAGGACAATTTTGTTGATCGGGAAATCAGGAAGCCGCTTCGCAATCTGCTCACGCAGTTTTTTCCAGAACAACTTGAGGAATCGCCACCAGATCACAGGACACCATGATCGTTTGGTCCAGCGACTTATCACCGTTGACAGATTCTAACGCCAGCACCGTAGCTGTCACCGGGCTTTCCACGGCCGTAGACATCCGAGTATGCATTTGTCCCCGGAGTGCAACTGGCTGTTCCGGCGTGATACTGACGGTCGCTCCTCCCACCAGCAATTCCGCCGCCCGCCCGCCCCGTTGTTTCCACGCCTGCGATGCAGATCGTGAAAATGAACAGTGATACTCGCGGAATGGATAATGATTCAAACATCGTTATTTCCTCAGCTGGTGTACGTAAGCAAGAAGGATCGATTTCGACGCTTCTCGATGAACGTCACCATGTTATCGATTCGGCAATGTTTTGGGTTTGGTTTTGCTTGCGTTTCATTCAATTGTCGAGCTGAAGGAAGATGTGCCGCAGGTTCGTTTGCCGGCTTCGCCATTTTGTAACCGACTTTTTCCAGACATCACAGCATGCGGGAAGCATGCGGGAAGCAGGGCGGAAGCAGGGCGGAAGCAGGGCGGAAGCAGGGGACATACTGCTTTACGTACAAAGTACAATGTCCCTTTTTTCTTTCTTCTTTTTTCTTTCTTAAAGAAGAATGTCCCCTTAGAATTTTCCCCTTATTGACTTTCCGAGTCGATCTCGAATCCAGTCTTTCCGATGCGAGAAATCTCTGCCGGTATTTTCATCAATTCCGCACAACAAGGTGCGTCGCACACATTGCCCGAGGTACGCCATTCGGCGATACTTCCTGGAAGACAACAACCGCCAAACAGCTCGGCCTTGAGTCATCTCTTCGACCACGAGGAAGGCCAAAGACGTCCAATAAGTAAGAATGTCCACGTCTGCGGTTTTCTCTGGAACATTTCGATCGAGCGGTGGCGCTTCCACGCAGTGGAGTGCCGGGAGGTGTTGACGGCACAAGAAGCACCGGTGAGGGCTTTCAACCAAAATCCGGCATGGCCTGAAAATACAACATCGGCATCTGGGGTCCTTGTTTGGTCGCTGGTTATGAACGGGAGCACTTGTTGAACACAGGAAATGAGATCAAGATTTGGCATTACGTAAACCTAGCGAGGTACGTCGGAATGCTTTCTCGTGGACTGTTTTTTGCGAGAGTCAAAGCCTTCCAACTTGGAGACCCATGGGAAGGCGCGATGGGCGAACTGGACGCGGCTGAATTACGTCAAGCGACCATTTACTCTCAAGACAATGGCGAGGAACTTTGGCGGGCGGCAGTAGATGACCATGCCAATTCTTTGAACTCGTTTGGGATTAGCTGTTGGGACAGAAGCGAATGTGAATCGGCAGCGTTTTGGAAGATCTATGTGCCGCTAGGACTTGGAGTCGCGATACAGTCCACGGTAGGGCGAGTGCAAAAGGTTACTGCAACACGAAACGTGATTGCTCGGGCAATTGACTATCGAGGTCATCGAAACAGGCATTTAGGTCGAGACCCATTGGAGTTGCTGACAACAAAAAGGCATGACTTTCAACACGAGGCAGAAATTCGTTTTTTGTTTCACTCACTGAAGATGAACTCGCTAGACAGCAAGTGCGGTGCTTAAAGTAAAGTCCAGTTGACTTCCGTCCCGTAGGTCATACTCCGTCGAGCGTACTTCGGCAGTGTGGGGGCATGATGGCTGCGGAGCCTTGAGAAACAAAAGGGGCAGGGTGTGCCGGAGAGCATCAAATAGGGTCAGGACTGAATGGCGTTGTCCACTGCGATTTTGCGTTTTGGCGAACGTGAATTGCCGCAACCGCGCAGCGTTAAAGAACGCGATCCATCGCGTTCATGAATTTTGGGCACAAGTCAATAAGGGGACATTCTGCTTTAACAGATAGGTACATGTCCCTTTTAACATTTCCATAGCAGCTTTTTGAACTCCGCGGCCCCTCGCCGGCTCGCCCGCCAGGACCGGACGTTTTGAAGTTAGTATGAGGTCGCAAGCAATCGCTCCCCTGCCCAGCTCGCCTGGCAGGAAGCTAAGTTTCATCGCGTTGCAAAAACTTTCGGTTTCGGTTGGACGAGCCAACCGGGGCGGCCTCGCCTTTGTTGCCTTTGCCTAACCACAAAACTCCCGCTCATGCCAGGCAAGCTGGCACGGGGCGACAATCGGACTTGCCCCCGAAGGTGACAAAAGGTGGCAGGAACCGAAAGCTGAAGTTCGAGGTCCTGCGAACATGGAGTGCGGCACCTCAGTGCCGCTTTCCAATGCGGTGAAGCCGCCTTTGCGTGGCAATTGGTAACCTATCGATGACGTTTGCGGGCTCATGAGCACAACCGGCAAGGAAACCCAAACCATAACACTCGACATCCACCTTCAGCTTCCGCCCGAATACATCGACGCATTGCGACAGCATGCCGCTGCCAGTGGAGAAGATCTGGACGCGTACGTCAGCCAGATTGTGGCCGACAATTTGCAGGCCGAGATCACGGCCACTCGCCGTTCTAATGGACAACCACAAAACTTCGGCGAGTGGCTGAAAGCATGGGCCGATCGCCATCCCCGACTCGATCACGACATTGATGACAGTCGCGAATCGATCTACGCAGACTGTGTCGAATGAAGATCCTTGTAGATACGAACGTCATTCTGCGTTCATCCCAGCCTGCGAGCTCCAGCCATTCTGTTGCGATCGCGGCATTGACGCGGCTTGCAAAAGCCGGACATGAACCTTGCCTCGTCCCGCAGACCATCTATGAATACTGAGTCGTGGCGACTCGCCCTGTTTCAGTCAATGGACCTGGAATGAACGGTACGGACGTGGACCAGCAGATTCAGGAGCTCCTGCAGCACTTCACGCTGCTTCGCGACGAACGCGGCATTTTCTCGCGATGGTACGAACTCGTCGTCACCCACCGAGTTCATGGAAAACTGGCTCATGACGCACGGCTCGTCGCAGCGATGGAACGACACCGGCTGACGAATCTGCTCACCTTCAACAAACCCGACTTCGAACGGTTCTCGGCGATTCATGCCCTTTCGCCGGACGACATTCTTGCGGGCGTCATGCCTGTCTGATTCCTGGTCCCGCAATCCCGTCGAATCCGCAGACACGTGTGATCGAACCGTCGCAGCATCGCCCTTCGGCACTGCCGAAGAGGAAGGTCGTTGATCGGGAGGTGGATGCATTAACGCCTGAAAATCCGGGCCTTTCAAACGCTTAACCAATTCACGCCGTCGAACGTTCCCACCGATTAACTTTTTACGTGACGACGGCCTTGACTTGTAGTACCAGAGTCGATCACAAATATGGTCAGAACAGCAGCAATAGAACTGGGCAGATGACTGTGAAGTTAACAGGTGACGAAGACCAGGCAGCGCCCCCCGTAATCTGTTTGATGAAAACAAGCACTGAAAGAAGAAAAGGGGACATTGTGCTCGTCAATAAAAGCAGAATGTCCCTTTTCTTTAGCCTTGTCAGAGCACGAGTCGCATCAGGATGACCGGGTTTGTCAGCATGAACGGAGCGTTTTTTGTCATCCTGTACGAAGCGGATCGCAGTGAAAGATCTCTTCTCCACCGCAAGCCAGTCGTCTGGACGTCCGCAGTCAGAGTGCCTGCTTTGCTGACACCTGGTCCGGCTAATGCTGGAAGAGGAACTCCTTGCTGTTAATCACCGCCCAGGCAACATCCTCGAGAGCTCGGGTGCGATCTTCATTGGCTTTTACATGGTTCTGAGCCGTCTGCTGTTCTTCCGGCAGAGGAGGGCGGCTTAAGGCGGTCAGATACAGAAGGTCAATAATCTCCGCATCAGACTTGCCGCTGGCGATCCACCGATGCACGCTGCCGGCATCAGATCGAAGCTTGTTGTGCACGGTCGGCCCGTTAATCAGCTGCAAAGCCTGAGAAAGATTGCTGTCTGTTGAACGTTCGCATTCACAGGGCAGTTCCCGCTGCGGCTGGCCAAACACCTGAAGAAACTTGTGACCTTCCGGCGGTTCAACCAGTTCGACCGCCTTTGTTCCGGCAGGCATTCCGGCGAATTCTTCCGACTGCCCGGTCACGGCACAGATCGAATCCAGAAGCTGCTCTGCGGTCAGCATGCGAGTCGTCGCGTGGCTGAAATAGATCTCATCATCGGAGTTATACTTGTTCCGCTGTGAGCTGAGCTGATACACGCGGCTGTTCATGATCGTGCGTATCAGGTGACGTTCTGAGAAACCGCTCTTCAGAAGTTCATCCGCCAGATAGCTGAGCAGTGCAGGGTTGGATGGAGGATTGGAATCACGGAAGTCGTCCACTGGATCGACGATGCCTTTACCAACCACATGCCCCCAGATGCGATTTGCCAAAGACTTCGCAAAGAATGGATTACTGTTGTTTGTCAGCCAGCTGGCAAAGACAACGCGACGATCCTGATCGGCCGGCACATCCACATCGCCTTCCAGAAGCAGGCGAACTTTCATCGTCTTGCCAGTGCGCGGCTGAGTCACTTCACCACCCGCCTTGACGTAAATCATTTCATCATCCGGCAGCCCGGTTTCCTTGCGACCGACTCGAGCAAAAGCAGCCGCCGTGCCGTAATAGTCGTCCTGTGTCCATTTTTCAAACGGATGATTGTGGCACTTGGCACACTGTATACGAATGCCGAGGAACAACTGAGCAGTCGTCTCGGTGGCATCGATCTCGTCGCGGCTGGCCTTCCAGTAAGCAGCTGCGGCATTTTGCTGGGTGCTTCCGGTTGCGGTCAGCAGTTCGCGAGCGAACTGATCCAGCGGGACATCGTTCTTTACAACGTCGAACAACCAGCGGCGGAACTTGTGGACCCCGGTTTTTGTAATCCGCTTGCTATTGCTGCGAAGCAGATCCGACCATTTCATGGACCAGAAGCGAGCATGATCATCAGTCAGTAACAGTCGATCGATCACAGCGGCTCGCTTGGCGGGTGACTGGTCGGCAAGGAACTGCTGAGATTCTTCAAGCGTTGGCAATCGCCCTGTCAGGTCAAGCGTCGCTCGTCGCAGGAAATCGGTGTCACTGCAGAGTTCTGAAGGCTGAATCTGCAGTTGCTTAAGTTTGCCAAAAACGAGTTGATCGATTTTTGTTTCTTCAGGAGGATTCGGCCACTGAAATTCAGGGCGGTCCGTCAGGAATGACAGCTGAGTCGTGGACATTTTATCCAGGTAGCGAGCCAGAATGGTTGCTTCTCCGCGACCCTGTCGTGAGACGACGCCGGATGGAGAAATCATCCCAATGCTTTCATCGGACGAGTCGAATGAGGTGAGTGATGTGATGTCGCGAACTGTTCCATCGCTGAAGTGGCCATTCACCATCAGTTGCTGGCGATCGGCACCGTCACGGAGAACACGTGGAGAAGGCAGCAGTTCAATTCGAGTCAGCTCGGGCGTCCCTTCGGCATCGACCTTCATGCTTTCTGCAATCCACTCCCGCATCACCACATGACTTGGATCCCCGTGATGCAGCCGTCGACCGCCGCCGTGAGCCACCTCCATCAAAGGTTTTCGCAGCAGCAGACTTTCGTCAGGACTGAGCACGTTGGAACGGCGATTGAAGAATTCGCCACGTAGGGTCACCAGATCGACAGCCGGATCGTAGCCTCGAAGAGACAAACGGAATCCGCCTTTGCCCGACGGCGAACCGTGGCACGCCCCCATATTGCAGCCAGACTTGGTGAGCGCTGCCAAAACCTCATTGTTGAAAGAAACAGGCGACGGCATTTCAAAACTGGACACGGTAACCTTGACCGTCGCAGCATGTCCGCCACGCAGAACATGAACTGTGGTAGTCCCGTTTCCGCGCGCCTTCACAACACCCGATTCCACCGTGGCCACCGCAGGATCATCGGACTTATATTCCGCCACATCGGTCACATCATGAATGGTAGCTGCATCTGCGTTGGCAGTCACAATCAGTTGCTGCACGCCGCGTGGTCCGCTCAGACTGATTTCTGCTGGCTGAACAGCAATCGATGTGGCAGGCAATTCCACGGCACCTGCAGTGGATGAAATACACCCAACAGCGGCCAATAACAGGCAGGTCGATCGAAACATGGCAAGACCTTCGAATTCTGGTTTGAGGTGCGAATTCAGGGAGGTGGTTTGAGGCAGAATAGCAGGATAACTAAGGGGCTTTGATTTCGACAACAATTGGTGGAACAGGATGAACGGGTTCGACAGCATCCTTTTTGGCTTTTCCCTGGAGGAACAAGGTGAAAAATCCAGGAGCCGCATCCGCTGCTGCGGTGATCGTCACTGGTAGTTCTCCGGCAGCCATGGAGCCGCCAGTCACCGTAATTCCGGCGGGCAATTGATCGGCTGGAGTTGCTAACGCGATTTCGATTGGCATGGTCCATTCGGCCGCACGAACAGAGCGAACGGTGACTGTTGCAGTTGCACCCTGAACGACCGTGACAGCCGCCGGATCCGGCAACATGGAGAACTGAGCGGAAGGCTGCACCGCAGTGAAGAAATCCGCTCGGATGCGAGCACTTCGAAAAATCTCGGCATCGGCTTTCTTCGGCGGTGGTGGAGCCAGTTGCAGCTCTGCCGTGGGAATGGCAACGCCATCAGGTGCAGTGAACCGGAAAGTCATCGCAGCCCAGTCGGCATCCGAACTTGTGGCCGCAGGGTCCGCTGCCGTCAGGACTGCCGGAACAGTACTTTGCTTTGCGCCAATTGTGAAAGGAGCCATCTTCACGGCCGCAGGAAGTCCAACCGCTTCGACCTTTAACGGGCCGTCGTAATGTATGCGCCGAACGGTCAGGGCCACTCCGGCGCTGCCGCCGCGAGGGACATTCAGGCGATCCACAGGTGCTGTGATGCGGATGGCTTTGCGATTCAGGAAAACTTCCAGAGCGTAGGTCCATTCCGGACCGCCGCGACCTGCGATTTCAGAAACCTTCAGGAAGAAATCGCCCGCCGCTGGCAACTGGGCCGCGAGTTCAGCATCGCGAGGCCCTGCATCGTCGTTCTCCACCATTTTTCCGCCCTCCGAGTTGTACAGCTCCAGAAGCACATCGGTGGGGCTGTTGACTTCGCGGGTGCGAGCTGACACAAGCAGTGGCGCCGCTTCGGCGGTTGAGATTTTGAACCAGTCGACATCGCCCTTTTCCTGAAGAGTTCCCGTCAGAATTAAAGAGCCTGACTGAAGGGCGGTGGCTTCAGGGCGAGAATTGTTGGGTTCTGATTCTGACTGAACGGTCTCGCTGGTTAACAGCACAGAGGTCAGAATACTGGCGTCTGCATCCGGGGATTTGAAACTTACCGGAATAAACCCGGCAGCGTCAGGCGAAGCCGAAGCTTCACCAAGCAGTTGACCGGCAGGATCAACAAAAGAAACGTTGTGACCCGACTGGACGATGCGAGCAGAAGTTGAACTGGTCAGTGGAAACTTGCCGAGTCGAAGATGGAAAAAATGCCGAGCACCTCCGGTGTATCGGACGTCGCGAACTTCAATTCTATGCTCCCCATCAGCAGCCGCCGTGAACTGCAGCTGGCAATCACCTTCACCGCCTGGAAAGTCGTCTCGATAGGCGATCTCAGATCCATTCGGGCCGGTCACAATCAGGACCGGGTCCATGTCAGAACCCAGTCGTCGTGCAAAGACTTCCGCTGTCAGTGTCTGGCCGGATGTCAACGCCACACGGAAAAACTTCGAGAGTACGGGTTTCATCTGACCGCTGACAGAGCAGGGCAGGGCGATCAACTGGCCAGACTTGCGGTCTTCGCTTTCGGGAGCCAGAGCAATGCCTGGAAGGTCGTCAACAATGATCCAGGCCGCTTCGGAACATCCATGGTTTGTCACCATGCGAGCTGGGTAGATTCCTGGCACAGCATCGGCTCGAACATCGCCCTCCATGGTGACTGGCAAATCCTTGGTGAGATCAGAGTCTGCTTTGGGGCGAAACGTTCCCACCGGCGTCCAGAGGCTGACTGCACCGATCAGTTGCTTGCCGCTGACGACTACGGACGCCTTTTCGCCGGGACGCAGATTTGTGGGATCGAGACGATCCACAATCGGGTCCTGACAGAATGCGTCCTGTGCCGACATGATCGCAAGGGCAGGGCAGAGCATCGTCGCAAATAGAGTGCGGCGGAGCGAAGTTTTTAGAGTGAAGTAAACAGCCATCACGGTAGGTTTTCCGAAGAACACATGGCTGGGAAGGCGCGTAGGAAGGATCAACAGTTTAAGCACGGCCAGGGGTGTCGTCAAAGTGAAACGCAATTTTGATCCCTGGTTGAACGAATCCGGATCCGGAAAAGCTGGTTCCGAGCACCGCTGTCGATATACTCCTGTCCTGTTGCTCTGCACATCGAGACGTAATCCCTTGCTGTTTCGAAAAGTGAACAGACAGATCTCCTGAAGGATCGGACTACTGTTGTGTCGGTCGGATTTTTCCGACCGCGGTCTGATCCGGCTAAGAATTGTCCGCTGCTGAAATCGCGTTTGTGCGAGTTTCGACTTCTCTACAAATGACTGTTTTGATACCCGGAGATTTCTCCATGCGTTGTCACTCGCTCCTCGCGCCATTACTTACCCTGACAGTTGTCCTGACCGCAGCGCCGACCGCAGCTGCGGCCCTTCCACCAGAAGTGAAGAAGGAACTGTCTGAACTTGGCAAGGAGCTCAAAGATGTGGCCAGTATGATCCGGAAGAAAGAAGTGGATCAGGCAAAAGAGCTCATCAAAAAGGTCGAGGCTCGCGTTACAGAACTGGCCATTGCTGACGATGAAAAAGATCGCAGCTATGCAAACTTCAGGACAGCCCTCGGAAAGGCAAAGAACCTTCTTCCCGTCAGCTTTGAGCAAGAAGTGGCTCCCATTCTGATTGCCAACTGTTTGCGCTGCCACAACGAAGAACAGGCCAGTGCAAATCTTCGGCTGGATACCTTCAGCATGATGGCTCGCGGCGGTCGCAATGGAGTTCCTGTGGCTCCTCGAGTACCGGCTCGAAGCGGCCTGCTTATGAGAATAGTGACTGAAAATGATCAGCAACGAATGCCACGCGGTGGCGCAAAGCTGCCGGACGCCGAAATCATGACAATTGCTCGCTGGATAGAGCAGGGTGCAATCTATGATGGGAAGGATCCTGAAGCCCGCATCGGTGATTCCATGGTTGAGAAGAAGGAACCTGTCAAAGTTGTGATGGCCGATGGAACAGAGACCGTCTCTTTCACAAATGACGTCGCGCCCTGGCTGGTCAACATTTGTATGGGATGCCATTCAGGAAACAATCCTCGCGGTAAGTTTGGATTTACTACGTTTGAGCAGTTGCTTCAGGGCGGGCCCACGGGCACAACAATTAATCCTGGCAAGCCCGATGAAAGTTACATCGTCGACTTGGTGGTGCGTCAGGAGCCACTCAAGATGCCGGCCGGGCAGGCGCAGCTGAAACTGTCGCAGGCAAAGGCGCTGGAAACATGGATCAGGGAAGGCGCCCACTTCGACGGGAAAGATTCCAAAGCACCGCTGCGGGATATCGTCCCCACAGAAGCTCAGATGGAAGCTGCAAAGCTGGCCAGCATGACAGACAGCGAGTTTGCCGATCGTCGTATTACGCAGACTGCAGAAATGTGGAAACGCGTGTCGCCGAAGACCGAGGGCCTGTCGGCAACAACGGACAACTTTTATCTCTTTGGCACGGCTTCTGAAGATCGTTTGAAGGAGCTTGGCGAGAAAGCAGAAAGTCATCTGGCTGGGCTGGTCGGGAAGTATTCACTGCCTGAGGGAACAAAAGCATTTCGTGGGCGCCTGGCAGTGTTTGTGACAACCGAGCGCTTTGATTATGAAGAATTCAATACCGTTCTGATGAATCGCCGCACGCCAAAAGCAGTGTCTGGTCACTCCTCTGTGAACGCAAATTTTGAGACCGCCTATATCGCGATGCACGATGTGGGGGACTCGGAATCAGCGGAATCGCTTTCGGCTGAACAGTTAATGAGATCGCTGATCAGCCAGTCGTATCTGACACGCGACGGGGCCGGTCTGCCAGACTGGCTGAAACAGGGATTCGGAGTTCTGGAGTCGGGATTGACGGGTGATTCTCTCTATGTGAAAGCCATCCCGTCTCGCGCAGCCAAAGCGGTTGCAACAATCGATGACCCTGCAAAATTGTTTAACGACGGCACGCTGGCTCCGGAGGAGGTCGGTGATGTTGGCTACCTGCTGGTCCGGTTTTTACTGGCTCAGGGCGGTGCCTCGCGGTTTCAGCAATTCGTCGGCGAACTGCGTGGAAATCCTGATGCGGGACGTGCGGTTCAGCAGGTCTACGGCAGTGCTCCGGCAGCTCTTGGCCAAGTCTTCCTTCGCAGCGGCGGAAAATAACGCAACCGTTTCGGCCGGTTAACCCAACGCCGCACGAATACGATCGACGAGCTTGTTATCTGCGGCGGTTGAACCTTTGTCATTCTGTCCGGTCAAGGAGTTTCAGGTGATTCGGCTCCTGAAGAATGGTATCCCCTGACAGCCACTCGGTCTTCCATCAGTCACAAAAGCCCGGCGCCCTTTGTCAGGACGACGGGCTTCTGTATTGTTCTGAGACGTTCAAAATTTCGGTGCGCTATTTCGTTGCCTTCACCAGACCCGCAAGGACAGCTTCGAGTTCCTTCAGGCCCTGAGCGGCATCCACTTCATAAAAGCCGGCGTGATAGTGAGCGATCTTGCCATCCGACGTCAGCACAACCCACAGTGGCAGCTGACCTTTTGCGTCCCGTGGGTCGCCAAAAGTCTCAAGCAATGTGCCGTCATCATGTCCGATGGGATAAGTCAGATTCATGAATTCGGAAAGTTTCCGAGCCGCTCTTCGGCCTCGTCCAACGTTCTCCGCAATCTGCAGGTCCGGATTTGTGCTCACTCCCACGACCTCCACGTTCATCTTCTTTTTCTGATTGAACAGGAACTCCAGATAGCCGGTCTGGCCATAAGGTTCCGTCAGCGGCGCGTCGCGATAATCCCAAAAATGAAGCACGACAGTCTTGCCCTTCAGCGATGACGAGTCGAGCTTGCCGCCGCCAACCAGAGTCAGTGAGAATTCCGGAGACGGCGAATCCATCAGTTCACTGGCACGGCTTGCCGCAGTGGCCAGTCTCTTCTGTTGCTGCTCGGCATCGGATCGGATCCTGCGGATCAGATCTTCCAGCGGTGTGCCTTTCGAAAGTCGAGTCAGCTGCTCAACGCCCGACAGGACATCATCCACCTGCCTCTGAGAAAGTTCACTTCCATGAGCATCAGGCCGACGTTTCAGAGCCGCCTGCAATGAAATCAGTTGGCCCTGCAGTTCGCTGATCTGAGCCGAAATTTCTGCATCCACGGTCTTCACGGCGGATCGAGCAATGGTGAGGCGAAATTGATCGCCCTGCCCCATGAAGACGTCCGCTTCGCCTCGCAAAATTGTGCCGGTCGCAGCGTTGACCGTCAGGGTCTGCTGTCGGCCACGACGTTCGCGAGCTTCGATAATCCACGCGGGCGCGTTGTCGACGGACAACTCTTCGACAGCGGTCATCTGCCAGCCGGCCTGTTCCCAGCTGGCATCCGGTTCGATGTTTTCCGGCAGCTTGATCACCAGCGGCGGCAGTCCGATCAGATACACCGTGCCGTCAAATGGGTAGACCAGATGCGGCTGAACCTTGTCCGTCGGAGCGGACGGGCCTGTCTGCCCGAAACTGTCCGGCCAGGGACAGCCTGCTCGAACGTCATCAATGACCCGAAAAAAATGGTTATCTGCTGAGCTCAGTAGTTCCACCTCAAATCGCCGAAGAATCTCCCCGTCGCCAGTACCTGGCTGGATAAGAGACCCTGAAAAAGTGGTTAGCTGAATCTGCCCGTCCACGGCCCGAGCGGATTCTGCACTACCGCACAGCAGGACAGTTAACACTCCCAGGATCGCAATACGGTTATGTGAAAAAGAGACGCAGGGCGTCATGAAGTCACCACTTTCAGAAACGGAGCCGATAAGTGCGGAGCCAATAAGCAAGACAGACCAGACAAAGTGCGACACCGTGTGGCAGAAGGGCCTCACACCGCCGCAATCCTTTTAGACAATGCGATTTGATCGCCCATTTTCGACGGGGGCAATATGTCAGATCAAAGCGGGAACCACAATTGCGGAACAGAAAACCGGGTCACGGGTGCCTGAATTCCCCCAGTTTCGCGGCAAGTGGGTGCCCACGGGGACTTTCGGCTTTCCATGAGCCGAACAGCGGTGGATATACTGCAGACAGATGGAATCAGGGGCGCGCATCCGCCCGCGAAGCTGGCGACGTGTTTTTGGTCACTTGGTTAAGTCGCGTCGGTTCGGCCGTTTCTTTATCATTCTGAAGGGCTCACGGGCCATCGCCGGAGCGAACCCTTTCGAGCATCTGAAATACACCGGGAGAAATCCGTGAGCGAAAATCAAACCGTCATCGGCGGCTATGAACTCAAGAACTGCGTTGCCAGCGGGGCCTCAACGCAGATCTGGGAAGTGACGCAGCAAGGTGCGACGACACCTTTTGCGATGAAACTGCTGCTGCCGGATGCCCTTAAAAGCCCGGAAGCGAAGGCTGTCCTCAAGCATGAGTACAAGGTTGGAAATTCGTTTGAACACCCCAACCTGATCAAATTATTTCGGATGGAAATGACACGGGATCACGGCTTTTTCATCATGGAATATTTTCGGGCTCCCAGTTTGAAAGCCCAGATTTCCGGAAACCTTGCTGAAACACAGTCACGTTTCAAGAAGATTGCTGAAGCTGTCTGCCAGGCCTTTGTTCATATGAATGAAAAGGGCTGGATGCACAGAGATATTAAGCCGGACAATATCCTCGTCAATAAGACCGGCGAAGTTCGAGTTATCGACTTTTCCCTTGCCTCGCGGATTGCGACCGGCCTGATGAAGCTTTTGGCAGGCAAACAAAAAAATATTATGGGTACAAGAACTTATATTGCCCCGGAGATTATTCTAAAGAAGCCACCAACAATTCAGTCTGATGTTTATAGTCTGGGCGTTACTTTTTTTGAACTTGTGACGGGCTCACCGCCTTTCGCAGGCCTAAGTCCAAGTGATTTGCTAAAAAAACATATCGGTGAAGCAGCTGCTCCCCCATCCCTTGTGAATCCAAACGTGACCCCTGAACTCGACGCGGTGCTTCTTAAGATGCTTTCGAAAAAGCCGAAGGATCGCTTTGGAGATATGCGGGAAGTAATGTCCGTACTTAGAAATATTAAGTGCTTTAAGGAAGATCCTTTTGAACTCTATGAAAAGAAAAGTAAGGATGCAAAAGCTAACGAAAGTCTAAGTGTCGATAAGCGTCTGGACAGCCGTGCGGATGCCGACCGTGTCTCAAGAGGAGTTATGGCTCCATTGAAACCGGCGAAGGGAAAACGCCTGACCGCACCGATTGGTGAGATGGAAGCTGTCAAAAAAATCGGAGGCGGAAAAGCACCAGCGGCCTCGAATCCCGCGCCACAGCCACAGCCTCAAATGCCCGGCATGCAGATGATGCCCGGCATGATGCCTCAAATGCCGTACGGGATGCAGGCGCCGATGCCCGGCATGATGTACCCCGGTATGCAAATGGCTCCACAGCCGATGATGCCGCAAATGCAGCCTTATCCAGGTCAAATGCCAGGTCAAATGCCGGGTCAAATGCCGGGTCAAATGCCGCCCGGCCAGCCGATGATGCCGCCGGGGGCCATGCCGATGCCGCAAATGGCTCCGCAGCAGCCTCAGGTTCAGATTCCCGCTCAGCCAGCAGCGCCGGCAGTTCCTCCGGACGCACGCCAGGCTGTTCCTACGCCCTCACCCGCAAAGCCAGCGACAACTCCGGCACCAGCACCCAAGGTGAAGCCAGAACCTGTTGATGACCTTGACTTTATGATGGAACTTCCCGATATCTCCTAGATTGCCTGAAGTTTCATCTGGATAAGGCGGGCAATTTCTACGCGTTTGTCTCAGCGTTAGCATCACCGGCATTTTCACAAACCTCCGGATCTCGTAAAATCGGACGGTCGAGCGGCGTTTTTCTTCTGGGTAAGAAGATTGCGCTGCATCTGAGGGGGCTCGCATGAGTGGGTTTCCAAAGAATCCCGTTCTCTGATTTGTGGTTTGGGTTGATTCATGGCTGCCTTGCACCAATTGCCGTTTGAAAAACCGCTGTACGAGCTTGAGGATCGCCTTTTAAAGCTGGAATCACAGCCTGATCCCACGCCTGCGGAAAAAGAGAGCATGCGGCGGATGCGAGTCGAGCTTACTCAGATGACTCGCGAGCGGTACTCGAATCTCGACCCATGGCAGACCGTCCAGGTTTCGCGGCATCCTGACCGTCCGCAGACGCCTGACTATCTCGAATTGGTATTCGATGAGTTTGTGGAGTTACATGGTGATAAAGCGTTCGGTGACGACCGGGCTCTGATCACTGGATTTGCCAGACTTGCAGGCCGCAAAGTCATGTTTGTTGGGCATCAGAAAGGCCGCAATCTGAAGGAGCGCAACGAGTGCTGTTATGGGTGTGCGCATCCGGAAGGCTATCGGAAAGCCATGCAGAAGATGGAGATGGCCAGTCGATTTGGGCTTCCGATTGTGTGTCTGATTGACACTCCGGGCGCGTATCCGGGGATCGGTGCTGAAGAACGCGGGCAGGCTTACAATATCGCGGTCAATTTGCGAGATATGTCCACTCTGGACGTGCCGATCATCTGCGTTGTGATCGGTGAAGGCGGGTCCGGCGGTGCTTTGGGGATCGGGATGGGCGACCATGTCGCCGTTCTGGAATTCGCTTATTACTCAGTGATCAGTCCCGAGGGTTGCGCCGGAATTCTTTGGAAGAGTTCGAAGCACGCTGACAAAGCGGCCCGAGCCCTGAAGTTTACGAGCAAGGATCTTGTCCAGCTTGGTGTTGTCGACGAAGTGATTCTGGAGCCGTTGGGCGGTGCTCACCGTGATCATTTCAAGATGGCGACAACTCTGAAGAGTCGCCTTGTGGAGGCGCTCCAGAATCTTGAGTCGCTGTCGACATCCGAATTGCTGGAGCGACGCTACCAACGATACCGCCGCATCGGCGTGTTTCATGAAAATGGGGCCGTCTAGAAATTCGGTCACTCGTTCAGGTGATGCGGCGGCTGGTCTTTCTTGCTGACTGATGCCATGGCAAGGCTGGCGTTGTTTGAAGAGTCGGCCGCTTTTTTCGTCTATGGCAGAAGTATTCGGCTTGATTGTTGTGCGGCCGATGCCCGGCCGGTTTGGGCGCGGATGGGCAGGGCAACGTTTGGTGTTCGGAGGGCTCAGGCTTTGCTGAACCGGTGCGCGTTGTTGAGCAAGTCACAAGGCGGCAAGTGCGGACTCAGAAGTTCGGCCGATCAGGATCCAGTGGAGGTCACGGGGAAAATGACGACCAAAAAAAAACCGCCACCAACGTCCGATAATGTCCGTTATGTTAGGTTAGTGTCAAAAACGGCTGGTTTTTAAGGGGCAAAATTGAGCCCTTGCAGATCCCGCGTTTTTGCAGCGTCTGCGACTGGTTCCTGATGAATAGGCCTGGCGAGGTCAGTTGCGGTAGCCGTTGACGACGTCGCTCAGCCTGGTTCGCAGATCGCGGTCGAGCCGTTCCAGTGAAATTCCGGCCTTGCTAAGTTGTCGCACAATCCGTTCATCCAGTCGAGTGTTGATGTCTGTGGTCGGATCGGGATCAGAATTGATGCCCATTGCGTCCGCGTGCCAGTCTTCCAGAACTCGTCGCTGAACGGACGTTGGAACGCCGGCCAGGTACCGCTTCGTATTGGCTGCGATATCGTTCCGCTGACTATAGATGCCGGCAATCTCATTGAGCAGGGTAGTTTCCGCCGAACCGAGTGGCGTCGTTGACTGTATCGGCGACGATTGGCGTGTTGGCGGTCTCGGCGATGATGTGGTGCCTTGCCCCCTGCTGTCGGGCGAACTGCGGAAGAAGTCGCTCAGAACCGCTCCGGTATTTTCCGGGACGGAATCGCTCAGTTGTTCCAGCAGCCTTTGCTTGTCCTCCGGGGATGAGTTTTGGAGCTGATCCATCGCCTGTTGCGTCAGTTCGCGGCGAAGTTGAGTCGGCAGCTGGCCCAGCAAATCCTGAAATGACTGGCCATCGGAAGCTCGACTTTCTGTGTTCGTGTTTCCAGAGGTGCCTTGAGTCAGCAAATGTGAAAGGTCGAACCTCAGTCCGTCGGTCTTGTTGTCAGGTCCAGCAAGGGAATCGTATCCAAAAGCATCGGGATTCGATGGTGTCGCGCCATTCAGGTCATCAATGCCCGGCTGTAGGCGGCGATTGAATTCATCAATCACGTTTCGCACGGTGGCAACCGAATGCTCCGGCAACAGCGGGATCAGGTACTGGGAGTTGTTCAGAATCACGGCCGCCGCATATCCAGAGTACGTTTTGCTGACGATCTGCCGCATTGGCTCTGACATGGTGATCGCAAAAAACATCCCCGTCATGCAGATGACCACGCCTTTGACGAAGCCAAGGACTCCGCCTAGATGCTTGTCGAAGTCAATCACACGTGCTTTTTCCATCCAGCTGCTGAGCATTCCGGCGGCGACAAACGACACGCCGCACAGGCCTACGTAAACCAGCAGCATGGCAATCCACTGCTTCAGTGGAGGAGCAACCCCGATCAGGGGTTCAATCGCCGGGGACAATGCCCCGGAAAATTTGAAGCAAAGCAGCAAGGCCACGACCCATGCGAGCTGCGAAAGCAAGCCGCGCGAGGCTCCTTTAACCGCACAATAAAGCAGTACGGCTAAAACGACGAGGTCAACTATTTGATGGGAGTTCATTCCGGTCTTCCCTGACTCAACGGTTCCCACAACGCACGAAGAAGTATAGGAGGACTGCGGTTTTCAGGAAAAGACCGGTTCTGAACGGCAGTTTTTGCTGATTCCGGCCCGGCGGGTTTTGCGAACGGCTGTCTTTTGATAGTCGACAAGAGCAGATGAATGGAACAGGCCGGGCGTGAGCCAGACGGAGTATTTGCTGAGGTCCCGAGCAAAAACTGATAGTTCAGGCCGCTGTATCAGCGCAATGCTGGCCGAACTCCGGCGGCAGGCGGGATCAGAAGGTTTTTCGACTATCCAGCAGCAACGTGACCGGTCCATTATTCAGCAGGCGGACCTCCATATGTGCCTGAAACGTACCGGTTTCCACGGGCAAGCCCAGCTGACGCAGTTCTGCGGTAACGCTCTGATAGAGAGAATTGGCTTTTTCGGGACGAGCGGCTTCAATAAAACTGGGGCGTCGGCCTTTGCGACAATCGCCGAAAAGAGTGAACTGGCTGACCAGCAGAACTGATCCGCCGATATCCGTCAGAGCAAGATTCATCTTTCCTTCATTGTCTTCGAACACTCTTAATCCGGCAATCTTCACTGCAATCCAAGCAGCATCCTCCAGAGTGTCATCCTCCGCAACGCCCAGCAGAACCAGAAAGCCGCGATGGATGCTGCCGACAATTTTTTGATCCACGGTCACGGATGCTTCGGTAACTCTTTGAATAACGGCACGCACGCGAGCAACTTTCCTGCTGGCGGACCTTTTTGGGGGACCGCAACTTTAATTTATGCGCCAAGCACCGATGATCCAGCTCAGTGTCACTCGGCCTCTGTTCCTGTTTTCTGAGCAAACCGATCGGCTGTCAGGCCTTCGAGCGAAATTTTCGGAGTGACGTCCAGCATGAGATCGGCCAGAATTCTGGCACTGCCGGGAGACATCTGCAGGCCAGAACGAAAATGGCCAGCTCCGACAAACAGATTCAGCAATCCGGGCACAACGCCAAGCAGAGGAAGTTCGTCCGGAGAGCCGGGGCGAAGTCCCGCCCATGACCGCACAACCTCCGCCTGAGCCAGCGATGGGATCAGAGAACGAGCAAACTCCAACAGGCCGGCTACTCCTTCCGTCGTATTCTGTTTTACAAAACCGACATCTTCTTCTGTTGAACCGATCAGGACCAGGCCATCTCGCCGTGGCACAAGGTACCGTCGACCGGATTCCACAACGCAGCGGAATGGCTGAACGGGCAGCTGCAGTTGTACAATCTGACCTCGCACAGGTTTGACCGGCGCCACAAAGCCAAGTGACTGAAGAATTGAAGTTGACCACGCGCCGGCGGTGATACACACACGATCAAAGTGAAACGTTCGGCCAGGAACACGCACATCGGTTACGCGGTCTCCCTTGTGACCGATCCGCAGGCCTTCCGAGTGCTCAAGAATCTCAACACCTCGCTGCAGGCAGGCCGTTCGCAGCGCCTGCAAGTGGCGCGGATTACGAACCTGAGCGAAGTCAGGAAGGTAGACGACGGATTCAAATGCTGGGTTCAGATCCGGAACGTGGCGTTCGGCGTCGTCATGTGACATTCGCTCGATGCGGATATTTTCATTCTCCCAGGCAAGGCACTGCCGCTCAAATGCGGTTTGTGATTCTGCCGTGAAGACTTCCACAGCGCCGCAAACGTGGTAGCCGTTATCGATCCCCGTCCGTTGAAGCAGGTCAGCAGCAAAATCTTTCCACAGGGAATGGCTGTACGATCGAAGTCTCGCTTCAGGCGTGGAGGCGTGGGCGGAATCTCCGGGAGGCAGCATACCAGCGCCGGCCCATGATGCTTCACGGCCGGTGGTCTGACGATCAAGGAGGGTCACGGAGACGCCACGTTCGGCCAGAGCAAGAGCGGTCGTCAGTCCAATCACGCCTCCGCCGATGAGAACAATATCCGAAGTACTTGAAGTCATATGGCCGAAAGATCCATGCACAAGAAAAGATGGGCACTGCAGCTTTCAAAACAAGCTGCCTCAAAATCATTTCGTTCCGATGCAGTACAAAGATTCCTTTCGTCCTGCACCATCACCTTTGGACGTTCGAATGAAAAGCTTGCCATCAACCGCGACCATGGAAGCGAATCCGGAATCGCCCAGCTGGTTCTTTGCCACGAGCTCGTACTTTTGGGGGCTTGCTTTAAACGCCCACGTTGTTCCCGCTTCATTGGTTGCAAAAATTGTGTCGCCGACCAGCAGCGGGGAAGAGGACACTGGCCCCTGAAGCCGTTCCTTCCACATTTCTTTGCCAGTTTTGGCATCCCAGCAGAACGCTATTCCCTTGTCGCTGAAGGCGTACAGGTAGCCACCATGAACAATCATGGATTGCTCGTAGCACATGACTTTGTTCGACCACATAACGCCGGACCCGTCTGCTTTGACTGCGACGGTTTCTGCCTCGGGGTATCCGCCACTTGCGAAAATCAGGTCGTTCTCCCAGACGCAGGTGCCGCAGGTCGCCATGGTCAGACATTTGGTCTGCCAGAGAACCTTACCCGTTGACGGATCGTACGACGAAATCATGTGAAGGCCGCTCAGAAGCAGCTGGTCTCCTCCCGGAAGACTGGCCACGATCGGAGACGACCAATTGAGAAACAGCGGACGTTTCTGTTCCCACACAACCTGTCCGTCTACAACATTCAGAGCCTGGACCCAGGCGGATGTGTCGCTGTCTCCGGCAATGATCAGCATGTTTTTGTAAATCGTGGGCGATGCCGCGTAGCCGTACTTGTATTGCTCGGGCAAAAATCGCCCGACGTCTTTTCTCCAGATGATTCTGCCGTCCAGATCCAGAGCGACTGCCTCTACTTTTTCATGATGACAAAACGTGACAAAAATCTGTTTTCCGTTCGATGCTGCGGTCGACGAAGCGTGCGTGTTTTTTTCATGAGTCGGAGGAAATCCGCCGCGACTAATCTCCTTCAACCATCGTTGTTTTCCCGTAGACCGGTCTAAAGCAATTACTGCCTGAATCTGCTCATCATCCGCCGCACTGCAAAGAACCACGAGGTTGCCTACAACAATCGGTGAAGCATGACCGCGGCCAGGGACATCCGCTTTCCAGACGACGTTTTGCTTGTCGTTCCACGTAGTCGGTACCATCTGGCCGGGCTCAGCCACGTTGTTGTGGGTTGGTCCGCGCCATTGAGTCCACTCACCGGCAACTCCAGTGGATGTTGCCGCCATCAGGCAGGTAAGGCAGATCAGATTTCGCCATGACATAGGTCGGTCATCCTAAAACACGAGATTGCGGACTTCATGTTGTCCGCTGCAATAAATCAGGCTGTTCGCGCAAGTGTCGTCGACTGCGTATCAGCGTCAAGTGTCAATGCCAGATAACGTCATCGAAACAAATCCGGCTTTCAGCAAATGGGTTCTCTCGAAGGTTGTTCAACTCGGGAAATCGGTTGAGGAATTAGTTGTTTTCGCTGAACCGTTGAGCGAAAACTTAGGAGCATCCTGAACACCCAGGCACTCAAAGCCTGAGAGCATTGGACATCGTGACTGAACGCCTGCACAAAACTCTGACTTCTGGCCACGCGCAGCAGATAGAAGACGTCTGTGGGCGATTGGTTCGATTGCCGACTGAAGAGGAATGGGAATACGCCTGTCGGTGTGGCCGCCGAGGTGCGTGGTCGTTTGGCGATGATCCTGAACAACTGGATCAGCACGCCTGCACACAGTCCAATTCCGACCATGAAATTCACTCTGTGCGAGGCTTGCTGTGCAATGCCTGGAATTTGTTCGACATGCATGGCAACTCAGCGGAATGGTGTCTTGCGCCAGATGCAGTGGCACCTGATTATTTGGGGATAGGTCCTCTGCGAGGCGGCGGCTTCGCCAGCGTTGCAGATGAGACTCTTTCCAGCACCCGGCTGCGGGCGAGGCTGAGTGAACCGGCCCTGGGTACTTTTCGCCTCCTGATGGAAGCGAGCTACAGCAGTTCCGCCAGCGAGTGAATATGCCGACCTGCTGCCGCTGTCTTGGTGACACCAGGTCTTAAGATCTGAACGGTCGGAATCCCCAGACGCACGCCCGTCGCGATCTCACTTGTCGCGCTGTCGCCGACAACCACTACATCCTCAGGCTGCCACTTTCGCGACTGCAAAAGGTCGCGAAGGATGGCTTCTTTGCCAACGTGAACATGATCCACGGCATCGATCAGGATCAGGTCGAAAAACGGTTCCAGCCGCAACGCTTTAATCTTACTCGACTGCACGTGTTGATAGCCGGAGGTCAGGAGACACAGGAAATAGTTGCGATCCCGAAGCTTCTGCAGGGCCTCCACGACGTCCGGATACGGATGCAAGGGTTCTTCAAACGTCAGCGAGTCATGAAAATGGCTCCATACGCTGAGCAAGCGTTCCGGCAGGCGATATCGATCTGCGATCACGGGAAACGGAATCGACCATGCGTCATGGAAAGCCATTTCCAGCACCACATCACTGATCGCGTCGTCGCCCTGGTTGGCGTCCCGCATCGCTGAAAACAGACCGGCTGTCAGCGATTCGGGAATCGAGCGGGTATCAAAGAGCGTGTTATCGAGATCCAGAACAATTGCTTTTGCCATGCTGCATCAGTAACTGTACTGAAGTCCGAGATTGCCGCCGTGGGAGATCAATTCACCATGCGTATCTGCGTTAAACGTACGTCCGACAAACGTCGTCCCGGTGACCCCGGCGTATTGTTCCGGAGACAGAGCGACCCCGTACATGTACATCATTTCGTAGCCGCCGATAACGCTCCAGTTACGGCTCAGCGGAAAATTGGACTGAAGCCCAACGCTGCCGGCAAATGCAAGCTGAGACTTTGAATCCGCATAGGTGCGACCATAAGTCGAAGAGTTGCCCGAACCTGGATCTGTGCCAATGTAGCGTTCGGAAACGGTGGCGTTCACATGGTTGTGGTACGCACCGGCCTTGCCAATCCCGTCGATCGTCCAGCCACGCCAGTACATAATCTGCTCACTGAAAATCAGCTGAGCGCCGTTGAGATCGTTGGATGTCCGAGCGTCATGAAACATCTGCAGAGTATCGGGTAAGGCTGAGAGATTGCCTGTCTCATCCTCAAATCCGTCGGCAGTTCCCGCGAGGTGAGTCAGGCCGCCAAACGTAGTCAAGGCGTTGTGAGAAATACCGCCGCTGAATGGGGCTGTGGCATCCACAGCTCGCAGCGTTCCGGTGATTCCCACGCTTGCCACTTCATCAAGTTGAAGATTGCGATATCCCAGGCCGATTTGCACGCGGGCGGCGGGGTCTTCAGTCACCATATTGAGTTCGAAGCTCTGGAGAATGCTGCGATAAAGAACCTCGTAGGTCGGCAGATCGTCGCCAGGAAATGCGACGGATCGCCCCAGTCCTTCTTCTTCGTCGGGAGTACCGCCCATGGCGCTGTCCGTGGCGGCGTGCAGACTTTCGAAGCCAGTCGTCAGGTTGATGAAATTGCCCCCGGCCCAGTTTGTGATTCTTCCTTCGTCGAAAGCCACGCCCTGTGTCAGAGTTCCGGAACCGACTGAATTCCAGGCTCCATAGTCAGAGAAGATGCCCTCAATCCGAATGCCATTACTGCTCATCGCAAGGAATGCACGAACACCGGACTGGTATCCAAACTCTGCATCGGCGAAGCTCAGACGGCCAGAGTCAGGACCCGCAATGAATGGGCCTGCTGGTGCAAGGCTGGTATCACGCGTTGTTGTCAGGAAGGCGGCGCCCGCCGTGAACACTGCAGTGGGCTCACTGGGAACGTAAAGTGAATCCTGGCAAAGACCACGTTCTGCAAAGAGGGCCAGCAATGGCGCAAGCGCCAGCGATACCAATCTCTTTCCTGCCATCGCAAACCTCCTGTATTTCAGTCGCAGCCCTGAAGCCCGATAGGCTCGTCCCAGGGCAATAGAATCCATCTTCAGACTCTTCGAAACAAACACGAATTCCGCTCCATCACAAATGAGGGATTTCGGCGTCTTCTGCCTGAGACGCATCCATAAGACCTGGTTTTGCCATTGTGCTGAATATGCAGGATCGACAGGTCGTGAGCGGGGCAGAGTATATTCAGAACGCATTCAGGCCTCGGCAGCACGTCGCAGGAATGTTGCCAAAGAGCCGCATCGGTCGGCCGAATGATGCCCGAATGCCACACGTCTGATGCGTTGCGGCATCAAACGCTGTGGCGGTACTGCAACAAAGGTGCTGCGCGGATGTTGTCGACAGCCAACAGATGTTCCCGGCGTGTGGCACACCCATTCGATGTGCGCTGCTTTGCCTCACCTGTCTAAAATCGCTCCACTTTTTTACCCGACCCCAACGTCAGTGAGCCAGGCTTCGAGGCATTCTTCCGGAACCTCTGTTTGGATCTCTGCCAAATATGGTTGATTTTACACGACATTGTTTTTCTCGTAGCTGCATCACCGCAATCCGACGGATTGCCGTTTCTGCAGCGACCTTCCTTTGCCTTGCGACGTTCGTGATCGCGTCGCGCGGCGCGGAACCGAAGCCACGGCTCATTGAGATGACGGACGGGGAAAGTACGTACGTTGGCAAAGTCGTTGCCAGGAACAGCGATCAGTGTTTTCTGATCGACCGATTCGGAGCGATGAGTCATCTGCCGCTGTCTCAGGTGCAGTCGTTTAAAGTTGTCGGTGAGAGCTTTCGTTCTTCTTCGACGGGTGAATTTCGTCAGGCTTTGCTTCAGGAATTTCGTACCGGGTATGAAATTCAAAATTCTGCCCATTACATCGTGGTGGGCAGGAAAGGCCGAGCGAAGGGGTATACCTCCCTGTTTGAAGAGATTTATCGACAGGTCGAATCCTTCTACTCTCTTCGCGGCTTTGAGACAACGGCTCCTGACGTGATGCTGGTGGCGATTGTCTTCGGGACTCAGGAGGAATTCAAAGAGTACTGCGGTAAGGACCAGGTTCTATGGTCGGACGAACTGCGTGGTTACTATTCGCTGAAAACCAACAGAGTCGCGTTGTACGAAGAATCGGATGCTGGCGGTTCGCTGACAGCGAAGTCTCTCAGATCGCGTTCGAAAGAACACAGCGCCATGAAGTCGGCAACGGCTGCGTCCGTGAAAAAGCCTGATTCACCTTTTTCAGTAATGCTCACCAACGTCGCTGGTGCGACGGCCAATACGATTGTGCATGAGGCAACACATCAGGTTGGATACAACATCGGAATTCATTCGCGACTGGGCGAAACTCCGCTGTGGGTCATCGAAGGGCTGGCAACTGTTCTTGAAGCTCCCGGAGTGCGCTCGCGAGGAAAGTCGAGTGCTGATCAAAAGATTAACAGTGAGCGGCTGGATTGGTTCAGTGATGAGTATCAGTCTCGCCGACAGCCTGGTGATCTGGCCAAAATGATTGCGGCCGATGATATGTTTCGCAATCAGGCGCTGGACGCGTACAGTAACGCCTGGGCTTTCACCTGGTTTCTGACAGAAAGCCCGGCTCGAGCCCGTCTGTTCGTGGCCTATCTCCGCACCCTTTCCACACGGGATCCGTTGAAGGTTTACTCGCCGGAAGACCGACTGAAAGATTTTCAGTCCGTCTTTGGGGACATCGCGCGAATGGAGGTTGAATACCTTCGAGCGATCGACCGACTTGACGACGTCTCACCTTTGGGGTCCCGCTAAAATCGTCCGCTGCGGAAGTATTAGTTTTGTCGATCGGCACGCGGATATTGTCGCTGCGGACTCAATCGGATGTGCGATAAGGCTTTCGCAACCGGCAGTCCGCGCACGGTCAGGAGCCCTGCCCTTTCCTGATCTGTTACCGAAATTCAGCGGTTGCTGTGCGTTGTCAGACGTGTCAAAAGATTCGGCCATTTGGGCTCGCGCCTTTCGAGCCACTCCCCTGCCCTTCCTCTGTTGTGAACGGCATTCAATACGTTCCAGATTTTGTTGCTGGCTCGGAGTTTGCCGCTGCTGTTAAGCCTCACAGCACTGAGCCCGGCAGCTCGATGGAATCGCACATGCCAGAACCAGCCTGAGGCCATCTCACAGTTCCTGGTGACGCCATGCAATCACGCGGCTTCTTCGACTGACAAGGCCCGCGCCTCCAGCTCACCCAGGATCAGCGCACCGCGTACCACTGCTGTCGCGGCATCAGGGGCGCAGCGTATAGACTGGATTCTTTCCGCGATCTCATGTTCGATAAATCGCTCCGTCAGCAGACTGACAAAACCATCGATCATCGTGGCTCCACCGGCCAGCATCACAGACAGCCGCTGCCGCTGAAGCGCCCGATACACGGGGGCTGAAGACAGCATCTGCGCCACTGTTCGGGACACCCGGTCAAGGACCACGGTGTACAGCCGCGACATCATCCGCTCGCGGTCGCCAAGTGCGGTTTGCAGGTGAATATTGGTCTGCTCTTTCCACTGACGAATGTTGTCGAGATCCAGATAAGTATTGCCCGCTTCGTCCCACTTCTGAACCTGAAAGTGACGTGCCACTTCTGAGTCAATCCAGTTGCTTCCGATGGCAAGTGTTTCTGATGTCAGCATCATTCCGTACCGTGCTACACCGATATGCGTGGTCTCCGCACCCATGACGATGCTGATGCCAGTGAACGACGTATCATTTCCAGTCGCCAGCAGTGCGGCTTCCGAGGGATCGACAACAATCGGGATGTAGCCACGCATTCGGACCAGGCGACAAAGGAATTCTTCATTCTTCAAAGCCTGGTCTGATCCGTCTCGCAGACCGGACACCGTCACGGCACAAAGATTTGTGGCACCGAGGAGTGTTGGGAGTATGGCCTCGGTGAGCACGCTTAGCATTTGTCGCGCAGGCGGATCGTCTGTCGGAACAATTCCGTCTCGCAGAAGCGGAGCGCAGGGAACTCGGCTCAGCCACTGAGCTTTCGCGGCACTGTTCCCCACCACGACGAGCGAACCTTCACACTGAGCGAATGGAATCTGCTGGTCGAGCAGGATTCGCTGGTGAGGTTCAGAGTCAGCGATCAACGCGTACTCAGATCTCTCAGCGTACATGGACAGCCGCTGCGGGGCGCCGGGGTTGCGGAACACTGAGCGAATCCAGCAACTGCCAAAATCGATTGCGCAGATCATGAGTCATTCCGGTCCAGGAGATTATGAAGCGCCCGATCCAGGCTGCCAGTTTCACTGATCGATTGTTGCGCGGCTGGTGTTGCTGTCGTCGAGGCCATCACTGACTCCTCGCGTTTTCTTTCTGCCGCGACATTCATGTGAGGGCCGGACAGCTTCGTATGAACAGCATCGATTCGCAGCCGACGAGGACCTGCGGCTCGCCCGAACAAAGAAATCCGCATCGGCAGACGGGCGTTACACAGGTCAACGGGAAGACGGTTCTGAAGCAGATCGTCAAGTTCAGAGAAACTGTCCGAGTCGTCCAACAGCTCGGCCGTTTCATGGACAGTCTCTGCACGGGAACGCGCGACCTCTGTTTGTTTGAAAGTGCCCTGCCCTCCTGCAGGCAGCGGACTAACATCTGTCGGCCATGTGACAGCCGACGGAACAGTCATTGACTGACGGGCAGTCTCCAAAACGGGCAGCTCCGCAATCGGCGTTTCCGTCGACTTCGAGAACTTCTCAACATTCACAGACTTCGTTGCTTCCGGGCGGGCTGATGTTGTGTTGTTAGACCGCCAGTCGTCACCGAACCATTCATGAGCACTCACAAGTCCGGCAGGTGCACTGGAGACCTGTTGTGTCGTAATTTCAGTCAGCGATTTTGGAACCATTGCTTCTTTACGCATCTCGACAGTGGCGAACTCTGGCGGAACCCGTGAATCCGGCTTCATCTGGAAATTCCGTTTCATAGTTTCTGAACCGGCCGCCAAAGGCACGAAGGGAACGGAGATTACGTGAACGACGTCCTGCCGGACTGGCTCCGTTTTTTCAACCTGTTCCACTGTCGTGACGTCATTTTCATGCTCAGGTCGCAGTGAGCCCGCCAGAATCAGCAGCCCGGAAATCAGCAGCACAGCGACAAACACAATGTTCCATATGCCTGGCGACGCGGCGGCGAGTTCCGTCACAGGCTCGTCTAGAATCGGAACCTCGACGGGAGGAGCGGGGGCTTCATCTGGAATGATCGGTGATGGCACCGCCACAGCCTGTGAAATTCCCTGAACAGGAATCCCAAAAACTTTTTCACTGACGTTTGGCGGCAGCGGAGGAACCTCATTGACTGGCTCTGCTGGTTCAACGCCCGGGAAGGTAAAGTCCGGCGAAAGCGGTGGGCTTCCTGGAACCTGAAGATTGGGGTTCGGTGCCGAAACTTCTGGTTCTCCGAACGCCAGTCCTGCTGGCGACGCCGGAACTTTGGAATCACCTTTCCACTCCGAAAAGGCGGGCTTCATGGAGCCGAATCCCTTCAATGACGTGCGGCTGTTCTGCAAAACGGTGATTACGTCTCCATGATAAACGCGGTCAAAGAGATTCGCATTTGCCAGCGGCGGGTGTCCCTGAAAGCGACATGCGACGCTTACGGACTGACCCTGCGAAGGCAAATTGCCGGTTTGCTGAAGGACATCCCCGACAGCGACGGAGTCGTCTCCCAGAGCGATCGGAATGATCCCGCTGTCTGTGCGCAGAACGGCATTTTTTCGTATCGGTGAAGCAGGTGGCTGCATGGCCTGCACCACCAGAATGTCACCGCTCTGAACTGTCTCGCCTGAATCAGTCGACGTTGATGAAATGGTCTGCGTCCAAAGAGCCCGCTCCTGAGTTCCGCGAATCACGGAAACGCTGACGGGGCCATCAGGGAGACCAGCAGCCGTGGCCGCTTCACGAATCGTGACTTTCTTTTCCGGTGATATGGGGAAGTGATTGCAGTTCTGCACGTCACCAATGACCACATAACTGGCTGGGATTGACGACGAACTCGTTCTGGCAGCGGGCTCTCCGACCTGCTGCTGCCCGGTCGAGATTTGTGCCGTCGCAACGACAGTTGCGATTAAAAGCACGATCTTTAGCCGTTCCATGGCTTGAACCTCGTTGTTACAAAAGTCCTCAAATCAATTGGTCGTTATCATCCAGAAGCGACCATCGGCGAAATCTGCGCAAGGCATCCATGCTGGCAGACCGCAGCCTGTCTAAGGATCGGCATTCGCTTGCCCGTGCATCATTATTTTCGTGCAGCTCGACCTTCGCACCCGGTGTTGCGGTTGGTCGTTTACTCTGAGGCGGTGTGTTTTCAGGGAGAACTCTGCTCCGCCTGAAAGTTGCCCCAATAAAGTGGCCGTTTATCTGCGAATCTCGTTCTGCAGCGGTAGCGCGAGCCTTCAGTGTGCTTCACTGCGTTCAGGATGACATGGCGGATGTTGTGTGCATTGCAAACGCTGATGGCAAACAAAAACAGGCCCCCGTGATTGTGAGATCTCAGGGGCCTGTTTAAATTTAGTGTTCGCCACGAAAGCCTTTAGAGTATGGCTTTGATGCGAGACAGGAATTCACGATTCGTTGGGAATCGGTCCATTGTCTTTGTCAGCTGCTCCATCGCCTCAACAGGATTCAGGCTGATCAGACTGCGGCGAAGCATGGTGATGCCTTCCAGCAGATCCGGGGCCAGAATTTTTTCTTCACGGCGAGTTCCCGATTTGGTGATATCAATCGATGGCCAGATTCGTCGATCGGCCAGTTCGCGACTCAGCACCATTTCCATGTTGCCTGTGCCTTTGAACTCCTGGAAGATTGCTTCGTCCATTCGTCCACCGGTATCAATCAGGGCTGTGCCACAGACTGTTAGTGATCCCCCCTCGTCAAACCGGCGAGCCTGGCCAAACAGTTTCTTGGGAACGTCCAGAGCCCGAATATCAAGCCCGCCCGTTCCTGTTCGCCCTGTGCTGCTGGCCTTGTTGAAGGCTCGTGCAAGGCGCGTGATACTGTCCAGCAGAATGAAGACGTCTTTGCCTTCTTCTGCCAGTCGCTTGGCTCGCTCAATAATGAGTTCGCTCAGACGGATATGGCTTTCGACATCGCTGTCCAGTGAAGAGGAAATGACTTCCCCTTTCACATTGCGTCGCATTTCTGTGACTTCTTCAGGACGCTCGTCGATCAGTAGAACCATCAGGTGAATTTCCGGATGATTGATACTCACGGAGTTCGCAATGTCCTGCAGCAGCATTGTCTTTCCAGTCCGAGGTGGAGCGACCAGTAATGCTCGCTGGCCTTTACCAATCGGACACAGCAGGTCCATCACACGCATGGTCAGCGGTTTCGGGCCGACTTCCAGTTTGATCTGCTCAAACGGGTTAATGGCTGTCAGATTGTCGAAGTGTTTGACACTGAGATATTCCTCAGGTGTGAATCCATCGATCAGTTCAACGTCCCGCAGGCGAGGCCCCTGATTGCGAGTCCCCTGCCCTACATCGCCACGGATCAGAACGCCCGGACGAAGCTTGTATTTTTCAACCAGAGAACTGGAAACGAACGGATTGGAATCTTCCGCCGCGTAATTTCTTTTGGGGTCTCTCAAGAAGCCGTAACCGCGCGCATGAAGTTCCAGTACACCATCGAAGGTGCCTTCGACAACTTCGCCCGATGGCTGAATGGTTCGACCGCGACGCGGCATGCCACCCATGTCACGGCCACGCCCAGAATCTCGTCCGCCTCGCGGAGGACCGCTGTCACTGCGACGTCCTCGACTGTCGTTGCGACCGCCGCCACCAACGGAACTTCCGCGGCGTCCACGACTTTCATTACGACCGCCGTCATTTCGTCCACGATTTCCATCCGAACGACCGCCGCCCTGGAAACGATTTGAGTCTCCACGCCCTGGTCCGTCATTTCGTCCCTGTCCGTCTCCACGCCCCGGTCCATCGTAACGGCTCGGACCGTCATTTCTTGGTGGGCCGTCATTTCTTGGTGGGCCATCATTTCGTGACGGACCATCATTTCGTGACGGACCATCATTTCGTGACGGACCATCGTTCCTGATCGGTCCGTCATTTCGTGCGGGCCCGTCATTTCGGCTGGGTCCGTCCGAACGCGGTGGACCATCCTGGCGACCCGGACCGTCACTGCCCACGGGACCATCGGGCCCTCGGCGACGGCGACGACGACGGCGGCGTGGTCGACGATCGCCGTCAAAGAGTTCACCCTGCCGTGGCGGGCCGCCTTCAGCATCCGATCCGGGACCGAAATCATCACCATCTGCGTCATGGGCAAAGTCACCGTGGTCTTCGACTGATCCGCGATCGTCAACGTAGCCGCGATCTGCCGGATAGCCACGATCTGGTGCCGGAGCACGGTCATTGTCTGCATCGGCGCGGTAACGAGAACGACCTCGGGGAGGACCTGAGCCGCGTGGTGCAGACAATTCTCGAACCGGAGCCGGCGGTGCATCATCATCGCCAAAATCCAGCTCTTCAGTACTGAAGTATTGCATGCCCGTCTGTGGTTCAACGTCAGCAATTTTTCGTTCGAAGCGACTGGAGGTTCGTTCACCGGGCTCCAGACGATCTTCTTCTGCAGGTGGCTCAACGCTTTCTGCAGCAGGAGCTCTTGGTGTTCGAGGTGCCCGTCGCGCCGGGCGTTCTCCGCGAGGAGCCCGTGGCGATCGTTCCGGGCTGGCCGCTTCAGTGGGTGCCTCAGGTGCTGGTGTTGCCGTTCGCTTTTCGCGAGGGGCACGAGGTGGTCGAGCTTCACTTTCAACGCCGGAACCGAAATCATCGTCGGTGACTGCCGGGGCGGTAACTTCCGCGTCTTCCGATGCGGCTCGGCGAGTTCGCGTCGAGGGGCGGCGTGCCGGTGCGGAGGAGGCTGCACGTGTTGAGGGACGTCGGCGAGGACGTTCGCTGGTTCCTTCAGAATCGGAACTGCTGGTGGGCATAAATGGTAACCTGACTTGACCTTGAATTGGGGAGACAGCAGACGACGTTCGCCTTGCGCCTCAGGAAAACTCACTCGGTATCAGCAAACCCTGCGATTTCGGGCGTTACGCCGCAAAAAGTGGTTTGGCAGAAAGCACCTTGCTCGCTGCACAGCGACCGAACGAGTCATGAACGAAATTCCATTGACGTACCCACGGAATGGGCACAAAATTGAGATGAAAACTGCAACTGCAGTCAATTTAGGACCGACCTGAGATCCTGTTGGAAGAGGAACATCCAATCGTTCCGTTCAGTCCAGCACTGCGAACCTTCAAGAAACTAAAGTCCGATGGAACCAGACCAGAATTTCGTCAGGAGTCCTGTTTCCAGAAAAGGAATTCAGAAGGTGACACATGCATGCTGTCGGGGAGCGATTAAGCCTTCAAATGCCAGAACTGTCCGGGAACACTAAGGTCTGCACGCGACCTTCAAAAGTTTGGGCTACCCAAACCGGACAGCTCAGTCAGCGAATGGAAGCTTCAAAAGAGTTCCACTGAGCACTAAAATTTAGTGCTTCACAAAACCGGGCATCACACAAAACCGGGCGTCGCCGTAAAGGGCAACACATGTCAGCGCCAAAAGTAGACTGACGTCGACCTAGTATTAGCGGATCTCAAATCCGTGTCAATTGAACTGTTCGGTTCCAGTGGAAACATTTTCTGAGTCGATTTGGCGGAATTTCCGGATTCTGCAACCAAATGCATCTTTGGATGGCCAGAACTTCAGGCTCACCAGCGGCGCACAGGAACTCAGAGAGGGGCCGTGGGAGCCTTCCGACGGTGTGCAAATAGTCAATGCTGGTTTGACCGCAAGGCCGATACTTCCAATGCCTGATGCGGCTAAGGGAACCGGCCAGCTAATATGGAATGCAAAGCGATTCTGCGCACGCCGGAGTTCTGCGTGAAACTCTCGATGTGCGGCCGCATTTCTTATTACGCCCGGTCTGCGAAACCTTGTGGCGATCTCAAACCAGCATTCGCCGTCGTGTGCTCCTGTCGGTGGTCTGCCCCTGTCGACAGGTGATGGTGTCTTTTAATGGTGTCCACCCTGCTCTGCGTCAAGTCTTCGTTGGCGTCTGCTGTTCTACTGATAACGAGTGCCTTCCATCTGATCCACTTTCAATGCACTGCGGATCTGGATGTACTTCAGGGGATTCAGTTTAAACTGATCACGATTCTCCACGGAACGAAACAGATACAGGCGCTTGTCAAAAAAAGCGCCATAGCGAATGCTGCCCGTGATGGCCTTGCTGTCCGATGTCAGGACAACGGGGTCGCATCCCAGATCCTGCGGCGCGTACTCGGCGGGATCCTGCAGAAAAATGTCCCGATCGGCTTCACTCGCAAATTGATAGCGGATGTCTCGATAGTCGGCCGTGATACTGCTGAGTCCCGGTGTCCAGTCGCGTTTGTCGTGCAGTCGCACAGGACAATATCCTTCAAGTCCCAGAATCGCCGGTTCGGCGTTGGGAAGTTCGGGCGTTTTATGCTCGGTGGCGACCGGTTCTTTTTGGACAATTTGGTCTGGTGCTGGTTCTGGTCGACGACCCGGATCTGCGGGCTTTGGAACAGGTACTTCCCGCTTTCGACGGTTCTCACCTTTCGCCGCGATACCTCGCAACATGGAAACATACGAAGACTTGTTCATGTAGCCAATGTTGAGCGTTTCGACGGACCCGTCCTGATAAACGACCACGTCACGAGGAACAGTAGAAGCCCCGTACTGCGATGCAAGTTCAGGCTCATGAGTCACGTCAATCTGCACCGCAGAAAGCCCGTTACCGAGGGCTCGCTGAACCTCAAGGTCGGGAAATACATCGCGGTCCATTCGCTGACACGGCCCGCAATACCAGGCGTGAAAGTGGAGCAGGATCGGAAGCCCATCTTTTTCCGCCGCTGCCCTGGCCTGACCGTATTCGGATTGCCAGGCAGCATGCTGAGCCTGGCACGTTGCATTGAGCGACGAGATCAGAATTCCACAAACAAGCAGCCACGATCGCATCTGATTCCGCTCCCTTTGCAACGGCTCACAACAAGTTCAGCGACCCATCACCGGGCCCTGACCTGTCGGAAATAGCAGGTTCTGGTGGCTATCGGCAATTTCTGCCGCTCTTACTAACTTTCGATTGGTGCGATTCGCGACATTCTTCGTGCTGCTGCAGGCAAACGGATTCGAAGGAAGAAAACGCCCGCGAAGACTTTAACGACTTCAATGGTTGATCGCCCTGGACGGTGCCAAGGGTGATCTTTGTTGAATACCCACGTCCCAGATGTGAAGCATAAACGGAGATGTCGGCGGACTTTCCCACGGCATGGTCATTGTGCGAGACTTTTGCCCCTGCTCGTTCAGGCGAACGAGCGCCAGCTTCATCCCGTAACCAGACCAGGTCGCAGAAAGCAGGTGCCCCGGAATTTCTGCCGAAGCAATTCTCCGGCCACGGGGTGTATCCCATGCGCTGACAGACACCATTGATCGGTCTTTGCCGGACGGGTTGTTCAGATAACGCCGGTCAACAGTCCAAAGTGGCTCGCCTCCACGACTGCCAAAGGAAAGTGCAGCGAGGCTGGAGGTTGAAACCCCCGGATTGGAGGCAGAGTTCTCAATCTTTATTGCGAACGCTTTCAACAATGACCCGTCCTCAAGACTCATCAGGTAGACCTGTTTGGAGTCGGCGACTGCAAATCGCGGAGTGAACCCAAATTTCCCGAAAGGCACAACATTTTGAGACATCGCGTCTATAGAAAACGCTTTCGGAATCTCAGCCAGCGGCACGTTCCATTCGATCTCACCCGATGGAACCTTTGTCCGCATCACGGCCGGTCGAGCAGTGTCTCCCGTTGATCGCTTCAGACGCGCAGGCTGACCGGGAACTGCAACAACAGATTCCACACCAGTGACGGTCCACGAAGAAACAGAAACCAGCGTCTGACAGTCCAGAGTGAATTCAAGAAAGACGACCTCTCCGTAATGCAGCTGATTGCGTGCAATGCGATGAAAATTCCGAGGCGGCGGCTGAAATCGCAACCGTGACGTCGTTAGATCGTTATCCCTGTCGGGAAGTGGCTGATCTCTAGCCGCCCACAGTTCGACAGACCCATCCATCTTTCCGATTGCAAACAGGCATCCACCGGGCGCTGCGACAAGGCGACGTGATCCGGTGTCCGAATATCGCAGCTTGTTCGAGTGCTTACGACTGTGTTCGTTGGTATCAAGCTGCGCTGCAATAGTTGGCACATCGTCTTCGATCGTTTCCAGCAACTCACCGGTACTCGCATCCCAAAAGCGAATCACCGTGAACTCCCCCACGGTCGCAATCACTTTTCCGTCGCCGGAGATGGCCGCCTGGAAGATGCGTTCTTCTGAGCTTTTGGGGAAAGTGTTTTTTAGTTCTGGCTGTGATTTGTGCTTCGCCTCAATCAGTGACACCTTGCCGTGCGCCAATGCAAATATCTGTTCATGAAACACTCCCGAGAACCCGGGCAAGTTGGTTTCGTCGAATCCGTTGACGGCATAACCCTTCATCCCAATCGTTGACGTCGGCCACGGAGAATCGGGCGGAAGATCAATCACGGGTGCCGGAGGATGCTTGCGCTCGAACTCCAGATTGATCAGTTCACGTCCCTGCATGCGATACTTCGCGACGGTCGGGATCAGGCGAAACATAAAGATGGCGACTGACACGGTGAGCCATGCCGCAACTACAAATCGAATTCGAGATTGAGTCATCACGAGCACCTTCAAGGATCATTTTTTCTGCGAGTGCAGTCGAGATATTTCGGTAGGTCCTGCCTGCCGGGCAGGACTTCTCGGCTTGCCGCGACCAGTTTGCACGTAACGACACAATGCCGGCTGCGATCCTGAGCAGATTGCAGACACGGTTCGCCTTCCGGCGAAGATCCTTTCCGTCAGAAAGGACCTACTTTGACAATCATCCGTGACTACTCATTTGCAGCCAGGATTTCGTCACCACGTAGCATCAAGCAAAATCGATCCGGCACCATCTTCGATACGCAACGGCACACATTCCAAGTCCGATTGCTCCTGTCGCGACCGCCGTGATCTGCCACAGTGTTCTTCCCTGTTCAGCGTTAAGCAGGCCGAGCGGAATCCAGCCTGTCCACATCAACCCCAGCATTGCGCCCATGCTGATCATCTTCAGAGCATAGGACGCGAACGAAGCGATCCAGGCGCTCACTCCGAAAATCAGAATTTGCCAGCCAAGCCAACAGCCGAACGTCTCCAGCAGAACGGGAGATAACTGGAACTCCGGAAAATAAATCAGCAACACGGCTGCCTGCAGCAGCAGCCATACTATCTGGATCTGCCCTACCCTTATCAGTATCGCCGCGGCATTCCCCAAAACCCATTGTCGACGCGTTGCCGGGCGAAGTGACTCATATCCCAACCGACCCCATCTTCGAAATACAGTGAACCACGTTGCCAACGTCAGTCCCGTCGAGACTGAAAGTGGAATCATGGCAGTTTGCCGGAATGATTGTTCCGTCAAAATCCGGGACGCAGCCTGCTTCACCACCAACAATTCAAGGCAGGCAATGATCGCAATTGCGACCCACCAGTTTGTCGGCCAGTCGCCACTCATGCGATACAGAGCGACTCGCTGCCAGAAATTTTTCGCGGGTACTCGCGTAATCCGATCGAGTCGTCGGGAAGCGGCCGCATAGAGCGTCTCTGTGAATCGCCCTGATTTCAGCATCGCCGCACGATTTTGCGTGCGCGTCGTGGCGGGTCGCAGATCCCACGGATTCATGGCTGCCACTTTTCCATAATCCGGATCATCTTCTGTCAGTGTCGCCAGATGATGAAACAGCAGCACCACGGCAGCCGCTTCCGCCGAGAACAGGCTCCAGGCCAGAATCGGTTCGCGGCCGAGAATGATGTCAAAGACAACGGCTCGCAGATGAGGAATAAAGATGGCAGCGATGGCGAACACCAGGGCCGCAATGGCGACGCGATGAGGCCACACATTGATATGAAAATATGTCAGCCAAACGTAAAACGTGATAACAATCGCCCCGACAATGGACACATCTCTGTTCCATGCATCGAACCCAACAAGGAGCAGCGGGCATGTCAGCCAAAGAAACCCAATCGTCAGATGCGGTCGGCGATATCCAGGAACCAGATGCGCCTGCGGCAACGCCATCTGCTGTTTGAGATGCATCGCGAGGAATTGCAGCGCGAACACGAAATAGAGGGGCACTGGCGAAATCAGTGTCTTGCCCGGATCAATGAACGACCACACAGCAGAAATCAGCATCACAAGCAATGATCCTCCCGCATAGAGCGCGACCCACTTGCGAGTCAGATAGGTCATCAGCACCTGAGTGTAGTTATCCATGGTGTAGCTCCAGGAAGATTTCCTCAAGGTTCAGATCTTCCACAGTGACTTCCGCCTGCCACTCACGACTCAGTCGCTCGGGAAGTTCCGGAGAGAAGTTGTCCACACTTAACACGGCATTGGCGTCGGTGGATTCCCAGTGCAGAACGCCCGGCAGATCTCGCATCGTGGCCGGCAATGCGCGGGCATTGATAATCCGCAGCCGCTTGACGCTATCTTTCAAAGCACTGAGTTCATCGTGATAAACGATTTTCCCCGACTTCAGCACGACCACGTGATCGGCCACCCGTTCCAGATCTGAAGTGATGTGCGTTGAGAAAAGAATGGTGCGATCCCCGGAGATCGCAATCTCCAGAAGCGTCGCCAGAAACTGTCGACGAGCGGACGGATCCAGGCTGGCCACGGGTTCGTCAAGCACCAGCAGTTCCGGTTCATGTCCCAGTGCCAGCAGGATCGACAGCTTTTGCATCTGCCCGGTGGAAAGCGTGCCGACTCGTTCTTCGACGCCCAGTTCCCAGTCTTTCATCAGCCGCTCAATCAGGCTGTCATTCCAGCGCGGATAAAAAGCCCGCGAATAGGCCACGATCTGGCGGATCTTCATCCACGGATACAACGTCACTTCCTGAGGCACATACGCGAGTTTTGCTTTCGTTGCCGCTGAGAGATCCCTCGCTGGTTCACCAAAAACAGTGATTATCCCCGACTGCGGTGTTTGCAGACCCAAGGCACACTTCAGCAGTGTTGTCTTGCCGGCTCCATTCTTTCCCAGCAATCCCGTAACAGTGCCTCGCTGAAGATTAAAATTCAGACCGTCAAGAACGACCTTTGTTCCAAAGGCCTTCGTCACGTGACACATTTGAATAATTTTCTGGGTCATATCAATCAATCTCCAGTGCCTGACCCGCGCCGGGCAATCGCTGTTGTCTTTAATCCCGACTATTCACCAGGCAGCTCTTTTAGTGCTGCAGCCATCGCGGCGAGCACCTGCTCGCGACTTAAACTCAGTTGAGCGGCCTGAGCCACCACCTGTTCCAGAAGTGGCTGCAGCGTCTGTTGTCGTTCTTTCACGGTTCCTCGCACTTTCGCCGCGGCCAGCACCCGCATGCCCTGCCCTCGAACTCGCTCAAGGACGCCATCACGCTCCAAAAGTGACCAGGCTTTCGAAACCGTCATTGGGTTAATCTGCAGACCTTCTGCAATCTGCCGCACCGACGGCACCATGTCTCCCTCCGTCAGTCGCCCCGCGCCGATCAGAGTCCGCACCTGATCCATTAGCTGCCGATAAATCGGCAAGCCGGAGGAAGGGTTGATCTGAAAGAGCAGCACTGGGTCCATGGCGTTCGCTTAATCTCAACATGCGAATCAAAATCCTGCTGACGTGTATTGCAGTAGTAATACACCGAAGTTTCGGCAAGATCAAGACGACAGTCAGAAAAAATGCGGGGACGGCAAGACTTCATGCGGCACAGTGCAACGGCTCGCTGGTATTCGTGCGGAGAAGTCGGCTGTAATCTCCCAGTGACAGCTGCCGTCCTGCGCAGGAAGGATCTTTCTCTCGCGGGCCTCCGTGGAAGATTTAGTGGCGGTCGATCACCGGAACCTGGAATTCTCTTCATTGGCCTGATCCAGTGAGAGGAATTGTATCGAGACAGTTTGGACAGTGATAAACTGCCGGACGCCCGAACCAGAAATCATTTTTTCGTTATGTGAACCTATGAAAACTCTCCCGGTCACAGTTCTTTCCGGCTTTCTTGGTGCAGGAAAGACGACTGTTCTGAATCATATTCTCAACAATCGCGATGGCCTGAAGGTGGCCGTGATTGTGAATGACATGAGTGAAGTGAACATCGACGCACAACGAGTTGCGGAATCCGCTTCGTTGTCGCGGAAAGATGAGAAGCTGATTGAGCTGTCAAACGGGTGCATCTGCTGCACGCTGCGTGAAGACCTGCTGGTGGAAGTCGCGGCCCTGGCAAGCGAAGGCCGGTTCGATTATCTGCTGATTGAATCCACCGGGATTTCTGAACCAATGCCCGTTGCGGAGACGTTCACCTTTGTGGACGAAAACGGTGATTCGCTTTCGGACTCCGCAGTGCTCGATACCTTGGTCACCGTTGTCGATGCCAGAAATTTTTTAAACGACTTTCAGTCCATCGAAGAACTTCGTGACCGCGGGATTGGCCTTGATGAAGACGACGATCGCGATATCGCTCGTCTGCTGATTGACCAGATTGAGTTTGCCAATGTTATCCTGCTGAACAAGACAGATCTTGTCTCGGAGGAAGAAACTGGCCAGCTGATGGCCGTGCTGAAGAAGTTGAATCCTGATGCTCGAGTGATTGCCATTCATCACGGCCAGGTACCACTGCAGGAAGTTCTGAACACGGGCCGGTTTCATCTCGACTGGGCGGAAACCGCCGAAGCCTGGCAATCGGTGCCTCGCGGTACTGAATCCTCTGAAACTGAGGAGTACGGAATTTCCAGTTTTGTTTATCGAGCCCGAAGGCCTTTTCATCCTCAGCGATTCTGGGAGTTCTGGATGGATGGCGATCAGGCTCCCAACATCCTGCGATCCAGGGGTTATTTCTGGCTGGCCACTCGCAACGCCATCGCCGGCTTCTGGTCGCAGGCCGGGCAGGTCCTTGCAGCGGAACCGGGAGGTTCGTGGTGGGCCGAGATGCCTCGTGAAGAATGGCCGGTCGATGACAATGAGTTGATTGCCGAACTCAAGTCCGTCTGGGACGAAATCTGGGGCGATCGTCGCCAGGAACTCGTCATCATTGGACAGGATCTGGATCAGGCGGAAATGACGGCCGCGATGAACAGTTGCCTTCTGACCGATCAGGAGATGCAGTCCGGACCGGCCTCCTGGCTGGATCTGCCGGACCCCTTCGCTCCGTGGGACCATGTGCACGATGAGCACTGCGATCATGATAATGATCGTTAGTGCGGATGAGCGTGCAGGTCGATGAGTTCTTTTTACTCCGTCGAAAGCTTTCGTTCCGCCAGTCCTGGGTCCCACAGTCTGACAGATCTGCACATTCGGGTTTGCAGAAGGATGGGCATCAACGGCGTCTCTTCTGAAGCAGGCTGAACTGGCTCCGGCCTCACACGGGTACATTACTTGATCTGTTCGGGGTACGGTCTTCTCGCTGCGAAGTTCGACTGCGATGCTATGGCTGGTCCACATTGCCTGACGTCAGGGGGCGTTGTCTATTGCTGGTTCGGCGGTCAGGGGAACTGACGTGCCGGCCAGCTCCGGAAGCAGCGGCTTGTAACGGTAATAAACTTCCAGAGTCAGCGTGGCGAGACATGTGGCCAACAGCCGACCGCCCGCCTTGCTGTAATCGTCCCGATCGCGAGGTGTCCAGCTGCCCTTTGACGGACCGTCGGTAGACTGCCAGGCAATCAGGTCGTCACGCAGTCGACCGTTCCAGCGATCCCATTCGGAGCCGCCCCAGTTTTTCATCACCTGGGTCGCAAAATAGTTGTAGTACAGATTGTCGTACGGACCTTTCTTGTCAATCAGCGCGATGCCGGCGCGCATGTCTCCGTCGTCGCGCCCCCAGCCGAGATACATGCGGCTGAGCAGTGCCATCGACGTCACTGAAGCTGTATAATTTTTTTTCTCAATTTCGTAGCCATACCGCCCTTCCCCATCCACCGAAACGCTGTCCATATAAAATGAGACGCCCTTCCATGTCGAATCCGGGATTTTGATTCCCGCTTTCTCCGCGGCTTTCAGTGCCATCAGCTGAATGGCGGTTGCCGATGTTGAGCCGGGCTGCTGGGGATTGTATCGCCAGCCTCCGCCGCGTGGGTCCTGAGAATTGACCAGGAATTTAGCGGCTTCCTCGGCGAATGGTTTCAGCTTGCGATCCTTTGTCATCCCATACGCTTCGCACAAAGCCAAGGTCGCTGCACCCTGAATGTAATACGCATAATTTGGGTCTTCATCGTCGTCGGCTTTGTTGATAACACCACGCAGGTCATAACCGGCCGGCGCACGCACTCCAATTGACGTCAGGAACTCAAGCCCCGCCTGAACCTGTTTTCGGTATTGTCCTTCTTTATGCGTCTGTCCGGCGGCAAGAAATGGCAGTAACGCGTAAGCGGTGCCGCCGATCGGATTGTTCACAGTCCCTGCATTTTTGCACGGTCCAACGTCAATGAAATCCCATGTGCCGTTGGTCCGCTGTCGAGAAGCCAGCCATTCCAGCGCGTAGCCGACGGACGATTCGCTGGCCGCTGAACCGCCGTACTTTTCAACCATTTGCTTCCGGCCCGCTTCGCTGCGAATCTCGCCAGCCCCCGATTCATTTTCTGGCGTCGCATCAGGGTTGGTGGCGACGGTGCCATCCGGTGTTTCGGGAAGTGAGGCATCAGCGGTCTCTGCTTCGGGCATGGCTTCCTCGGCGGGTTCCGGTGTTGGTTCAGGAAGCGGCTCCGGAACTGGTTCCGGCTCCGGCTCTTCAATCATTTCCTCAACCGGTTCCTCCGCCGGCTGTTCCAGTTGCTCCCCAACTTCTTCCGCAGGAGGCTCAATTGGCAGCGATTCTTCGACTGGCTCGATGGAATCCGAAAAGCCTGCGACCAGCGGAGGAAGCGGAACTTCTTCGACGTATTCCAGTTGCTTCAGGGCGAGAATCATCAGTGCCAGGACAGTTACAAATGTGCTGATCGTCGCCGGACCACGGCTGCGCTTTAATTCCTCCTTCAGTTCCTCGGAGGTCTTCCGCAGTTGAGGTTTCAGGTCCGATTTCTTTGCCTTCACCCGCACTCGCTCGGCCTGTTCGAGCGCCACCATTCGCGCCCGCTCGATCACTTTTCGAAGCGACAAACGTGGCTTCCGTTTTCTGATCGCTCCCGCAGCCTTTTTGCCGTTGGCACCGGATAAGTCTATCGTCGTCTGGGGAACCGGGGTGTGCAGAGTTTCTTTGGTTGCTGACGACGAAAGCACTTCGCGGGCTGCCGATTCGGAGTTTCCCAAAGGCAAGGTGGCCGCTGCATCGTCAGCTCGCCCGGCTTCCAACGTCGATGGAAATTTGGCAGGCGGCGAAAAGAAGCCAGCAGGATTCGGAACTGAAAATGGCTGGCCGCTGTCCTGCCGAATCGTCTGTCCGCCAGAAGAAAAAATTTCCTGCGGCGAAGTCGGTGCCACCGCATGCGAATTCGTCTGTCCGGTCTGCGGCGAAAAATGAGGCGATGCCTGCTGGTGCCACCCGATCGGACCTGCTGGCACACCGGTCGCGGCTTCTCGCTCAAGCTGATGGAGAGAACTTGCAACGCCGGCAGAATTTCCAGCGGCCTGCTCCGCGAGCGCGGCAAATTTTTGCGAGAGCGTTAAATACTGTTGTGACAGCGACGCATGATGAACCGATGCTGCGATCGCCTGTTCCGTACGAGTTCGCAGGTAGGCGGCAAATTGTTCTGGAGATGGCTGGGATGAAGGGCTGTTCGGCGAAATGCTCATGGAACACCGCAGAGGCAAGAAACCATCTGAACGGAAACGCCCCCGCTGGCGATTTGCGCCGCGGCACAGCAGTAAGTGTAAAGACAGAGCACGCCCTTCGGCAAATCGAACGATCGGATTACGTAACTTTTTTTCAATTCTAAATCTGGGGCCGAAGATGGCCAACGGTTTGCAGAAAAGTGTGCAAAAAAGCACCCAAAGCCAGAATTTCGGGTGCCTGTGAACTATTGCTTATGAGTTATGTTGGCGCCGCACAGCCGGGTTGAGCTTCCATATCACCCATTGAGTTTCGTGATTCGCCTTTATGCACGTTACTCAATCGTCCAGTAATCGAACACAAACGGCTCATCCAGTTTGCCGCCCAGCAGCTCCACAAACTTCTTGTGAGCCGGGTGAGGCAAATAGGCGTCTCGGTCTTCTTCCGACGCGAACGTGATCAGATAGCCGTGGGTAAATCCTTTATCGAGTCCCTCGGGGCTGTTATTGATTCCTCGTTCAAAGTCCCTCACTTGGGGAATCTGACGCTTCAGATCCTGAAACGCACGATTGATTTCATCCAGCTGAGCTGGCGTAATTTCAGGTTTGTACTTGAACAATACCACGTGGCGCAACACGCGAGTTTTAGCTTTAACTTCTCCAACGGCTTCCAGCATTCGAACGGCGACAAAGCGATTGCCCGCGTCGTTCAGATGCACCGTGTCTGTGGTCAGAATTCCCTGAGCCTGATCGGCCACATTGTATTCCTTGAGGTAGCCAAAGAACGCTGCATGCAGGTCCAGCAATGTCGTTTCGGTTTCCGCAGCCACTTTGCGTGTTATCGCGGCGTACTCAGACAGCATCTTGTCCAGCGGATTGGCCCCGTCCTGTTTCTCTCCGATGACACTCGGTGTGGAAAGAATAACTCGCGCTCCGGCATCGTTGCATCGCTTCACCAGATTGCGGAGAGCCGCTTCATATTTATCTGGCGGAGTTCCTCGCCCGTTCTGCGAATGCCACACATCGTTGATGCCAATGTAAATGACAACCACGTTCGGCTTGTGAGCCAGCGCGTCCTTGTCCAGACGAGCTTCCAGATCGGGAACCTTGTGGCCGCCGATTCCCGCACCGATGACTTTGATTCCGGAGTTCGGCCGAGCCTTCTCAATGGCTTCCCGAAACAGCGTCACATAGCCCGTCGGGCCAGCTCCCTGCTGTGTAATTGAGTCACCCAGAAAAACAATCGTCTCACCATCCTTCAGTTCGGCCAACGCCGTTGTTCCCATCACCATCATTGCGGCCATTGCAAAAAGTGTCCTGTATCCCAGCATACTGCTTCATCTCCTGTAAAGATTGAAATTCAACTTTCGCTCACCAAGCCTACGAGGTTGGCAGAGTGACCTGGCACCGTCAACCCAGTGCAATGAGGCGAGGCTCCGTGTTTACGCTGGGCCTGTCTTTCCCAACGTGATTTCTTAGCGAGATTTCTTAGCCGAAAATTTCCAGCTCCGGACTGCCTGGCGGGACCAGACCAATCGCCTGAGCACGGGACGACAACTGCTGGAGAGCGTTCTTTCCGACGGGTCCCAGATTGATTGTCCAGTCGTTGACATACAGATCCACATGCTGCATCAGGACTCGATCATCAAACTCCTGAGCGTACTTTCGCATCGTCGGTACCGCCAGACTGCGGTCGGACAACGCAAGTTGCAATGAGTCGTAAAGCACAGCCTGAACAGTGGCAATCACATCCGGAGCCAGTGTGCGGCGTGCGACGATTCCCCCCAGCGGCAACGGACAAGAGGTCTCTCGTTCCCACCGCGTGCCCAGATCTTCCACCAGTCCCAGCCCTTCATTCTGCCAGGTGAAACGGCCCTCGTGAATGCAGACGCCGAAGTCGGCTTGAGCATGTTTTAAACACGGCATGATCTCGGAAAATACGACATGATTTACCTTTGTGGTTTCTGGATAGAACAACTGAAATAACAATGCCGCTGTCGTGTGTTTGCCCGGACACAGAGTCACCTGTTCTGGGTTCTGAGGATGTTCGCCGGGGCGAGCCGAAAGGAGCAGCGGCCCGACTCCAAATCCCAACGCGGATCCGGACGGCATGACAACAGTTTTGTCAGCCAGCAGCAGTGCCGCATGAAAGCTGGTTTTGGCAATATCGAAGTCGCCTTCAAACAGCCGATCATTCAACTGCTGGATGTCGATTAGTTCGACTTCAAACGTTAGACCACGCCAGTCCACACTGTGAGTCATCAGGCCGTGAAATGCGAAGGTGTCGTTGGGACACGTGGAAATACCCAGGTGGATTTTTGTCATTATGAAAACCTTGCCAGAAACAGCTCGGCCGCAGCATTCAAGGCCGCGGTGACGTTCCAGTTGGCCTTGTTGCGATCACCGGCCACGTTTGAAATTCCTCGAATGACAGTCAACGGGACACCCGCCGTTCGACATGCCATAGCCACAGAAAAAGCTTCCATATCTTCTGCCGCTGCCTCGGGAAACCGGCAAAGGCGATTTTCCACATCGTCTGTCGAATCAGACGCAGCGCAAGCCGTGAGAAGCATCCGCCCTGCCCGGTTGTCACCTGGTTCGTTCGACTGATTTGCAGTTGGCAGAGGAATGATATCTCCAAAGGAAACGCCGCTCTCCTGATCCACCAATTGAGACCATCCCAGATCGCCAGCCGTCCGAAACGAACGACCGCTGCCTGCACCAATTCCATAACACCCAAATCGTTCAAATGAGACGGCCGTTCCGATCGGCAGATCGGTGCCATACGCCCCGGCAATGCCGACCAGAACGGCGGACTCGGGCTTGTGTGTCATCAGCAACTGCATCGAACGAATCCCCGACGCAATAGGACCAAATCCACACGTGGCGAAGACGCCGTCGCACCGCTGGACACATTCGGCAAGCATTGGCTGAAGCTTCGCCAGCTCAAAGTCAGTCGGAATAAAAACCAGGAACCGAGGCATTCAAATGTCTTCAAAGCAGAACTCTGGGGCTGAAGAAGTGGCTGCGAAAGCATATCAGATTTGAGGAAAGCAGTCTGAGTTTCGAAGTCGACGAAGCCAAGTCAATCGGAGGAGAACTCTGGGCGCTGGCACCTGCGGCCCAGAGGAGGGACGATGGAGGGGGCTCGCGTGCCTGTTTCCGAACCGGGCACACGATTATAATCTCCGCCAATCAGCGACTTTTCAAACAGCGAGACAGGAAAATCATGGATCTGGGACTTCAGGACAAGGTGGCGTTGGTAACGGGCGGTTCCAAAGGTATCGGCGTTGGGATTGTTCGCCGTCTGCTTGCTGAAGGAGCGCGCGTGGCCAACGTGAACCGCAGCGAATCCGAGGGCGTGGCTCTGGAGCGGGAATTTACGGCTCAGGGAAAAGAATGCTTTTTCATTCAGGGCGATCTGACCGACGTAAACGCCTGCCGAAATGCGGTGGATCAGACTCTGAAACGTTTTGGTCGCCTGGACATCCTGGTCAACAATGCGGGAGTGAATGATGGAGTCGGACTGGATGCGGGTGTTGACGCTTTCGTCGAATCGTTGCGACGCAATCTGATCCACTGTTACGCGATGGCTCATTTTGCGCTCGACGCTTTGAAGAAGAGCCGCGGCACCATTATCAACATTGGTTCCAAAGTCTGCGAAACGGGTCAGGGAGGCACTTCCGGCTATGCGGCGTCCAAGGGAGGCATAAACGGGCTGACTCGCGAATGGGCAGTCGATCTGGCTCCTCACGGCATTCGAGTCAACGCGGTGCTGCCCGCGGAAACATGGACGCCGCTTTACGAAAAATGCCTGGCCGCCATGCCGGACCCCGCAGCAGCCAAAGCCGAAATGGAACGACTCATTCCCTTTGAGCGACGGTTTACCACAATCGAAGAACTGGCCAATATGGCCGTCTTCCTTGCGTCGCCCTGCTCCAGCCATACGACCGGACAGATTATTTTTGTCGATGGCGGATACACACATCTGGACCGAAAATGTACCGCTGAAAGCAATGTCGCATCCTTCGGCGCCGCGGCGCAGTAAACAAACGAAACCGACATTTCGCCGCCATTTCGGGAGTAGTTCGGCTGAGATGCAACATTGAGTGGCAATTCGCTATCGTCCGTTCTGAAATTCAGTTCCCGGCACGGCGGCTATCGAAAACTTGTCATGCATCCCTGCGTTCCCGCCTTTTGACCTGTGAGAGACCTTCATGAAAATCTGTCGAATTCAGTTGTCCAGTGGCGAAACCTGTTTTGCATCCCAGCGAGCCAATGGGTCGCTTGAACGGCTGACAGGAGATCTCTTTTCCGGATTGCAGCTTTCCGGAGAGATTGTTTCTGCGTCACGTCTGCTGGCTCCCCTGGAACCCGCAGCAGTTCTGTGCATCGGACTGAACTACCGCAAACACGCCGAAGAAGGCAAGCAGGCGATTCCGGCCCATCCCGTTCTGTTCATGAAGATTCCCACAACGGTCCAGAACCCAGGCGATCCAATCGTGCTGCCACGGAAGCTGAGAAGTGATAAAGTCGACTATGAGTGCGAACTGGCCGTCGTCATTGGAAAGAAGTGCCACAATGTCTCTAAGGCTGATGCACTGAACTATGTGCTCGGATACACGTGTGCGAATGATGTCAGTGCCCGTGACTGGCAAATGAACGGTGGCGGTGGCCAGTGGTGTCGAGGCAAAACGTTTGCGACCTTCTGCCCTCTGGGGCCATGTCTGGTGACCGCTGATGAGATCCCAGATCCGAATTCGCTGAAAATTCGAACAGTACTGAATGGCAATGTCATGCAGGACTGGAATACGAATGACATGATTTTTGATGTGCCAACGCTGATCGAGTACCTGAGTGCAAGTACAGTGCTGGCTCCGGGAACAGTGATTCTGACTGGAACTCCGCATGGTGTGGGTTCGGCAAGAACTCCTCCTGTTTTCCTGCAGCCTGGTGATACTGTCACGATTGATATTGAAAAGATTGGCGAACTGACCAATCCTGTAGTCGAAGAAAAGGTTTAAGGATAAAAATCCGCTGAGCCTGAGGCGTTATCCGATTTCCTTCCCTCGAATCGGCTAGCGCCTCAGGCTCAGGTCTATTGGGTTTGTTTTTGTTTCTGCCGCTCGCCTAATTCGCCAGGTTTTTGCAGGATTCAGCCATGTTGCAAATTCGAAGTCCCAAAGTTCTTGGTCGACGTGCTGTCCTGCAGGCGGGTGCACTGGGACTGACAGGCTTGAATCTGGCAACGCAAAAACGCCTGATCGCTGAAGGCACTGCAGGGAAGAATAACAAGAGCGTCATACTCATCTGGCTGGACGGTGGCCCCAGTCAGCTGGAATCGTATGACCCAAAGCCAGAAGCTCCTGCCGAGTTTCGCGGACCGTTTGGAACGATTCAGACCAGTCTTTCCGGTGTCCACTTTTCAGAGCTGATGTCTCAACAAGCGAAGTTTGCGGACAAGATGTCGATCATTCGGTCCATGCGACACGGGACTGGAGATCACTTCGCGGGTGCTCACTGGATGCTGACCGGTCGGTTTGGAGCGACCACGGCTTCGAAGGGAATTCGCTACCCGTCACTCGGATCGTGCGTTTCAAAACTCAAAGGCGCCAACAAACCTGGTCTGCCTGCGTATGTGGGGCTGCCGTCTGCTGAAAGTGTTTATCTCTACCCGGGCTATCAGGGAGCCGCCTATCTGGGTGGCGAGCATGAACCATTTGCGGTCAACAACGACATTCGATACCTGCATCACACGTACAAGACGAAGGTCGAAGCGCCGACCTGCTTCAAATCCGCCACAGGCCTTGATCAATCGCGTGCTCAGGACCGCAGCAGCCTCATGACGTCGCTCGATCGTCTGCGACGTGATGTCGACAACACTGGCGTGATGGGTGTCATGGACTCTCATCATCAGGCGGCCATGTCGCTGGTGTTTGGCGGAGCGGCGATTGATGCTTTTGATATTTCGAAGGAGTCTCCCGCTGTCGCCGAACGTTACGGAACCACTCCATGGGGACAGTACACACTGATGGCTCGGCGACTGGTCGAGTCCGGCGTATCATTCGTGACCGTTGATATGCCTCACTGGGATCATCATTCATCACTCGTCGATGGACATGCTCCGAATATGCGAGTGATGGATCAATGTGTCGGCGCATTGATGACAGATCTGGTGGAAAGAAATCTGCTGGATCAGGTTCTTGTGATCGTCATGGGCGAATTCGGCAGAACTCCACGCATCAACGAAGGTCAGCCGGGAATTCCAATCCCTGGCCGCGATCACTGGGGCGACGCATTCTCCGTCATGCTGGCCGGTGGCGGATTGAGACAGGGGGTTGTCGTCGGTGCGACGAATTCGAAAGCTGAGTACCCTATCGAACGAGAAGTTGCTCCTCACGATTTACTGGCAACCGTCTATCGAGTGCTCGATATCGATCCAGCGACGCACTTCCTGGATTACTCCGGCCGGCCAGTCGCCTTGGTTGATCGAGCTGAAGGGATCAAAGAATTACTGTAGTCGCGGCTGCATTATGGCCGTTCAGCAGATGCTTTCGTCTTCACCAGTCGAAATGTGAACTGCGTTTTTCCACCGATCGGCTTTTGTAGTTCGACTTCGTTTCGGCTGTTGATCGGAGCGATTGAATCATATCCCACCGAGAATTCACCAATCATGTAACTCCAGGTTTTCGGACTGACGAGGCAACGGAGGTATCCGTCGGCATCCGTCACAACATTTTCATGATCGCGACGATCGACGCCGAGAATATCCGGAACAATGGGCTGGTCCGACACCGCTTTGCCCGCAAAGGTCTTCGCCGCAGGACCTTCCCAGCGAGTTGCGGAAACGATGACTCCGGGAATTGGCTCCGCAGTGCGGGAGTCAATCAGTCGAACGGCCATGCGTCGAGTTCCCGCGATCCGCTCGGGCCTTGTTCGAGCACGCAACAATATGCGTAACTCTTCCCCACACTTCGGCCGTCCGTACCACGGCTGGTGATCTAAGTGATAGCCGACCATTACGAACTCCGGATCGGCATTGACCTGGAATCGGAACTTACCGCGTTCATTGGACTTTGCCACGACGGCCCCAGACCCGCCGTGCGATATGATCTCAAAATCAGCCACCGGTTGATTGTCCGGACCAACGACGGTGCCGGAGATTTCCTTCGAATCGTTGTGGCTGACCACAGTTGTATTGGGACTGAAAGAATTACCATTTCCGTCGACGACTCGCCCGACCGCTTGCCACGGAAGCTTCTTGTCCGCGTTGGGGTTTTCTGGAGATGCACCAATTCGTTGTGCGGGCAGTTTCCAGAGATGGATTCCGTTGCTTTCGTCGGACAAACCGGCTGCAAACCGAAGGTGGTCCTCACTGAAGCTGCCCATGTGAGATTCACTGGGAAGATCGGCAATGAGCGTACTAGATTGAGTATTCCAGATTGGTATCGACTTATCGGTGCCGGTACGAGCCAGCAGGGTTCCATTCGGCGAAAACACGAGCGAGCATCGGCCGTAGCGATACGGGCTATCAAAATCGTTCAGGAGGTCTCCATTATCAGAATCGTAGATCTTCAGGCTCAACAGATCGGCCATACCCACGGCAGCAGAAACAGTCCCGAGTACAGATGAATGCGGCGAATGATCAAGTTGACTCGAGTGGCCAGTTTCATGAAATGCCTCAAAATGAACTCGGTGACGTTCCCTGGACCTGCGTCTACTGCTTCGCGGCACGGCCCAGGCCGTCGGGCGAGTGTCTGAAAAACAAACAGAGAATCACGACGTCAGAATGACGCGCACTTTCTTCGATTCAATCCACAGCCCCCTGGGTTACAGAACCAAGTCGCAGATTGTGTCGTTCAGGTTGTTGAAGTAACATGGTACAACGTTTTTGGTCTTAACATGCATCCTGTCGATGCCATTGATATCGTGCATTTTCGCAAGTCATGGCAAGAGTCCACAAGGTCACCAGGCTATGTCTGTCCGTGTGCCAGTTGAACCATCTCCGAGTACTGCGATTCTGCAGTTGTTTCCATCGCAGGGTGAATGGCGCGATGGTGATTATTTTTTGCTTCCCGGAAACCGATTTGTTGAACTCGTGGACGGATTCGTCGAGGTTCTGCCAATGCCATCGCTGCAGCATCAGTTCCTTGCCCGGCTGCTCTTTCTGGCACTGCACGAATACTGTGAGCCACGACAGGCCGGTATTGTGATGACTGCGCCGACTCGAGTTCGGGTTGCAGACCGCCATTTTCGCGAGCCCAATGTTCTGTTCGTCGCCACTCAAAATCTCAAGCGTCGGCAGGTACAGTTCTGGGAGACGGCTGACTTGGTTATTGAGATTTTAAGTCCTGATGACCCTGACCGTGATCTTGTCGACAAACGACGTGACTACGCATTGGCCGGGATTCCCGAGTACTGGATTGTGGATCCGCGAGATCAAAGTCTCCATGTGTTGTTTCTGGAATCTGCGGAGTATGTCGATGCCGGTGCACAACCGGTTGCGGTGTCGCGAATACTTCTGGAGCTGAAAGTCGACGTCGCTGAGCTGTTTCGCAAAGCGTCCGCGTTGTAGCGATGTCCTCGTTATGAGGCTCCAGCCTCGGAACGCACTGCATGCAAGGCTCCTGCCTTGCGGACGTGGAGGCCGGAGCCTCCTGGCAGTGCGGTCCAGGGCTGGAGCCCTGGAACGAGTTAGACGAGTAAGATCCAGCTTCACCGGTCTTTCAGGTACTCCTTCGCCAGCCGTTCCCCCAGCCAGATGATGCCAGCCGCGTCAATGACGAGTTGCTCCCGCTGAGGCGGCAGGTCGGTGAGTTCGATGTGACGGATGTTTGCATCACCGGCTGTGGCTTGAGCGACGTTGGCCATCACATCAACGCGGTTGACACTTTCGTCATCGGTCGGAGGCTGCTGGCTGATGTACCACTTCAGGTCAGGCTGCTGGAGATCGCGACGAACGGCTGTGACCAGAGACACGATTCGATCGGCCGCTCGTTTGCGAAATGGTTCCCATGACATGTCGTTCTCGCTGACATGATAGAAGATGCCGGCCAGATCTACCTCGTGGCCTTTGTCTTTCAGCTGCTGCACGGAATCACGAACAAACTGAAGGAAGTCCGGATAAAGGTTCCTCGACTTCGCTTCGCTGCCTTCCGGTGTCCAGTCGATGATCTGCGACCCACTGTGGGTGAACTTGGCGATGGCAATATTCTCGACGCCCGACTCTTTGAGAGTCGCTCCAAAGCTGAGTTCCGGGCCGAAAGTGTCGTAGAAACCGAACGGTCCCAGCGGCTCCCAGTAGCGGAACGCGCCAAGCGTTTCGGCCGCCCCGGATGTCTTGTATCCACCACCCAAACTATAACGACAAGCAATCGAAGGATCGTCGTTCAGCAGTTGCGCCTTTCCGTCGAGCTTCGCAAGATCCTGCGTGAAGGCCCGCTCGCCTTCCATGTTGCGGTGACCCGCCAGCACAAAGAGCTTCACTCGAGATCCCGCAGCATACGGCCAAACTGGCAAAACGCGGAGCGTGGGATTCCATTCGCCGATCGACTTTAAATATGCCTCGGCATAGTTCACACCGTGTTCCAGCTGGCCCAGTGTTCCATAGTGATAATGCAGACCGGCACCACCGCCGATCTCCACGCCAATATGCGATGTCGGTACATAGTCGGTCAGCGGATCAGCCTCCGTCACTTCCCTCTGGCCAAGACTGATCGCATACATTCTGGGACGAAGATCCATGCCCCAGATCGTCTTGGTACACAGTTCGCCGATATAGAATCGCAGATCGGGAGCATTGAGATCACGTCGCCAGCAGACCAGAAAGTTCTTCAGATTCCGGCCGTAGTTCGCCATGTAATCTGCTTCGAACATATCGTTTTCACCCTGATGCCACATGAAGCCTTCCAGCCGCCACTGGACACCCTGCTGTTCCAAAAGAGCCAGCGACGACCGTATCT